>NZ_JBFAQM010000069.1:0-1029 GCF_040677315.1 Actinoplanes sp. NPDC049316 | reverse complement strand
CTAAGGCGTGTTTCGTAAGTCCCGCTTAGCCGGTACGAGGTCACGGCGTGGCGGTGATTCATAACTGAAGAGGTCTCCGGTAAGAGGGTTCAACGACCAAGAAGAACTTCATACCGGAGACCTCGTGGCCACCTTAGCGGTGACGAGGCGGCACGACTTGAGCGACGCGCAATGGCAGCGGCTCGCGCCGCTGCTACCTGCCGCGCCGAGCAACGGTCGTCCGCCGAAGTGGGAGAAACGGCAGCTCATCGACGGAATCCGGTGGCGGATCCGGATCGGCGCACCATGGCGTGATGTCCCGGCTGAGTACGCGCCCTGGCCGACGATCTATGGACTGTTTCGTCGCTGGCAGCGCGACGGAACCTGGGATCGGATCCTGTCAGCGTTGCAGGCCCAAGACGATGCTCAGGGCCGCATCGACTGGACGGTCAGCGTGGACTCGATGACCAGCCGCGCCCATCAGCACGCCGCGGGTGCGCGCACCGACGGGCATCTGCAGAAGGAGCCACCCGGTGGGGTGCATGACGAGCCGGCCGATCATGGGCTGGGCCGATCCCGTGGTGGTCTGACGACCAAGACGCATCTGGCCTGCGAGCAGGGTCAGAAGGTGTTGTCGCTGATCGTCACCGCCGGGCATCGCGGGGACAGCCCGCAGTTCATCCCGGTCCTGCGCCGCATCCGGGTGGGCAGGCTCGGTGTCGGTCGGGCCCGCACGCGTCCGGTGTTGGTGCTGGCCGACAAGGCTTACACCAGCCGCGGCAACCGCCGTTACCTGCGCTCGCGCGGGATCAAGGCGTGTATCCCGAGCAAGAGCGACCAGGACGCCCACCGCAAGGCCAAAGGTTCCAAGGGTGGGCGTCCCCCGAAGTTCGACCCGCAGCTCTACCGGCTCCGGCACGCCGTGGAGAACGGCATCGCAAGGCTCAAACGCCACCGCGGTGTTGCCACCCGCTACGACAAGTTAGCCGTCCGCTTCCAGGCCGTCCTGACCATCACCGTCATCGGCGAGTGGTTATGAAACACGCCCTA
>NZ_JBFAQM010000068.1:0-1098 GCF_040677315.1 Actinoplanes sp. NPDC049316 | reverse complement strand
TGTACTGACCACGGACGTTGGTGACGGGAAGATCTTGTAAAAGGTGAGGGCCTTCGGGTTCGGTGTGGATTGCGACGTCCTACCCCGAACCGTGGAAGGCCCTCATGCCACACCGTAATGCACCGCTGTCCGAGACCGGCCGGCTGCGCCTGGCCCAGTGCGTGGTCGAGGACGGCTGGCCGCTGCGCCGGGCCGCGGAACGCTTCCAGGTCAGCGCCACGACGGCGAAACGCTGGGCCGACCGCTACCGCGCCGACGGCCGGGCGGGCATGACCGACCGCTCGTCACGCCCGCACCACAGCCCGGCCCGAACGCCGACGCGCACCGAACGCCGCATCATCAAGATCCGGGTTCTGCGCCGCTGGGGCCCGGCCCGGATCGCCTACCTTCTCGGCCTGAACCCGGCGACGGTGCATCGGGTCCTGACCCGCTACCGGCTGGCTCGCCTGGCCCACCTCGACCGGGCCACCGGCCGGGTCGTGCGCCGCTACGAACACCACGCGCCGGGCGAGCTGGTCCACGTCGACATCAAGAAACTGGGCAACATCCCCGACGGCGGCGGCCACAAGATGCTCGGCCGCGCCGCCGGACAACGCCGCCGCTCGGCCCACCGCGATCCGGACCGGCCCCGCAAGCTGACCAACCGGCCGAACCTGGGCTACCAGTACCTGCACAACGCCGTCGACGACCATTCCCGGCTCGCCTACACCGAGATCCTCACCGACGAGACCCGCGAAACAGCAACCGGCTTCTGGCTACGCGCCCACGCCTTCTTCAGCGCAGCCGGCATCACCGTCAAGCGGGTGCTGACCGACAACGGCTCCTGCTACCGCTCCCACCTGTGGCGAGACACCCTCACCCAGGCCGGGATCACTCACAAACGCACCCGGCCCTACCGGCCCCAGACCAACGGCAAAGTCGAACGCTACAACCGCACCCTGCTCGAGGAATGGGCTTACGCCCGCGCTTACCGCACCGAAACCGAACGCCGCCAAGCGTTACCCGCCTGGATCCACTCTTACAATCACCACCGCGGGCACACCGCACTCGGCGGCCAACCACCCTCAAGCCGCGTCCCCAACCTCACGGGTCAGTACA
>NZ_JBFAQM010000067.1:0-1212 GCF_040677315.1 Actinoplanes sp. NPDC049316 | reverse complement strand
CGGATGTTGAGGTCTTGGACCAGGATCAGGACGTGGGTTCCGGTGTGGGTTCGGCCGAGGCCGATGGAGTAGAGCTGCCCGCCGTAGCGCAGGGTGATCTTTCCGGCTTTGTCGATGCGGTCGTGGCGGAGTCGTTCGTGGGTTTCGGGCGTGGTTCGGTTGCCGGGTTGGGCTTTGGGGCGGGTCTGGTAGGCGGTGGCCGGGGTGGCGTAGCGGGGCAGGGATCGGTGCGGGCGGCGGTGGTTGTATTCGTCGACGAAGTCGTCGATCAACGCCTGGAGCTGGAAGACGTCGGCCGGTTGACTGGGGCTGGCTGCGGAGCCATTTCTTGAGGGTTTGCTGGAATCGTTCGACTTTGCCGCAGGTGGTGGGGTGGTTCGGGCGGGAGTTCTTCTGGGTGACTTTGAGCCGGTGTAGTTCTTGTTCGAGGCCGTTGCGGCCGCGGCTGCCGCGCAGGCTGCCCCCGGACAGGCGGGTGGTGAACACCATGCCGTTGTCGGTCAGGGTGGAGGCCGGGACACCATAAGTGGCAACGGTTTCACGGAACTTTTGGCGCACCACGGCGCCGGTGACCCTCAAGTGGGCGGTGACCGAGAGGGCGTAGCGGGAGTGGTCGTCGAGCCACGACAGGATCTCCACGTCGGTGCCGAGCCGGCCGTCAGCTCGGGTGAGCCGGTAGTGGGTGAAGTCGGCCTGCCAGCACTCGTTGGACTGCTCGGCCTGGAAGCGGATGTAGGAACTCTTCGGCCGTTTGGCCGGCTCGGGCACGACCAAGTTCTGCGCGGCCAGGTGCCGGGCGATCGTGGCCCGCGAGACGCTCACGTGATGGTGGTGCTGCAGATGCCAGCGGATCGTGTCCGGGCCGGCATCCAGGCCACGCTCGGCCAGCCTCTTACGGACGGCCACGATCAACTCGACCACACTTGGGCCGATCGCAGTCGGTGAGGTGTTCGGCCGCCGGGAGTGCGGCTCGAACGCTGCCTCACCCTCGGCCCGGTACCGGGCGATCAACTTCGACACCCAGCCCTTGGACACCCCATAGGCGCGGGCGGTCTCGGCCTGGCTACGACCTTCAACGACAACAGCGGTGATCACAAGACGGGCTTTGGACACCCCGCGACGATCGCCGTCATCCAGAGTTTCCTATGTCTTGACACACCGGTTTCCGATGACTTGAGACATGGGTTTCCGATGTCCTGAGCCAGCACACTG
>NZ_JBFAQM010000066.1:0-1365 GCF_040677315.1 Actinoplanes sp. NPDC049316 | reverse complement strand
CAGGGTCATTGCATTGTCCCGTTACTGCTGGTCACGGCTGTGATGAGATCGTGTGGGCGGTGGTTGGCGCGGCGGCTGGCCCGGGCGATGCTGGTTTCACCATTGGTGCGGTGGAATCCGATGGCGGTGTTACGCAGGGTGGCCATGACGGCGGGTCCGTTGCCGGTCCGGGCTTGATGTGAATCCTCACGGAAAGTGACATCCCGTACATAATGGATCTTGTTCTCGATCTGCCATTCGGCCCTGATCCATCGCTGCAGGTCCGCCGGGTGGGCGTCGGCGGCGGGCAGGGAGATGGTCAGGTAAGCGGTCTCGCGGCTGGTCCTACCGCTGGTGGTGCGGGTCCGGGTGATCCGGATGGCCTGCTGTGCGTGCGGGAAGACGATCCCGCCGGGCGTGTGCAGGGTGAGGGCTTTGACGGTTCGGGTCTCCCGGCGGCCGTGACCACGGCCCCGGGCCTGATGGCCGATCGGGACCTGCGCCCAGGGCAGGGCCTTGAGCTGGGCGAACAGCTTGGGCTGGTTGCCCTTCACAGGAATCAACAGGTAGCCGCCCCGGGCAGCGATCTCGGTGGCGTGGGCGGTCTGCGTGTGCAGTGCGTCGGCGACGAACAGCAGTCCGGTCAAGCTTCCCAGTACCTGTTCGACGGCGTTCAGCAGCGGGGTGAAGGCGGGGATTTCGTTGCTCTTCGCGGCCACGGTGACCTGGGCGAGGATGATGCCGGTGCTGGTGTCCAGGGCGGACAGCAGATGGACCTGGCTGCCGTCTGGGCGGCGGGCGCCCCGGACGGTCTTGCCGTCGACGGCGATGACCTGCCGATATCGTGGCCGGCGGTGCCCGTCCGTGCGGGTCCGGTTATGCAGCCAGCCGGCCAGGACCGTGGCGAGCAGGTCGGCGTCCACGCGGATCAGCAGCCGCCAGATCGTGGTCATGGCCGGCACGCCTCGGGCGAAGCCGAGCCTGGCCCGGGCGATGTCGTCCAGGTCGTGCAGCCAGTCCGCGATCGCGGCCATCGAGCAGGCCCCGGCCGTCACCGCACAGACCGCGACGGTGAGCAGACCGGCCAGCGGATAGCGCAGTCCGCGAGGACTCCGGGGATCAGGCACCACCGACAGCACGTCAAGTAATCCCGATCGTTCACTCTCGGTGATCGGGCGGGAGGGTGTGTCGGAAGGGGCGGTGACTGCGGACAGTACCGGGATAGGGCATGCTGACATCGCGGGTGAGGTCCTTGACGGTGCTGGAAGCGTGAGAACTCCCATGATCACCTCCGAGGCCTCACCCGCCCCGGGCGACTCCACAAAGGCTCATCATCTGGCATCACCGCAGCTCAGACGGCCATCAGCCGAAAACGCAAAGACCCTG
>NZ_JBFAQM010000065.1:0-1373 GCF_040677315.1 Actinoplanes sp. NPDC049316 | reverse complement strand
TGTGATGTCTCAGGACATCGGAATAGCCCGAGCCTACGTTTTGTAGGTTCGGGTTTTTTGCTTGGTGGGTGCTGGTCCGGGTGGGCGGCCGGTGGGCTGGTAGTCGCGTCGGGGGTCGATGGTCAGGTCGCGCAGGAGTTCGCCGGTGGTGGCGTGGATGATGCGGACGTTGAGGTCTTGGACGAGCAGGATGACGTAGGTTCCGGCGTAGGTCTTGCCGATGCCGATGTGGCGTAGCCGCCCGGCGACGCGCAGGGTGACGGTGCCGGCTTTGCTGATCTTGTCGCGGCGGACCCGGTCGTGGGTGTCGCTGGTGCGGTCGGTGCCGGGTGTGGCTTTCGGGCGGGCCTGGTAGGCGGCGGCCGGAGTGGCCCGGTGTGGCAGGGACCGGTGCGGGCGGCGGTGGTTGTACTCGTCGGTGAACGTGTCGATCAGGGTCTGCAATTCCGTGATCGTGTGTGGTTGCGGGGTTCGGGCACGCAACCATTTTTTGAGGGTCTGCTGGAAGCGTTCTACTTTGCCGCAGGTGGTGGGGTGATTCGGGCGGGAGTTCTTCTGCGCGATGCCCAGCCGGCGTAGTTCGGTTTCGAGTTGGGTCCGTCCGCCGCGGCCGCCGGCGAACCGCACGGTGTAGACCATGCCGTTGTCGGTGAGCGTGGATGCGGGGTATCCGTGCAGGTCGGCGGCGTGCTGGAAGGTGGCGTGCGCGATGGCTGCGGTGATCCGTGCATGCGCCGAGATGTGCAGGGCGTAGCGGGAATGGTCGTCGAGCCAGGTGATGATCTCGACGTCTCGGCTGGGTCTGCCGTCGGGGCGGGTGAGCCGGTAGTGGGTGAAGTCGGATTGCCAGGTTTCGTTCGGCTGCTCGGCTTGGAACCGGATGTAGGAGCTCTTCGGCCGCTTCGACGGGGTGGGTGTCATCTGCCCGGCGCGGGTCAGGATCCGGTTGATGGTGGCCCGCGACAGGATGATGTCGTGGTGGTGGCGCAGGTGCCAGCCGATCGTGTCTGCGCCGGCGTCCAGGCCGCAGTCCTCGAGCTTCTTGCGTAGGCCCAGGACGAGCTCGAGCGTCGCCGGCGCGGTCGCGGTGGGGTGGGTCTTCGGGGCGCGTGAACGAGGTTCGAACGCGGCCTCGCCCTCGGCGGCGTAGCGGGCCATGAGCCGGCTGATCCAGCCCTGGGACACGCCGTAGGTGCGGGCAGCCTCGGACTGCGACGTGCCGGCCAGGACAGCGGTGATGACAAGGCGACGTTTCGACACGCCGCACCCTGCGTACCAGCGGCCGCTTGGTCACGCAGCCATGCCGATGACCCGAGACATACCTATTCCGATGACCCGAGACACCCTATTCCGATGTCCTGAGCCAGCACACT
>NZ_JBFAQM010000064.1:0-1473 GCF_040677315.1 Actinoplanes sp. NPDC049316 | reverse complement strand
CCCCCCGTTACCTTTTTGATCGTCCCCGGTGGGGACTGCTCGGTCGCTCGGTCCGGTATGACTTACTGCCCCTGTCGTACGCATGATCCGGGGGGTGTTGTCGCCGGGCCGGGTGGCGTCGGCGAGACCGCTGATAGGGACCCGGCCACCCGCATGCGGGTAGGTCTCTTCGTAACGTGGCTGCCGGCAGTCCGACGCTTGATCCGCGGCCGAGCCCATGATGGAGATCGTGGGAGACCAGACGTGAGCGACGAGTACGGCGTGTTCCTGGGCCTGGACGTCGGCAAAAGCGACCACCATGCGGTCGCGTTGAATCCGGCGGGTAAGCGGCTGCACGATGCGGCGTTGCCGAACACCGAGGCCGGGCTGCGGAAACTGTTCGACAAGTTGGCCCGGCACGGTCGGATCCTGGCGGTGGTCGACCAGCCTGCCTCGATCGGTGCCCTGCCGGTCGCGGTTGCCCGCGCCTGTGGGCATCAGGTCGCCTACCTCCCGGGTCTGGTGATGCGCCGGCTTGCTGATCTGCATCCTGGCACGGCGAAGACCGATGCCCGCGACGCCTACGTGATCGCCGACGCGGCTCGGACGTTGCCGCATACCCTGCGTCGGGTCGATGCCGGCGATGACACCCTGGCCGAGTTGGAGATGCTGGTCGGCTATGACGACGACCTCGCCGGAGAGGTCAACCGCATCAGCAACCGCATTCGTGGCCTGCTCACTCAGATCCACCCGCCGCTCGAGCGGGTGCTGGGCCCGAAAGTGCAGCATCCCGCGGTCCTGGAAGTGCTGTCGCGGTGCGCCGGCCCGGCTGGGCTGCGCAAGGCCGGTCGGTCGAAACTGACTGAGATCGTCAAGCCTCGCGCACCTCGCATGGGGACTCGCCTGGTCGAGCAGATCTTCACTGCCCTCGACGCCCAGACGGTCGTCGTTCCGGGCTCCACCGCAGCGGAGACGATCCTTCCGCGACTCGCCGACAACCTGCGAGAGCTGCTGAAACAGCGCGAGCAGCTCGCCGAACAGGTCGAGGGGATGCTCGATGCGCACCCTCTCTCCTCGGTCCTGATCTCGATGCCTGGTGTCGGGGTCAGGACCGCAGCTCGGATCCTGCTCGAAGTCGGCGACGTCGCCGCGTTTCCCACGTCCGGCCATCTGGCTGCCTACGCCGGCCTCGCACCGGTCACCCGCCGCTCCGGAACCAGCATCCGCGGAGAACACCCACCCAAGGGCGGCAACAAGCAGCTCAAACGCGCGTTCTTCCTGTCTGCGTTCGCCGCTCTGGCCGACCCGGCCAGCCGGGCCTACTACGACCGGAAACGTGCCGAAGGCAAGAAACACAACGCCGCCCTCATCTGCCTCGCTCGCCGCCGCGTCGACGTCCTGCACGCCATGCTCCGCACCCGAACTTCCTACCAGCACAAGCCAGCAGACAAGCTCACCCTCGCCGCTTGACAGAACCCATAGGGACACCCCCCC
>NZ_JBFAQM010000063.1:0-2537 GCF_040677315.1 Actinoplanes sp. NPDC049316 | reverse complement strand
TGTCCGCGGCCAGTGAATGATCCCCATAGGCGGCCATTTACCGCCCCGCTGATGGCCAAGGTCCTCCCCGCGGACGGCCAGATACTTCCCCGCTGATCAACACCGGATGCCGGTCGGCGAGGGTCGGCGGCGTGAAGAGCGGCAGGGAGATCGTGGAAATCTTGGAGGCCTACGACCTCACGGGTAGTTACCGTGCGGCGGCCGAGCTGGCGGGGTGCGACCACCACACCGTTGCCCGGTATGTGAAGCTGCGGGCGGAGGGCCGTAGCCCCGAGGAGCGTGCGCAGCGGTCCCGGCCGATCGACGACTTTATGGACAAGATCGAAGAGCTGGTGGCCCGCTCGGGCGGCCGGATCCGTGCCGACGTGGTGCACCGGCGGATCACCGCGATGGGCTTCGCCGGCGGGGAACGCACCACCCGCCGGGCGGTCGCGGCGGTGAAGAAGTCCTGGCAGGCCGGTCAGCGGCGGGTGTTTCGGCCGTGGATTCCGGAGCCGGGGCTGTGGATGCAGTTCGACTGGGGCGAAGGTCCGCGGATCGGCGGCCGGCGGACCACGTTGTGGTGCGCTTGGCTGCCCTGGTCGCGGTTCCGGGTCGTGATCCCCGTTTTGGACAAGACCCTGCCGACGATCGTGGCTTGCCTGGACGCGACCCTGCGCCGGTTGGGCGGGGTGCCGGCCTACGTGCTCACCGACAACGAGAAGACCATCACGGTCGAGCACGTCGCGGACATCGCCGTCCGGAACCCGGAGATTGTGCAGGTCGCCCGGCACTACGGGATGACGATCCGCACCTGCGTCCCGGCCGATCCGCAGTCCAAGGGCGGCGCCGAGAACACCGTGAAGATCGCCAAGGCCGACCTGGTCCCGACGAGTGCGAACCTGCTCGATCAGTACCGCAAGTTCGCCGAGCTCGAGGCGGCCTGCCGCGACTTCACCGAGCAGGTCAACGACCGGATCCACCGCGACACCCGCCGCCGCCCGGCCGAAGCGCTGCTCGAAGAGCAGCAGCGGCTGCATCCGCTGCCCGCGCAGCCGTTCACGGTCGCGTTCGGCACCACCCGCCGGGTGAACTGGGACTGCACCATCTCCGTCGAAGGCGTGCGCTACTCGGTCCCGCACCACCTGGTCGACACGAGGGTCTGGGCCCGTTTCCACGGCGACGAACTGATCGTCACCGCCGTCACCGACACTGGCCCGGCCGAGGTCGCCCGCCACCAGCGGGCCCAGCCCGGCCGGCCGTCGATCATCGACGAGCACTACCCAGCCAGGACGCGCCAGGCCGACACCGACCAGCGGGTGCCGCGAGCCCGCACCGCTGACGAGGCCGCGTTCCTGGCCCTGGGGCCCGGTGCTGCGGCCTGGCTGGTCGAAGCCGCCGCCACCGGCGTTCGCGGGGTCCGCCGCAAGATGACCGAGGCCGTCGCCTTGGCGAAACTGCACGACCCGGCCGACGTCGACCGAGCCCTCGGCACCGCTGCCCTCGCGGGCCGGTTCGCCGACAACGACCTGCTGCGGTTGCTTGCCCACCAGCGCGGCGACGACGCCGCACCGACCCGGGCCAGCGAGACCCACAGCCTGCAACCAGGCACTTCTGCCTGGTCCACGTTCGGCACCACGACAGGAGAACAGTGACCATCACCCCGCTGCGGGTCACCGGCGCCGCCGGTGACCCCCTGGCCGAAGCGATCGAGCTCACCAAGCGGCTGAAACTGCCGCACCTGCGGCGGGCCATGGCCGACCTGGTTCCGACCGCGAAAGCACAACGCTGGGACCCCGCCGAGGTCGTCCGGGTGCTCCTCGCGGAGGAGGCCGCCGGCCGGGACCAGGCAAATCTGCGGACCCGCCGCAAACGCGCCGCGTTCCCGTCTGGCAAGACCTTCGGCGACTGGGACGAGGCGGCCTCGTCGATTCCGCGGCCGACTCAGGACGCGCTGCGCAGTCTGGAATGGGTGCAGCGCAAGGAGAACGTGTCGATCTGTGGTCCGTCGGGCACCGGCAAGAGCCACTTCTGCGAGGCCCTGGGCCAGGCCGCCGTCGAGGCCGGCATGACCGTCGCCTGGTTCACCATCGAGGACCTCGGCGTCATGGTCCGCCGGCACCGGCCCGACGACTCGGTCACCCGGGCGATGAGCCGGCTGATCCGCACCGACCTGATCATCATCGACGACATCGGCCTGCTGCCGGTCTCGCCGGATGCCGCTGAAGGCTTCTATCGCCTGGTCGATGCTGCTTACGAGCGGCGCAGCCTCGCGGTCAGCTCGAACCTGCACCCGTCCGGCTTTGACGAGATCATGCCGAAGACCTTGGCCACCGCCACGGTCGACCGGCTCCTGCACCACGCCCACGTCGTCGTGACCCAGGGTGACAGTTACCGGTTCAACCAAGCCACTGCCGGGCAAGGCGTCAAAGCCCTGCACTGAGCACAGCACCACCCCGCGGCGGGGAACTTATCTGGCCGCCAGCGGGGAGAAATCCGTGGCCGCCAGCGGGGACGACTACTGGCCGCCTCTGGGGCGAACTGATTGGCCATTGACA
>NZ_JBFAQM010000062.1:0-2901 GCF_040677315.1 Actinoplanes sp. NPDC049316 | reverse complement strand
CCACCGGCCGCCCACCCGGACCAGCACCCACCAAGCAAAAAACCCGAACCTACAAAACGTAGGCTCGGGCTATTCCGATGTCCTGAGACATCACAAAGCGCGCCCGGCAGGATTCGAACCTGCGACCGACGGATTAGAAGTCCGTTGCTCTATCCGCTGAGCTACGAGCGCCTGGCCAGCCAGCACATCCTAGAGTCCCGTCGGCTTCGTGGCGAGCCGGATGTCAGGCCGTCGTGGTGTCCGCTTTGTCCTCGGGCGATGCCGGTGCCTTCTCGCCGGCGGCCGCTGTCGTGTCGCCGGCTGCGCTGTCGCCCGTACCCATGGAAGCGGCGACCTCGGCCTCCACGGCCGCGATGCCTTCCGGGGTGTCCTCCGGGGCCGGCGGGATGGCCTCCTCCGGTGTGCCCTTCGGCGGGACGAACGCGTCGACCCAGCGGCCCAGTTCGCGGAACACCTCGTCGCGTACCTCGCGGCCGGACAGCGTGAGGTCGTGCATGCCGCCGTCGAAGCGGGCGATCGTCACGCGCGGGCCCAGGCGCGGCGCCCAGCGCACGATGTGTTCCACATCGAGAACCGTGTCGGTCACCCTCGCGTCCTCGCTCCAGCCTCTACCCCGGAATGTACGCGTGGAGCACGCGACGAGGACCGGGGCGTCGATCGCCAGTCCCGCGCGCAGCCGGGCCTGGCCGCGGCGGATCGCTTCGAGCCAGCCCGTACGGACGGGGAAGCCGAGGACCGGTTTCCACTTGAGCTCGTACGACCATTCGCCGCGGTGCTCGGAGTGCAGGCTCTGCCCGTACAGGCCGAGTGTGCTCATGGGCAGGACTCGGTAGGGGTTGCGGCCGCTCGTGCGCCCGACGACGCTCATCAGCGGACGGCGCAGGACCCACGGCACGTTGAAATCGAAGAACGGGCTGTTGAGGAAGAGGCCGTCGACGATGCCTCGGTCCCGGCGCGCGTGTGACCACAGGGACGTGATGAGGCCGCCGGTGGAGTGGCCGGCGACGAGCATCTGGTCGTGGCCGTCCTCCACGCGGATGATGCGGGCCGCCTCGTCGAGCTCCGGGAAGTATTCCGTGAGGCTGCGCGCGAAGTTCGGGGTCTGGTGGGGGAGCAGGCTGCGGCCGTACTTGCGCAGGTCGAGCGCGTAGAAGTCCCAGCCGCGCTCGACGAAGAAGTCCGCCAGGTGGGTCTGGAAGAAATAGTCGACGAAGCCGTGCACATACAGCACCGCGCGCCGGGACGGGGTGTCGGCGCGGCGGCGGACCAGGGTCGCGATGACCGCGCCCTCGTCGTCGGTGCCGAGGTCGATGGTGTGTCGCTCGTACGGCGGTCCCAGGACGTCGATCTCCACGTCGCAAGGTTACCCACGCGTAGGGCAACCTGCGCCATACCAGGTTCTGACGATCATGCCGACTTTTCCACAGCGTGGCCCTGTCCACAGGCCGGCGCATCTTCTCGGGCGCCCCGCCCGCCATCCGCGGCACGCTGCTCCCCACGAACTTCGACCGATTGAGGAGAAGCGATGTTCGACACCAACATTGTCGTGATCGGCAACGTGCTGACCGCCCCGGAGTGGCGCCGCACGGCGAGCTCCAACACGCTCGTGGCCAACTTCCGGGTCGCGTCGACGGCACGCCGGATGGACCGGGAGACCGGCCGGTGGGTGGACGGCAACCACCTTCGCGTACGCGTCAACTGCTGGCGCCGGCTCGCCGAGGGTGTGGCCTCCTCGGTGACCGTCGGCGACCCGGTGATCGTGACGGGACGCCTCTACACCCGCGACTGGACCGACAACGAGGGCAACCTGCGCACGACGTACGAGATGGAGGCCGTCTCCGTCGGTCACGACCTGTCCCGCGGCCGGGCGAAGTTCTTCCGCACCAAGGCCGCCGCGACGACCGTGGTCGAGAACCCTGAGTCCGAGGACAAGATCCGCGGTGAGCTGGCCGCGCCGATCCCCGACAGCGAGGCCCCCGCGGTGTACGGCGACGGTCTGCCCGACGGCGACGAACCGACCTTCGAGGACGTCCCGGCCCGCTCGCCGGAGGGCTTCGACCCGGTGGCGGCGCTGCGCGGCGGCGGCTTCGAGCCGTTCGACACGGGCATCACGCTGCCGTCCGAGGCTCCGGGCTCCGCCACCTCCCCGGTTCCCACCGCCGCCGCCACCTCCGATCCCGCTTCCGCACCCGTCGTCGAGCAGGCGCAGCTGTCCATCGCTCTCGAACCGGCCGGCGCGGAGCCGGTCACGGACACCGGGCCGGCCGCGGCGGACGCACCGTCGCCGCGGCGGGTACGCGCCCGCGCCCCGCGCCGCCAGCCGGTCGCGGCCTGACCGCCGCCGCTCCGTGACTCACTCTCCCCGTGGATGCACGGAGCGGCGGCGCCGAGCCAGCCCTCGCCCTTCCCGCTCACGCCCGGCCGATCCGGCGCGCGCCGACCTCCGCGGCAGCCGCCGTACGGCCCGGCGGGGATGCGGCTCGAGGGCTGGGAGCCGGAACCCCGCGCCGGGGTCGCGCGCGGGCGACCGGCCCGTCCGGGTGGGTTCCCGGTGGTCGCACCCACCCGGACGGCATAGCCGCTCGTCGCCGTGGCGCGAGCGAGCGGCCGGAAACCCGGCCGTCGCCGCCCGCCCCACGCGCGGCGGCGGCCGGGCGCCCCGTGAACCACCGGTGGCGTCGGTGGTGAGGACGACGCCCACCGGCCTGCTGTCCCCGTCCCGCGTCGGCATCCCGGGATCGGGCCCGCGTTCGTCGGCAAGGCGGCGCGGAGCCCCGGGGACAGCAACCGGCCGGCCGTCGCCGCACACACGACCGGGCAGCGGGTGCCGATCACCGACTGGTACGACGTGGTCTCGAACCGGCAGCAGGGCTTCCAGGCGCGGCCCGTGGTGGGCGGATT
>NZ_JBFAQM010000061.1:1489-3093 GCF_040677315.1 Actinoplanes sp. NPDC049316 | reverse complement strand
GGGGTTGTGGGTTGGTTGTTGGTTGAGAATTGCACAGTGGACGCGAGCATCTTGTTTTCTGTGGTTAAGTTGTCAAGGGCGAACGGTGGATGCCTTGGCACCAGGAGCCGATGAAGGACGTGGGAGGCCGCGATAGGCCTGGGGGAGCTGTCAACCTAGCTGTGATCCCAGGGTGTCCGAATGGGGAAACCTAGCACGAGTCATGTCGTGTTACCTGCATCTGAATTCATAGGGTGTAGGGGGGAACGCGGGGAAGTGAAACATCTCAGTACCCGTAGGAAGAGAAAACAATAGTGATTCCGTGAGTAGTGGCGAGCGAAAGCGGATGGAGCCTAAACCGGTTGCGTGTGATACTTGTCAGGGGTTGCGTAGCCGGGGTTGTGAGACCCACTTATCACATCTGACAGTGTGGTGGAGAGTTACAAAGTTTGTGGTTAGTTGAATGGTGTGGGAAAGCCAACCGTAGAGGGTGAGAGTCCCGTAGACGAAAGCTGCAAGCCTCTTTGTGGTGTTCTCGAGTAGCAGCGGACTCCTGAAATCTGCTGTGAATCTGCCAGGACCACCTGGTAAGGCTGAATACTTCCTGGTGACCGATAGCGGACGAGTACCGTGAGGGAATGGTGAAAAGTACCCCGGGAGGGGAGTGAAATAGTACCTGAAACCGTTCGCCTACAATCCGTCAGAGCCTTTCGGGGTGATGGCGTGCCTTTTGAAGAATGAGCCTGCGAGTTAGTGGCATGTGGCGAGGTTAACCCGTGGGGGGTAGCCGTAGCGAAAGCGAGTCTGAAGAGGGCGCTTATAGTCGCATGTTCTAGACCCGAAGCGGGGTGATCTAGCCATGGGCAGGTTGAAGCGTGGGTAAGACTGCGTGGAGGACCGAACCCACCAACGTTGAAAAGTTGGGGGATGACCTGTGGTTAGGGGTGAAAGGCCAATCAAACTCCGTGATAGCTGGTTCTCCCCGAAATGCATTTAGGTGCAGCGTCGCGTGTTTCTTGCCGGAGGTAGAGCACTGGATGGTCTAGGGGGCCTACAAGCTTACCGAAATCAGCCAAACTCCGAATGCCGGTAAGTGAGAGCGCGGCAGTGAGACTGCGGGGGATAAGCTTCGTAGTCGAGAGGGAAACAGCCCAGATCACCAGCTAAGGCCCCTAAGCGTGTGCTAAGTGGAAAAGGATGTGGGGTCGCATAGACAACCAGGAGGTTGGCTTAGAAGCAGCCATCCTTTAAAGAGTGCGTAATAGCTCACTGGTCAAGTGGTTCCGCGCCGACAATGTAGCGGGGCTCAAGCACACCGCCGAAGCTGTGGCACTCACACAATAACTTCGCTAGTCGACTTGATCGGCTGGTGCAGGTGTGTGGGTGGGTAGGGGAGCGTCGTATGGCGGGTGAAGCGCCGGGGTGACCCAGGTGTGGACGCCATACGAGTGAGAATGCAGGCATGAGTAGCGAATGAAGGGTGAGAAACCCTTCCGCCGGATGACCAAGGGTTCCAGGGCCAGGCTAATCCGCCCTGGGTGAGTCGGGGCCTAAGGCGAGGCCGAGAGGCGTAGTCGATGGATAACGGGTTGATATTCCCGTACCCGCGTAGGAGCGCCCATGAC
>NZ_JBFAQM010000061.1:0-1391 GCF_040677315.1 Actinoplanes sp. NPDC049316 | reverse complement strand
ATGAGGCTGAGACGTGATGCCGAGCCGATTCAGGTGAAGTCAGTGATCCTATGCTGCCGAGAAAAGCCTCTAGCGATGTTCCGAGCGGCCCGTACCCGAAACCGACACAGGTGGTCAGGTAGAGAATACCGAGGCGACGGGCGAACTGTGGTTAAGGAACTCGGCAAATTGCCCCCGTAACTTAGGGAGAAGGGGGGCCGGACGCGTGAAGGCACTTGCTGCTGGAGCGTGGTATGGCCGCAGAGAGCAGGGGGAAGCGACTGTTTACTAAAAACACAGGTCCATGCGAAGTCGTAAGACGATGTATATGGACTGACGCCTGCCCGGTGCTGGAACGTTAAGGGGACCTGTTAGCCTGCAAGGGCGAAGCGGAGAACTTAAGCGCCAGTAAACGGCGGTGGTAACTATAACCATCCTAAGGTAGCGAAATTCCTTGTCGGGTAAGTTCCGACCTGCACGAATGGCGTAACGACTTCCCCACTGTCTCAACCACAGGCCCGGCGAAATTGCAGTACGAGTAAAGATGCTCGTTACGCGCGGCAGGACGGAAAGACCCCGGGACCTTTACTATAGCTTGACATTGGTATCTGAATGCAATTGTGTAGGATAGGTGGGAGCCGGTGAAGCTCGGACGCCAGTTCGGGTGGAGGCAATCTTGAAATACCACTCTGTTGGATTTGGGTATCTAACTTGCGGCCCTGATCGGGTCGAGGGACAGTGTCTGGTGGGTAGTTTAACTGGGGCGGTTGCCTCCTAAAGGGTAACGGAGGCGCCCAAAGGTTCCCTCAGCCTGGTTGGCAATCAGGTGTTGAGTGTAAGTACATAAGGGAGCTTGACTGTGAGACTGACAGGTCGAGCAGGGACGAAAGTCGGGACTAGTGATCCGGCACTTGCGTGTGGAAGCGGTGTCGCTCAACGGATAAAAGGTACCCCGGGGATAACAGGCTGATCTTCCCCAAGAGTCCATATCGACGGGATGGTTTGGCACCTCGATGTCGGCTCGTCGCATCCTGGGGCTGTAGCAGGTCCCAAGGGTTGGGCTGTTCGCCCATTAAAGCGGTACGCGAGCTGGGTTTAGAACGTCGTGAGACAGTTCGGTCCCTATCCGCCGTGCGCGTTGGATACTTGAGAAGGGCTGTCCCTAGTACGAGAGGACCGGGACGGACGAACCTCTGGTGTGCCAGTTGTCCCGCCAGGGGCACGGCTGGTTGGCTACGTTCGGAAGGGATAACCGCTGAAAGCATCTAAGCGGGAAGCTCGCTTCGAGATGAGGTATCCCACCACCTTTGAGTGGGTAAGGCTCCCAGCTAGACGACTGGGTTGATAGGCCGGAGATGTAAGCCAGGTAACTGGTTCAGTCGACCGGTACTAATAGGCCGAGGGCTTAACCA
>NZ_JBFAQM010000060.1:0-7065 GCF_040677315.1 Actinoplanes sp. NPDC049316 | reverse complement strand
CCGAGGCCTCACCCGCCCCGGGCGACTCCACAAAGGCTCATCATCTGGCATCACCGCAGCTCAGACGGCCATCAGCCGAAAACGCAAAGACCCTGCGGAGAACACAGCAAGATTGCGTCCCGGACGGCGGTGAGCGCATCCATCAGTAGTTCCGGATGTTGCGTGTGCGGGTAGGTCATGACGTTCCCCTCACGGGCCATGATCGGTTCGTGTCGGACGGACGCGATTCCCGCTCCATCCGCGCGAAACGTCAAGCCCTACCGCGACGTCCGGTGGCACCCACCCCCTACCAGGACAGATAACCCCCGACAGGCGAATCGCTGTGCCCGTATGCGGGGCCGCGTATCCCGCCCGGCATGCGGCGCACTGATCTGGTGCTTCGGGTCTACCGCGCGGACAGCGATCGGTGGCATGAGAGTGAGTCGCTCGCTATTATGAGTTGGCCTAAATGGTTAATGCCTAGCTGGAAGGCCATTGAGGTAGTTCGTTCAAGGAGCTTCCGGAAAGTTGCCATGAGCGGAGGGCGCGGGAGTATCGCAGTTCGCCTGCACACGATAGGTGTTGCGATAGGGCTCCGACAGTGCAGAGGGCAAGCTGGGTAACGACAGCAATCGAGTTTTGAGCGGTGTATCGAGTAGCGCCCCAACTGCCACGGTTACGAGTAGCGACACCGAGTTCAGGTTCCTGCTGGAAATGCCTCCGGTCCTGATGTGCGGTTGCATGTCGCAGCTTTACCAACGAGTCGAGCCACTTCGCGGCGTCTTCTCCACGCCGAGTACGATGCTCAATTTCCCTTGGATCATTGAAGGCCGCCCACCAGTCAGCGTCGACTCCGATGTCACGGGCTCGCGCTGCGAAAGAGAACCACCACGACGGCATGGGGTCGAGGTTGAAGTATGCCCAGTACAGCTTTCGAACGTGAAACGGCCCAGGAGATTGCAGATCTTTAACTGGAAACCATTTTTCCAGATTGGCGGGGACGCCGCTCGAACTTTTCTTGAGGTGGTTGAAGCCAGCCATAACAAGCTGTTCGTTGAAGTCCTCCCAAGCGGCCACGGACATGACAGCAATTGCTCGGTATATAGCCCGCGACTCAACATTGAGGCCGCCGCCGCTGGAGCCCCGCTGGCTTGCCTTGCGTGCATTCACCCGGCCCGCCTCGATATCCAGTAATAGGGCATCCTCAAGAGCAACAATGAAACGCTCGACAGCGTCCTGAAAAACGAAGCGAGACACCGCTTCTCCGATCGGGTCGAGTAGAACGGCCGGCTGGCTACTTGATCTAATCAGTAGTGTAGACGACCTAAGGTCATCGAACATATCACTCTATGTCAGCCCGTGATGCGTCGTACAGGTTGAGGTCTGATTGGCGACCTGCGTAGAAAGATGCTGATTTTTCGACTCTGTATGGCGGGGTTGAACCCGATGCCGGCAGGGGTGCGCCCCCAACCCGGCGAACCTACCCCGCGAGTCGATGCCATTCGAGAGGGCGGAAGCGTTTTGTCTCTTCAGGGCCAACAGGCTACCTGTGCAAAATAGGTGGTGCCAGTGTCACCTATGAGTCACAATGCTGCGATGATGAGCGTCACCCCCGATGATTGGTCGCCTGCAGACCATCCGTACGCCATAGCAGTATCGGAGGCTCAGTGGTGGCAGCGGGCGACCCAACTCGCCGTCTTGCGCCTTCGCGAGGATGATGACCGCCGGATATCATGGTTCAGTTCGCGCCAGATCGATGCACGACAGCTTGTCTTCGCTCTGCGGCAGCTTCTCAACGCCGAAAGGTTGGAGCAGGTCGCGTTATCGACACTCGGAATTGACGCCGCCGTCGGCGCAGCCCTGTCTACCGCTCGTCAGCGATTCACTGATGCACTGCCGGGAATCAAGCATATGCGCGACGCACTGATGCATTTCGACGAATGGTCGCGCGGCGAAGGGAAGTTTGGTCCCCAGAGGCAGCGCCGCGATGCTGGCGCCGCCTTGCGTGATGTGGCGCGCGAGTATTGGGGTTTTGAATACGACTCCAGTCGCGGCACGATTTCTCTGGGCCTGTATACGATCAGCGTTGATGCTGCGGATAGGGCAGCTGCGGAGCTATCAAATGCAATCTATCTAGCGGCTCATCAGGTCGACATCAAAAACACCGCCAACCTCCGAGCGAAGACAAGCGACGCATTGACGAGCGCGGGTATAGTCTTTAATCTGCCGGAGGCTGAAGTGACAATTTCTTCGGGTAATGATTTGCGAATCTGGATCACCCTGAGCGCGAGTGCTCGCAACGATATTGTCGTGATTAAGGATTTGGCAAACCGAATTATCGCGGCGCTCGATGGTAGTGGACTTCACCTTTCGTCTACAAATATGGCCGAGGCGTTTGATCCCACCGAACGGTTGATTCGTGGCGAGGCGCTCTATGTCGCTTCCTGATTTGTTTTCATATGAGAAATGCATAAACTTTACATGAACGAATAGAAATGGTCGGCCGGAAAGCGCCATCGGCATCGGCTCGGAAAACGGTCGGTGGTCGAGCGCAGCCTCGCCTGGCTCACCGAACATCGACGCCTGACGGAGACTACGAACGCGATCCTGCCGTCTCCGAAGCGCTGATCCGCTGATCCGCGATCAACACCATGGACCGTCGACTCGACCGCGGTCGGCCCGCAACCCGGCAACGCCGCCGAACCTTGAGCACGCCGGATAACAGCCCCTGCGAGTGTCCCTCGAAGGGCGCGTCTCATGTCGTGCGCCCTGGTTGTGCTCTGCCTACACTCTCTTCTGAGAGGAGCCGGATCACCCAGCCGCAGGCGCTGCTGTGAATCGGTGCTGTCTGTGAGAGCGGAGTAGCTGCGTGAGCCACGAGGGCGAAGACAAGGTGGAGGCGGCCGACGTCAGTTCCGGAGCTGACCTGTACGAGGGCAACGAGCTTCTGCGCATCGCGTCCACGATGCCGGACACGGACATCGATGTGGTACGGCGGCGCGTCGGAGAGATGGACAACTTCAGGGAACTCGCTACCGATGCGCTTGATGTTCTTGAGAGGCATCACAACGCCACGCTTGGATCCAACGGCCAAAGTCAGGAGTGGTTCCACCGGGCATGCCAGGACACCCGGGACATTTTCCGGGTTGTGCTCGCTCAAGACCTGGAGTGGGAACAGCAGCGGTACGTGCTCGACCTGCTGATGAAGCTCGTGCAGATGGAAGGCGCGAAGGACACCGAGAGCAAAAATCTGCTCAGCCGATTGTCCGACAAGCTGGCCAGCAAGAAGGTGCTGATCAGCAGCGTCGCCATCTTCGCGACTGCTGCGACTGTGGCAATCGTCGCTCCCAAGGCGGCGCGCCAGTTCGGCGAGGCCATCAGCAAGAGTTGACTAGGAACACGGTTGAGTGGCGGAAGGCCATTTTCGAAGCTGGCGAATAGCTGCCACCGAACCAGCGGATGAGCCCAGAGGTCGCCGCCGCCCGTGGACTGGCCGTCCTTGAAACCATAGTCTCGCGCTGTGGACGATGAGCTACGCAGCGACCTGCGGAGACTCCGGGAGGAAGCTGATCATGTCGTCAGAGTGTCCGGGCGAACTCCGGTGCGCTCCTGGTTGTACGACGTGACCCGTGGCCGCATCGATCGGCGGCCACGACCGACGGTCGGTCAACTCCCCTGGGTGGACGCTCCGTGGCAGGACACTGTCTCGGGGCGGTACCACGGGTGGCGATGCCGGCGGGCCAACCTGAAGGGCGGACTCGCCTTCGTCGTGGAGTACGTGGTCTGCCCGTACTGCAACATCGGCTGGGTGGACAAGCCGTACACGGTAGAGGACTACCAGCGCTGCGGGCTCGCCGCCGCAGGGCTGACCGCGCTTCGCGCCGAACACCCTGGAGTGGCCTGGTATACCGGTAGTGGCCATCTGCGCGACTCCCGACCGTTCTGGTCCGCAGTCGGGCAGGGCGTTGACGGCGCCTACCAGCCGCGTGAAATGTGCGAGCACGTGGAACACCACGGTGGCGTCAAGCCCCGCTGGAAGCTGCGCCAACGCCCGCAGTGTCGATAGATGCACCGGGCCCGACTACTCGGCAGAAGTCCTGTTCAGGCTGAAGGTTAGACCCTTCATTCATGAACTCAGCAGGCTGGCACTATATTTTCCGCCGGTAGAACCGATGCGGCCGTTGGCCCAACGACGCAAATACATCATCTGATGAAATTTTCAATGTTTTTAGTACATCGAGATGTGAACGTGGTTTGTGTGCCAGCCGGACGGGTCGTTTCCGCCGTAGGGGTTGTCGTAGGCGTGCCATCCCTGCTCGGGTGTCCAGATTATCCGGAACCAGATGACGTACATGATGCCGAGGCGGTCGGCGTTGGCGACGGCCCAGGCCGCCATCGCGTCCCCCCTGGCTTTCTGCGCGCCGGTTGCTTCGCCGCCGGAGGTCATCATGAAGTCGCAGGCGCGGCCCTTCGGGTGTTCCCCGTGGTCGTCGACGCGGAAGCAGCCGGGCTTCGGCCAGCCGGCGGCGGTGGCCTGCTGAACCAGGTGGAGTGTGCGTGGGGTGAGGCAGCCGGTTCCGGTGGTCGGGTCCGGGATGATGGAGCAGGTTTCCGTGGGCCAGGAGCCGTCGGGGTTGCGGGGCGCCGGTTCGGCGCTGCCGAACGGCATCGCCGAGCAGTCGAGGGCTATCTCACCGACCCCATATTGATCAACTAGGGCGATGGCGTCGGCGGTCCACTTCGCGTACGCGTCCGGGTAGGCGCTGAGCTGTACCGCCTGGGCCGCCTCGGTGAGTGGCATGGTTTGCCATCCGGAGATGGTCTTGAGCTTGTGGTAGAACTTGTCCGCCTGGTAGGCGGGATCAGCCAGTTGCTCGGGGTTGCCCCATCCTTGGCTCGGGCGCTGTTGGAAGACGCCGATGGAGTCGTGGTCGTTGTCGTCGCCGAGGTAGGGCAGGTTCCGTAGTCCGGACTCTTGCATGGCGACGGCGAGGGCGATGGTCTGGCCCCAGCTGCCGACGCCTTTGGTGATACCGACCTGGATGATGGTCAGGGCGATGTTGAGTTGATCGGTGTCCCACGTCGTGGTGGTCGTCGGTTGCTCGGACGCGTTGGTGCTCGGTGCGGTGGCGACTCTGCATGCCCCGGAGCTGCCGCCCATGACGGCGGACAGCAGCAGCATGGGCAGCCCGAAGCAGGCGAGGATGACGAAGGTGACGATGCCGAGAATGGCCTTGGTCATAGTCGATTGGCCTTTCGGTGAAGACAAAAAAGGCCGTGCTGCGCGGGTGCGCGGCCGGCCGGAGGAAGGCGATCCGGGGATAGGTCAGAGGCAGTGCGTGAATGCGCGTAGCCGGGCGTCCACCTCGGCCAGCAATGTGCTGACGAGGGTGTCGGCGTCGGCGATCGGGTGGCCGTCGGTGACGGGGGTGGCGCAGCGCCAGTCCCAGTGCTCCGGTTGCAAGGTGGGCACGAACCAGAGCGTGGTGTCGCGGTCGAGGAACAGCGCGCCTTTGATCTGTGGGGCGAGCAGCGTCATGGGCTGGCTGGCGCAGCTGGTCAGGCACTGGCAACCCGCCGCGTCGTAGACCGAGCGCGGTAGGCCGCGGTGGATGGAGCAGTTGCAGTCGCAGGCGGGTCGAGGCGTCCGGTACATAGCGGTCTCCCAAAGGGTTGTGAAGCACAAAAAGGGCCGTGGGCCGCCCACATGGGCGGCCCACCTTGGTTGTGCGGGTTTTAGAGGTTGAAGACCTCGGGGTTCGCGAGCACGTGAACGAGATCCCGCAGCCGGGTCTCGATCACCACGCTGGCGTGGTGGAAGTCGTGCCGGGTGTCGATGTCTCCGGCGTTCTCCCAGGTGCCGCCGGGCAGGGCCGGTACCTGCCAGAGGCCGCTGCCCTGGTCGAGGAACAGTGCGCAGCCCCAGCGGTCGGCCAGCAGCGTGATGGGCTGGGTGGCGCGGGTGATGGTGCAGGCGCAGCCGAACTCGTTTTAGGTGAGCCGGGTTCGTTTGGCGTGCAGGGGGCAGCGGCAGTCGCAGGGACGCTGCCAGGGCATCAGGTAGGTCATTGTGGCTCCGGATGAACGGCGGTGGGGGTGGGAAGGGGGCGCGAGATGGGGCCGATGAGGCTGGTGCGGCCAGGGCCGAGGAGCTTGTCGTGCTGGACGGCCCGGGTCTCCTCGGCGGTGAGCACGTAGGCCGGCAGGTGCGGTATGCCTTTGCGCCAGGCGTGGTAGAGCCGGTGCACGCCGTCGATCAGCAGTCCGGCGGGCGGGCCGTCCCCGATGAGGACGAGGCCGAGGATCACCGGGTTGCTCAGGTCGGTGCTCATCGCGTAGAGCCGGTCGACGGCATCTCGCGTGGGGCCGATGAGACTGACCGCCAGGCGCTGCGGGTCGTCGAGGTGATGGAGGCTGTACGCGGTGGCCCATGCCGTGACGTCGAGTTGCTGCGTCTCGTGGGGTGTGGCCGCGATCAGCGCCAGCGCGGCATCGATGTCGAAGACCCACGGCCCGAAGTGGAACCATTGCGGCTCCCGGGCGGCCATCACCGGCCTTCCTTGGCGGTGAGGGAGGCGTAGATGCGGATGCACCGCAGGATCAGCTGATGCGACGGCAACCTCAGCAGGCGTTGCCGTTTGTCCTCGTACAGCCGGTCCCAGATCAGGACGGTGACGCTGGCGGACCAGACGTCGACCAGGACCCCGTCGATCTTGAGGTACTGCCCCTCGGCGACGATGCGGCGCAGCGTGTCGATGAGTGTGGCGTCGTCGATCGGGTGGTTGGCGTCGTCGGGCCGGGCTGCCTCCTCGTACTGGGTGAGGCAGTCCTCGCAGGTGTAGGGGCGGGGTGGTTCTTCGGTCTCCCACCGGCGAACGTCGTCGGCGGGGATTCCGCAGACCGACTGGCGTGGGTCGCGGGGATGTAGCAGGTGAGGGGTTATCGCGGTCATCGGCTCGTGTTCTTTCGGGGACGAGCCGGGGCGTGTTGACCCGCGCGGGTCAACATGCCGCGCGCTGTGGTTCCGCGAGGTCGTCGACGCCGCCGGCGCCGCGGGCTGCGAAGCGATCGGCCTGTGGTGCTCCC
>NZ_JBFAQM010000059.1:0-7976 GCF_040677315.1 Actinoplanes sp. NPDC049316 | reverse complement strand
CTGATCGAGTTTTCTCACCGTCCTCTTCGTGTACGTGACGTCCAGTGAGCGCCCAGCTATTGATCTCGGGAGGCTTGTAACCTTCCATGATCTTCACGTACGGGACGTGGGGATGTGAGACGGTTTGGGCCGCAGGCGCGTGGTGGGACAGATTCGAGTTCAGGAGGTTCTGCTCAGCGGCGGTCGCCGAGCGTGGACGATCTTGTGGCCGGAGGGCGCGGTCCATGACGAGGCCGATCGCTACCTTCGCCGCTACGAGGGCGAACCGGGCACGCAGCGGACGTATGCGTATCTGCTGGTCGATCATCTCCGGTGGCTTGAACGTGAAGCTCTGCCGCTGAGCGCCGTTCGGCTGCGCGACCTTGAGCGGTACATGGGCGTCGTCGGCGCCGAGGTGCGAATGCCGCTCGGCGAGCCGTGGCGGGCAGGCAAACGGCCGTACGGCAAAGCGACGCTCGGGACCGCCGCGTCGGTACTCAAGGCCTTTTACCTCGGGTTGGGCGAGGAGAACCGGAACGCGGACCTCCAGGGCGAGTTGAGCCGGGTCCGGCTGCCGTCCAAGGCGGATCGAGATCGAGCCCTGCTGGGCCATGTCTCATCCGAGATGCCAGCGAATCCGCTCGCCCCGCGAGGCGGTGGCCGACGGCATCCCAAGATGCTTCCCGACGACGGGCGAGCCCGGCTGCTGGGCAAGCTCGGTTCTGCCCGGGATCGCATGATCGTGACGTGGCTGTACGACGGCGGATTCCGGATCGGTGAGCTGTGTGGGCTCCATCTCGCGGACCTACATCTGCGGGAGAACGCCGAGTGCTCCCAAGTCCGCACCGCGCACGTGCACATCTGCCACCGAGAAGCGAACGCCAACAAGGCCAGGGCGAAGACGAAACACCCCTGGGACCTGGTCAATGGAATCGTGCACGGCGGCCTGATCCGGCGGGTCAGCCCCGCGATGATCCATACTTACTTCGCCTACATGACCAGCGAATATCCCCGCACCGCGGCGACCGGGCACGGGATGCTGCTGGTACAACTCTCCGGCGACCAATATGGCCAGCCGCTGTCCGTGCCGGGCGCCCGCAGCATGTTCCGGCGTGCCGGTCTGCGCGCCGGTCTGGGCCGGGTTCATCCGCACCAGGCCAGGCACAACTTCGCGACCGCGGTCCTGGACGCCGCCGGCGGCAACCTCATGATCGCCCGCGACGCGGGCGGCTGGGCGTCCACCGCCACGGTCGACGAGATCTACGGTCATACCGACATTCACGATCCGCAGTTCCAGGCGGCCCTGCTTAAGGTTTGGAGCCAGATGTGACGGCAACCGTGTCTCCCCTCACGCTGGTTCAAGTCGGCAGCCGAGAGTCTCGGGACCGGCTCGAGGTTCTGACCGCCTTGATCGAGAGTCCGGGGTTCGACCCGTTGTTTCGCGGCGATGTCATCTTCGTCCCGAAGAACCATTCGGCCCTGCACTGGAACTGCCTGATTGAAGAGTGCAACGGCTACATCTCGAGACGCGAGCTCTGCGACAACCACGTGAAGCAGTGGTACGAACGAGAAGCAGCCGGTATAGGTCGACTGGAGTTCCTGCGCACCGCCCGGCCGAGCGATGCCCGCCGACGGTTCGTCCCGCCATCGGACTGCCGTGTCCGGGAGTGCGGTCGGCCAGCCCAGCGCAGCATGCTGGCCGAGCTGTGCACCTACCACATGCATCAATGGCTGGGGGTAAGCGGATCTACCCAGGTGGCGGACACCGCCGTGTTCGACGGCTGGTTGACACGGCAGGAACCGTGCACCTCCTACGGCCCCTGCGCTGCGGTTTCGTGCCCGGAACTGGCGCGCTCGCCACTGCTGCTTTGCGAGTATCACGAATATCGCTACCGGCGAGCAGGCCGCCCAGGCGGCGCACAGTTGCCGACCAACTGGGCTCGCCGGCGCTACCGACACGGCGCCACCATTCCGGTCGCCTACGACGATGAGACGGCATTCCGTCGATGGTGCCGTCACGTCCAGCCGGCTCCACGGCCAGGCCAGATCAGCCTCTACGGCATGAAGCCATTGATGAAGGCCGAGCTGAAGTGGGGTCTGCACGCTTACACGCAGCGCACTGACCACACCCGCTGGTGGATGCACGCGATCTTGCGGGTTGTGGAGGCATGCCGCGATCTTGGCTCCCTGGACGAGTTCGATCGGGACAGCGCGGGAGATCAAGAGCGGGTGATCGTGACCGAGATGCTCCGTGACCTGGAGACCGTCTGCATCACGCCATCGGAGAGCAAGGAGGCTGGCTACATCGACTTCGAGCACTTCGGGCGTCGGGTTCTCTACCTCAGTGAGAGGTTCGACCTCACTCAGGTCCCGCAGCGATGGTTGCGAGACCTGCTCTGGGACCATCTGGCGGATCTCCTGCGTTCGGTGAACTGCCCTCGCGGCCGTGGCACCTACTTCGCCATCCGGGTCGCGGCGCAGGAGCTGGGATGCTTTCTCGAAGCCCGAGCACCCGCAGGCGGACACGATCCGGCCCTGCTGTCGGTCGAGCATGTGGATCAATTCGTCGCTGACCAACGCCGCCGCGCACGAGACCGCTTACCCTCATTACGGCCGAGCAACAACGCCAAGACGCCGGTCATCAGCGACATCACCTCCAAGAGCACCTTCGATGCTCTGCGGCGCATGATGCGCGCCGCACTGGAGGCGGGCCGCACCGATCAGATCGGCCTGGACCGCAGAGTCGTCTGGGCGTTTCCGCTGGCCGGTAAGCGACCTTTCCGCCCGCGGAATCCTTACGACGACGACACCGCTCGAGCCCTCGTGGACCAGGCCAATCTTGAACTGCTGGACCAGGCTGACGGCACGGACCGTGGGATTCGCGACATCTGGGAGACGATCGTCGCGACCGGCCGGCGAGCCGGGGAAGTGGTCGGACTCCGCCTGGACTGCATCGGCATCCACAACGGCGCCCCGCTGCTCTGGCATGACCAGACGAAGGTCGGCAACTACAACGAGGCCATCCGTATCCCTGACTACACCTTCCAACGGCTGCGGGAACGGCAGCGCAAGACCATCACCAGATTCGAAGATCGGTACGGGCGAACACCCGCCCCGGCCGAACGCGGCACGATGGCGCTGTTTCCCCGCGCCTACCGCAACCCACGCGGCACCTATGCCATCGGCCGATCCTGGTTCAACGAGCGGTTCCGCGAGTGGATCGTCGGCTTGGACCTCGAACCGGCCGTTCCCCACCAAGCCCGCCACACCCTCGCGACCCGACTACTGGCAGCCGGCGCCAGCCTCCAGCACATCAAACGCTACCTCGGCCACCTCTCCGAACGGATGACCGAGCACTATGCCAAGGTCGCACTCAGCGAGATCGACGACGTGCTGCAGACCGTCTGGGTTTCCGGGCCAGGGACCGAACAACCCGGCACGCTGGTATCCAGCGGGATAACGCCACTGCCATCGGAACAAGCCCGCGCGCTGATGATCGATCTTGGGCGCCGGAGCACGCCCACGGACGGCGGCATCTGCACCTACCAGGTCGTCGTTGACGGCGGCGCCTGCCCTTGGAAGTTGAACTGCGAGGGCTGCGACAAGTTCGTGATGACCGGCGCTGACCTACTCTACTGGCGGCGCAAGCGCGAACACTGGTTCTCGCTCGCCGAACGCGCGCCCACCGACGAGATGGCCGACTGGTTGCACCAGCAGTTCGAGCCCACCGCCAAAGCGATCGACGGCTTGGAACGAGCCCTTGCCGGCCTCAACCTTCTCGAAGACGCGCTCGCGCTCGACCTACGCCGTCCGCAGGACTACTTCCACCGGCTCTGGGGCGTCGGATTCCGAACCTCCGACCTCGTCACGGTCGCCAGCTCGAAGGAAGATCAATGACCGCGACCGGCACCGGAGTCGCCCGAACCGAGGCGGCCAACCGCGCCCGCCAACAGAACACACACGACAAGCTGCAACGCGTCGACACGGCGCTGCGCAGCATGCGCCGCGAGCGGACCCCGATCACCTATCCCGCGGTCGCGGCCCGAGCCGGCGTGTCTCGTACCTTCCTCTACCAGAACACCGACGCCAAGAAACTCGTGGCCACCGCTATCGAAGCAACCGGCGACCGGAAGCGACGAGACCGGGCAACACACGATGCGAACATTGAAGCGTCATGGCATCAGCGCGCACTCAACGCCGAGGACGCCGTCAAGGCTGCCTATGCCGAGATTGACACCCAGCGCGAGCGGATCGGCCTGCTGCTCGGCCAGCTCCGTGACCTCCAAGCCGAATACACCGAAGGCACTGCCCAGCGCCTGGCCGAGGAGAACACAGAACTCAAACAGCGTCTCCGCCGGCTCACCGAAGACAACCGGGTCCTCGAGCAGAAGTTGCAGGCCGCCCGCTCGAACAACCGCTTTCTCGACAAGCGGCTCGCTGACCTTGAAGCCGAACTCCTTGACACCCAGGTGCCCAAACCGCCGGCCGGGATCTCAAGGCGGCCTGGGCGGTGAGATCAACCGCCGAAGCACGGCGTCGCGTGGATCCCGGTGCCGTATTCATGCTGAAGATTCGCTGCTGCGATGAACTCTGCAGCGGCTGGCAGGACCGGGTGCGATCCGATCTTGCCGACGGCCAACTTCCGGATCGCTCGATTCAGCTTGCCCGAGGCACTGGTCACAGCCTTCCAGTCCCACGCGGCGGGATCACCCAAGCGCCGCAGCGTCTGCGCCCGCGCTGCGGCGCGCTTCTCGGTGTTGTGGTTGGTATGGCTCCACCGCAACTCTTGGTCACCGAACGGGCCCCCAGCGAGTACACAGCGGCATCGACGCCAGCGAACTCAGATTCGATGAGTTGGCGGCCCGTGGCAACGCGAGTGGATGGCATCATCCACTGCGCAACGTGACACTCGCCGGTGCGGTGCGCATTCGGATCTGCCGAGTTGAGTGTTTCGGTTGCGACCGGCCCGCCCGCAAGTGCTGGGTCGTCAACGGTATTTCCAAGAATCGGGATACTCAATAAGGCGACGACTATGCCATTTTAGCGGCGTGATGGGGTAACCCGGCTCTACCACCCAGCGTTGACCGGCGTTGTCCGATACGAGGTACCAGCGAATTCGGTAATTCACACCCACTTCAGGGTCCAACGTGGAACCTTGATCCGGGGATAGCTGTCCTACGTCAACCTGAGGATCCTGTCTTGCATTGGACCATGTTTCACCTGGGGGGACCCGGGTAGCACCTATCGAACCCTTGAACTTTCTAGTGCCATCCACTGGAGTGAAAACTCCCCCAGTCCCTGGCCTCATCCAAGTGGTGGACAACTCGTAAGCCACTTGGATCACATCAACGGGAAGATCACTACCGTTCTTGATAGAGATAGAGAATCGGATCAAGGTTGGAGCAGTCGGCGATCCCGGAATCGCTCGATCCCAATCCACCTCCATCCAAACTCCAACCTTGTCGACCTGCTCTCTTGATGCTTTTGTGCGATCGCCAAGGAAGATGCGGAATGCCAAGAATAGTGATAGTCCACCAAACCAGGCCGGCACGGTCCCAAGGTCGAGATCCTTAATCTCACGCCAGACCTCACTCCACATGGCATCATTATGCGGGAACGCTGCTGCGCGCAGTCACCTATTGGTCAATTTCGTTACAAGCGGTGGGGCCGAGGAAAGAGCACGCATTCTAATGGCCATCCGGACGTTAGGTAGCCCGCCTCTTGACACTCGCGGATCGGGCACTAGAGCCAACCGGCACATGCCCCATCCTTCGGATGCGCTCCTGGGCGGCCCGCGTGCGGGGGTGCCTTCGGGTGAGTAGATGTCTCGGGGCGTGTGGCATCATGCGGCGGTGGAAGCTCGCAAGAACCCTGACTATCTTCGCTCGCTCGCTGACGCGGTCCTGGAGTTTCGAGACGCTTTCGCGGACTTCCTGAAGCTTCATGTTCCTAACGGGGAGCCGGGGAAACTCGGTAGCGGGCTGGCGGTTGGTGTCGCGCCAGCCGTGTGGCTACGCAAAGATGTCTCGCCTGAGGCAGTTGATGAGGCTCGGCAACGCGTGGCGCGCGCCGCAGGTCGCGCTGCCGCTGCAACGCCGTTAACGGGCATCGCTGTGTCGGTGCAAGGGCTCCGCGGCGCAGTCGACCCAATCACGAACTGGTTGACCGTTTCACGCCCCAAGCCGCTGCTCGAACCAGTCGATATCCTAAACGCTGCTGACTACGCTATCGCCCGCCTCGAGGGGCTAGCACTTGAGGCGGAAGCATCGCGACCACCAACAATTGGTGCCGAAGCAATGCATCCCACGGTGTGGGGTGCCGCGAAGCGGCTTTGGGAAGACGGCCATTATCGCCAGGCTGTAGCAGCTGCCTGCGAATCGCTTGTCTCTGTTGTTAAGGCTCGAACTGGGCGCAGGGATATACCGGATACAAGCCTATGGCAGCAGGTCTTCAGCGATAAGGATCCGCAGCCCGGGATGCCGCGTTTGCGATGGCCGGGAAATTCAACTGACCAGGATGTTATAAGCATGAACGGCGGTTTGCGCCAGTTCGCCCCGGGAGTGCAAATGACTGTACGAAATTCAACTGCCCACGGCATAGGTGAGATTGGAGAGCAGGAGGCACTTGAACGACTGGCGGTTCTGAGCCTGCTAGCGCGGTGGTTAGACGAGTGTGACCTTGTCGAGGTTAGGAGTGCAGAATAGGCGAAAGCGTTTCCTTCGGCTGAAGCTGCGTCGCACTCAAATAATAGGTTCCGCGATTCGGGCGCCAGCCCACGTCTCATCAGCTACTAAGCGTAAATGGCAGACCGGGCGCTAGGCCGTAGTAGCGGAGTGGCAAGTGCTTCACGTCGGCGCCCCTTCTGCACATTTGACGTACCCGGCTTCGCACTGGAACCGGTACGCCGACACATGATTGCTATCCGGCACCCCGCTCACCGCCCATGGCGGGGCGACCGGAGACTCGGCGAGCCTTCGGTCTCGACCAGGATGACGATCTACGCGCGGACCCCTCCGCCTCAGTTGGCATATCCGAGCCGCACCCAGTGCACAAGGAGATCTACAGCGAGCCACTGCCGTGCGTGAATAGATATTCACGCACGGGAATGTCAGACCCTGCCGCCAAGCTGACGGCATGACTATGACAACGAAGCCCGCGGCTGATGGCGCTGGCGAACGCAAGAGTCTCCCGCCGGCGATGCTGGCCGCTCTCTGGACGGTCAGTAACGGCCGCTGTTACGCCCCGGCATGTCCGCACCCGGTTGTATTCGAGGTCAGGCCGGGAGAGTTCAAGAAGAACGCGCAGGTCGCTCACATCTACGGCGTTCGTCCCGGTGCTCCCCGCTACCGGCGCGACCTGCCTGCCGAGAAGCGGGACTCCTTCGAGAACCTCCTCCTGCTCTGCCTGGCACACCATGAGGAAGTCGACGGCAAAGACGGCGAGAAGCGCTACCCGCCGGAACTGCTCCGAAAGTGGAAAATCCAGCACGAGGGCGCCGAGAACGCAGTTCTGGACCGCCTGCGAGTGATGGACACCGACGCGCTCATGAAGCTCCTGACGGAGATCGCCGAACCGCCTGTTAAGCGGCTGGAAGCTATCGTCGAGCAACTGGAGAAGACGCACACCGTCACGAGCGAGACCGTGACCGAGCTGAAGTCGATCATCGCGCTGATGTCGGACACTGGCACTGGCGTGAGCGCTGCGACTGCAGCGAGTCTCGCTTACGCCGCAGAGGTGCTCAACCCCACGGATCTCAAGGCCGCTGCGGCTGGCCTCAACCATGCCGCCGACGTGCTGCCCGGCGTCGTTCGCCGCGTTGAGGATGCGGTGGGCAGAATGGGCCAATTCATGTGATCGCACTGCAGCGGAGACGAACTCACCGCGTCAGCTGATGGTTCTGCCGTGACGTCGGCCGCTGAGGCGTCCGACGTCACGGACATGTCCGCGACGTATCTGACCAGCTCAGGAGCGTTATGAATTCCTTGACGGTCGGTAAG
>NZ_JBFAQM010000058.1:0-21659 GCF_040677315.1 Actinoplanes sp. NPDC049316 | reverse complement strand
AGCCCTGGGCGGGCAGGTTCTTGAGGACCTTGTAGTCCTCGGTGCCGACGGCGAAGGTGCCGGGCGCGCCGCCCGCGGCCGGGGCGAACAGGCCGCTGCTCAGCGGGCCTGCAGCATGCTCCGGTAGACCCACTTGGTGATGTTGTCCGTCCGGGCCCCGTTCTCGACCTGGGTGTGCGGGCACGACGGGCCGTTGCTCACGACCGCCACCAGCGCCGGTCCGCGCTTGCCCTCCACGAAGTACGGGCCGCCCGAGTCGTACGGGCACGGCGTGGTGTCCGGCTGCGGGGCGTGCCCCTTGAAGCCGGTGACCGAGTCGGCGACGGAGACGACTTCCAGCTGTCCGGTGCGCAGGTGCGTCTCCGGCACCGGGTTGGTGCTGGTGACCGAGCCGTAGCCGGTGAGCCGGACGATCGCGCCGGCCTCGGGCGCGGTGCGGCTGAGCCGGATCGGGCGGATGTCGGTGATCGGCTGGTCCAGCTTGGCGATCGAGACGTCGGCGGTCGGGGACTGCCGGACCGCCACCACCGTGGCCACGTGCCCGCCGGTGCCGTTGACGTCGGCGCGGCCCACGGTGGCGGTCGTCAGGTCGGCCACCGGCCGCTCGACCCGGACGTTGTTCGCGTCCCGGAAGCAGTGCCCGGCCGTGATGATCCACTGCGGCGCGATCAGGGCGCCCGAGCAGCCGCTGTTGCGCTTGCCGCCGTCGGCGGTGGGGATGCCGGTCATGGTCAGCTTGACCGAGAACGTGTACTGCCCCTCGGGCACCAACTCGCCGTTGGCGATGGCGTTGGCGGTGCCCATGCTGTTCACGGCGAGGGCGGTGACCACCGCCGGTATCAGGACACCGGCAGCGAGGTACGTCTTCGTGCTGCGTCGCACGCGGGGTTCTCCTTCAGCGAGACGGGTCGGAAAAGACGGGTCAGTCTGCCGCCCGTACCTGCCCGGAGTGAAGGTCAGAAAGTGCTCGATTCCGCCGGAAGATCCGAAAGTCCGGCGGGTGTGCCCGCGAGCGCCGGGAAGGTGATCACCATGCGGGCCCCCGGGTCGGCCGGCTCGTAGCGGGCCTCGCCGCCGTGCGCCCGGGCGAGCTCGCGCACGATCCACAGCCCCAGGCCGACGCCCTCGGCGCCGCCGGCCGCGAACCGGGTGAACAGCCGGGACCGGCGCTCCTCGGGGACGCCGGGGCCGTGGTCGCGGACCTCCAGCCGGTCGGTGACCCCGTCGCCGGTGACGCTGACGACCACCGGGGGGCGACCGTACCGCAGCGCGTTGCCGACCAGGTTGATGACGATCTGCTCGAACCGCTCCCGGTCCACGCGCAGCGTCCGGCCGTCCTCGACCCGTACGTCGATCTCGGCGGCCACGTACGAGAGCGCGTCGAGCACCGCCGCGCGGGCCGGCACGGGCTGCACGTCGAGGCGCAGCTGCCCGGTGGTGTCGATGCGGTTGAGGTCGAGCAGCCCGCTGGCCAGCCGGGAGATGCGCGCGGTCTGCCGCAGCGCGGCCTCGATCATGCGTGAGCCGGGCCCGGTGGCCTCGTGCGCGAGCTCCTCCAGGGTCATCTGGACGGCGGCCAGCGGGGAGCGGACGTCATGGGCCAGGGCGCCGATCATCGCGGCCCGCCAGCGCTCGATGCGCTCCAACCGCTCCCGGTCGTCGCGCAGGTGCCGGGCCTGGGCCTCGACGAGCAGCGCCACGGCGACGGCGACCGGGAGCAGGATGAAGGCGCTGCTCAGCACGACGGGCGGCTGACGGGTCAGGACCAGCGGCACGACGTACGCCGCGGTGGCCGGCACGACCAGGGCGACCAGCACCCGGCGGCGGCAGTGCAGGGCCGCCCAGGTGTAGAGCAGCACGAGGAACGGCCCGGTGCCCACCGCGACGCCCCCGAACGCCCACGTCGAGAACCCGAGCACCGCGAAGCCCGGCAGCGCGAGCAGGGCCGGCCGGGCGGGACCCCACCGCTGCCACGGCAGCACGACCGCCAGCAGGGCGAGCCCGAAGTCGGCCGCGGCGACCAGCAGCAGGTCGCGGACGCGCCCGGTCTCGTTGACCAGCGCGACGAGCGCGAGGCCTCCGGCCAGGGCGAAGAGCGCAGCCGCCTGCCGGGCCGCGGTGCGCGGCCCGGTCCCGAGCAGGCGAAGAACTTCCGGTCGGCCGATTCTTTCAGGCTAATGGGATGAAACGGTCAGCGGACCCGTCCGCGTGGACTCAGGCCGCCAGCTGCTCGGCGAAGCGCGGGTCGATCGCCCGCTGGACGCCGCAGTTCCCGCAGAAGCGGAAGTACCGGGCCGCCCGTACGGGGAAGAGCGGGATGAAGAACAGCGTGAACTTCGTCGACCGCTTCATGAGCTGCTGCATCGCGTTCACCCCGCAGACGTCGCAGACCATCGGCCCGGTGCCCAGCAGGTGATCGCGGGTACGGAGCCCGAAAAGCAGGAACACGGTCGTCTCCTCAACGTCGGCTGCCGGTGACGTACCCGCCGGCCCGGCCCGGCAAGCATCTCAGGTGGTGCAGCCGTCGAGGCCCTTGATGACGCCGTCGCGGTACGCCCCGATCCGGTCGAAGGCGCTCGTGCCCGAGTCACCCCCGGCGCGCCCGAACGCGAGCAGCGCCGCGACCGCCTCGTCCAGGTCACCGGGCGAGAGCGTGATGCCCTGGTCCGGCGTACGGCTCAGCTGCGACGACGTCCACGAGCCGGCGAGGCAGTCCACGGCGAGCTGGCCGGCGCGGTTCCGGGTGTCGGCGCCCCGGCGGGACTGCGCGGCCCGGGCGAACAGGTCGCCGAGCAGCATGCCGACCGCGTTGTCGCCGATGTTCTCGTACAGGGCGGGGGCGAGGCGGGCGTTGTCGAAGGCGGCGAAGTCACCGTCCGGGCAGTAGAACGCCGCTCCCCCGGCCGAGGCGTCGGGGCGGTCGCACGCCGGCGGGGACCCCGCGTCGAACGGCTCGACCCGCAGGGTCTGCCACGGCTGCCCGGCGAGCCCCGGGTACGCCTTCGACCAGTAGTCCTGCGCGTCCTGGCTGAGCGCGCTGATCGCCTGCGCGTACGGCAGGTCGCCGCCGTTGGCCGCGTCCTCGCGGGTCCGGAACGGCACCTCCGTCACCGGCACGTTGTCCGCCCGGTACGTGGCGCACAGCTTCGCGCCCTCCTCGACGCCGTCCTGCAGCGCCCGGATGCGGTCGAAGGCGTTGCCGTGCGCCTGCGGGTTCGCCGCCGAGGTGCCCGGCTGATCGCGCAGCACCAGCAGCCCCGCGACCGTGTTGTCCAGCTGCTGCGGGGTGACGCCGGTGAACGCGGTGGAGCGGCCGGCGAGCGCGTCGGCCAGCCACGCGCCGGCGAAGCAGTCGGCCTGCTGCTCCAGCACGACCGTGGGCTGCTCGGTCTGCCCCAGCCGGGTCTGGATCGCGTGGCCGTACTCGTGCGCCATGACGACGCCGACGAGCAGGTCGCCGTACTGTGCCTGCAGCTCGGGGATCAGCGTCTGGGCGTCCCAGGCGATGAAGTCTCCGGACGGGCAGTAGAACGCGTTGGGCTGGTAGTCGGTCGGCTCGCCCCCGCACGGCGGCGGGAGCTTGCTCCGGGTGTACGGGTGATAGCCGCCCTTGACCGGGGTGAACTTCCGTCCGTCGGCCAGCTGGGGATACGTCGCCGTCCAGAACCGCTCGACGTCGCGCAGCGCGGGGGTCACCACGTCGCGCGCCGAGCCGCCGGCCCGGGGCGGTGCGGCGGAGTCGGACTCGGGGGTCCCCCACTGCACCGCGCACCCGGCGACGGCGAGCATGACGACGACGATCGCCCAGTACTTCCGGTAGGCGGACACGACGCGTTCTCCCTCTGACGGCACGGTCACCGCCGCAGGGGTACCCCGATCGACGCCGCGGTATGTGTGCGGTTCACAGCCCGGCGTCACCGGCGGCGCGGGCCTCCTGGACGGCGTCGGTGCGGCGTGCCTCGGCCCGCTGCTCACCGGCGGCGTCGCGGTCGGCGGCCGGCCGCTCCGCCAGCGCGCGAGCCCGGGCGGCGGACGCCTGCTGACCGACGACGCCGCCACGGATGCGGTTGTTCGCGGCGATCACCGCGGCCGGGGTGTTGCTGGAGGCGGTCAGCTGACCGTCGATGATGTTGTCGTCGACCCGGACACCGCCCGTGGTGTTCGTGATGCTGACGTCCCGGCCCCAGTAACCGCCGGACGCGCAACTGTCGAGGCTGCCGTTCGGCCCGAGCTGCACCCCGCCCAGGTTGCCGGCGAAGGTGGCCCGGCCGCGGACCGCGCTGCCGCAGATCACGCTGCCCGTCGCGCTGTTGAGCACCGACAGCGTGCCGTCGACGAACGAGTCGTGCACGTCGGTGTAGTAGGAGCCGGTGCTGCTGACGTTGCCGGCGACCTCGGTGGTGCGGTCGAGGCGCACCTCGCCCGCGCTGGTCGTGACGTTGCCGTCGACCGAGGTGTGCTCCACGAACAGGAAGCTGTCGATCGTCGCGGAGCCCTTGGCGCGGACCGTGAGCGAGGCGGCCGAGGCGTCCTTGAGGAACGCGCCGTAGCCGCCCGAGGCCAGATCCACGCCACCGCCGATCTCGGTGTTCGTCGCGTCGAGGTAGCCGTCGGCGGCGACCTGCACGTCCCCGCGCAGGTGGCCGCCGGTGACCACGAGGTTGGCGCCGGCCGCGACGCTGACGTTGCCCGTGACGGTGGTGCCGGTGAGGGCGCAGGACTGGCCGGCGGGCACGTACAGGTCGTTGGGGACGGTCACCGCGCCGCCGGTGCCGACGCAGTGCGTCACCAGGTCGGCGCGGGCGCCGGGCGCGCCCGCGAAGGTCGAGACGGCGACGGCGGTGCTGAGAACGGCCAGGTGGGCGACGGTACGTCTCATCGCGGTGCTCCTTGGTTGAAGGTTCCGACGTCCGAGCGGGCGGCGGCCCGGACGATGACCCCGCGCTGCCGGGCGGTGAGGGCGCCGGCGGCGACGAGCGGGTCGGTGACCGCCTCGACGTGGCGGACGAAGCTGCCGTGGTCGGGATAGGACGCGTGCTCGGCGATCAGGTCGTTGATCGTGCAGCCGTCGCCGGTGTCGGCGTTGGGCACGCCGGTGTCCTCGGCGCCGATGATCACCGTGGCGCGGGTGTCGGAGGCGGGGCAGGCGTCGGCGCCGGAGGGCACGACCGTGAAGGCGACCGACTTCTCGGCCGCGGTGTTGCCCGCGGTGTCGGTCGCCCGGTACCGCAGGGTGTGGTCGCCGGCCGTCCGCACGGCCACAGCCGCGGTGTACGGCGTCCAGGCGCCGGCGTCGAGCGCGTACTCGACGGATCGGATGCCCGAGCCCGCGTCCGTCGCGCTGACCGTCACCGTAGCCGCGCCGACGTACGCGCCGTCCGCGTTCCGCTCCCCCGTCACTTGCGCCGACGTCTCCGGCGCGGTGGTGTCCGGCGCGGGCGGTGCGACGACCGTGAAGGACAGCATCTGCTCGGCCGAGGTGTTGCCCGCGACGTCGGTCGCGCGGAAGTGCACCATGTGCGCGCCCTCATCGTCGATCACGACCGGATTCGTGTACGCGGTGAAGGCTCCGCCGTCCACGTTGTACTCGACGCGCGCTACTCCGGATCCCGCATCTGTAGCTGTCAGCGTGACTGTGGCCGTACCTATGTAGTTTCCGGACGCGTCGCGGGAGCCGGACACCTGGCCCGACACCGACGGTGGCGTGGTGTCTCCCTGCGGGGGCTCGACCACCCGGAACGTGACCGACTTGGTCTCCGAGACGTTGCCGGCCTTGTCGCGGGCCCGGAACTGCACCGAGTGGTCGCCGATCGCCGAGACCGTCACCGGTTGCGTGTACGGCTCGAACCCGGTGTCGTCGACCTGGTACTCGACCGTGTCGACGCCCGAGCCGGCGTCGGTGGCGGTGACCGTCACCGTGGCCGCGCCCACGTAGTCGCCCTGGGCGTCACGGGTGCCGGACACCTGCCCGGACACGGTCGGCGCCGTGGTGTCCCCGCCGCCGCTGCCGGTGACGACCAGCTCCCCGACCATCTGGCTGTGCCCGGGGATCGAGCAGAAGAAGCGGTAGCGGCCTGGGGTGAGGGTGACCGCCTGCTCGTGCCGGCCGTTGTTCGCGTCGAACGGGCTGGCCAGGATGTTGACGCTGACGTCGTGGTTGTAGCCGTCGGTGGTGGTGTCGAAGGTGAGCGTGTGCGGCATCCCGGTGGTGTTGCCGGTGGCCGCGCTGTTCTCGAAGACGATCGTCGTCGCCCCCGCCGCGGCCTGGCCCGGCGTGGACTTGTAGCGGGTGATGTCGTCGTCCGTCGTCCAGGTGAGGATCTGGGCGGCCACCGCCGGCGCCGGCACGGCGAGCGCCGAAGCCACCAGCAGCAGCGCCGCCAGGACTCGTCGTAAGGACATGCTGCCTCCCACGGGTCAGAGCGTGCGGACCCGGATGTCGCGGAACTCGGTGAGATCGGTGTCGCTGTGGTTCTGCAGGCCGACGAAGCCGGTGGCGAACTGCCGCTGGTCGGTCGGCGGGTCACCGGCGCGCGACGACTGCTTGCCGGGCGTGTTGTCGAACTCGTTGATCACCACGCCGTTGCGCACGATCGTGTAGTGCTGCCCGACGACCCGGATCTCGTAGTCGTTCCACTGGTTCTTCGGGGTGACGCCGGCGTTCTCCAGCGGCACGGGATCGAAGTTGTAGATCGAGCCGGTCTTCTGCGGCTCGCCCGTGTCGCCGTCGTAGATCTGCACCTCGTGCCCGCAGTAGATCGCGACCCACGCCTGCGAGGTGCGCGCCGACCCGGTCGTGCCGCAGGCGGGACGCTGCTCCAGCGGCGTCCGCGGGTCGGGGAACCGGGTGAACACGCCGCTGTTGGCGCGGGCCGTGCCCGGTGCCACGTCCCGGAACTGCAGCTTCAGCGAGAAGTCGCCGTACTGCTGCTGGGCGTACCAGAGCATGCCGAGCCCGCCGCCGGAGCGCAGCGAGCCGTCCGGCTGAAGGGTGAACTGCCCGGACGGCGCCTGCTGCCAGCCCAGCAGCGACTCGGCGGTGCCGTCGAAGATCGGCTCGTAGCCCTTGTGCCCGGGCCGGCCCACCTCGGAGCCGGCGGCGGCGCGGGTCAGCGCGCCGGCCTCGCGGCCGGTGATGACCCCGTCGCGCTGCAGGGTGTTCGCGACCGTGGTGACGTGCCGGACGAAGCTGTCGTGGTCGGGCCAGGTGCTCTCGTCGTCGATCAGGTCGCTGATCGTGCACCCGCCGCCGGCCTGCTTGTTCGCCACGCCGGTGTCGGTTCCCTCGATCCACACCGTGCCGCGGTCGTCGGGCACCGCGCAGCCCACCGTGACCGTGGTCTGCGTCGTGGCCGTCTCGCCGTCGGCGTAGGTGACGGTCAGCTTCGCGGTGTACGTGCCGGTCCGGGCGTACGCGTGCCGCGGGTGCGCCTCGGTCGAGGTGCCGCCGTCGCCGAACTCCCAGCGGTACGACACGCCGCCCGACCGCGAGCCGGTGAACGCCATGGTCAGCGGCTTGTTCTGCACCGCCACGGACGTCGCCGAGGGCGCGGGGGTGGCGGGACCGCCCTGGTACGTGACCCGGATGAGCTTCTGGTTGGGGTGCAGGCTGAAGAAGCCGCCGCCGTAGTCGAGCAGGTACAGGGCGCCGTCCGGGCCGAACTTGGCGTCCATCCAGCTCTGCAGCCGGGTGTCGCCGTTGCCTCCCGGGATGATGGCGCGCAGGGACTCGCCGAACACCGGCGGCGCCTGCCGCGGCACCCCGGTCGGGTCGACGGTGACGGCCACCCGGTTGTTCGCGTTCGACTCGTCACCGATGAACCACTTGTCGTCCCAGTACGCCGGCCACGCCACGCCGCTCGCGGTGTTCACGAGCTCGCGGTGGTACGTCGGACCGGACATGACCGCCTGCCCGCCGCCGCGCAGATACGGCTGGGTGTAGACGGCGTCGGCCGCCTTGTACGTGGGCACCCCGCTACCGTCCGCGCGGGCCGGGAACACGGGCCCGCCGCCGCCCGGCGAGTACCAGATCATGTTGTCGCGCGCGGGCGGGATGTCGGTCAGCCCGGTGTTGCGCGGCGAGGTGTTCTTGAGGTTGTCACAGTCGTACCAGCCGGTGAGGACGGTCGCGTCGGTGTTGCTGCGGTCCCGGTACGGCTGCCGGTTGCCCATGCAGTACGGCCAGCCCTGGTTGCCCGCCGAGGTGATGATCGTGGCGGTCTCGTACTTGGCCGGGCCCAGCTCCGGGCTCGGCGCCGAGGCGTCCGGGCCGACCCAGCCGGCGGTCAGCCACTTGTGCACGGGGTCGATCTGCAGCCGGGCGATGTTGCGGACGCCCATCACGTAGATCTCGGGCCGGGTCTTCTCCGTGCCCGGCGGGAAGAGGTTCCCCTCCGGGATCGTGTACGTGCCGTCCGGCTCCGGGTGGATCCGGATGATCTTGCCGGCGAGGTCGTTGGTGTTGCCGGAGGTCCGGCGAGCGTCCTGGAAGGACACGCCCTTGTACTCGGCCGTCCAGTTGTTGCCCGAGTAGCCGCTCGAGCCCTCGGAGGAGTTGTTGTCGCCGGAGCCGACGTAGAGGTTGCCCTCGTCGTCGAAGGCCATGCCGCCGCCGGCGTGGCAGCAACTGTGGATCTGCACCGGGAACTCGAGCAGGTCCTTGCGGGTGGCCGGGTCGATCGTGCCGGTCGCCCGGTCGTACGTCAGCCGCGAGATCGTCCGCTGCCCGATGCGGTTCTCCCGGTCGATCGAGTCGTGCGGCATCCAGTAGACGTAGAGCCAGCCGTTGGTCGCGAACGCCGGGTCGGGCACGATGCCGAGCAGGCCCTCCTCGTTCTTCACCAGCTCGGAGCCGCTGCCGCGGTTGCCCATCACCGGCAGTGTGATCAGCAGCTTGGCCTTCTTCGCCGCCGGGTCGTACGAGTGGATCGTGCCGCAGCCCAGGCCCACCTTCGGGTCGGCCCAGTCGACGATCGGGCCGCTCGGGCAGGCCGCCTTGCCGACGTAGAACACGGTGCCGTCCGGGGCGATGGTCAGTCCGTGCGGCTCGCCGATCTGGTCGAGCTCGCCGGTCTTGTTCGCCGCGGTCAGCCGCTCGACCTTGTAGTTGGCGGCGATCGTGGCCTGGCAGTCGCCGCGCTGGATGCCCGTGGTCCAGCGCAGCGCGCCGGTCAGGTGGCTGCGGAACGCGGTCTCGCCGTAGCTTCCCTCGGTGTGTCCCATGCCGGTGTAGAAGGAGCGGCCGCCGTCGTAGTCGCGGCACCAGGAGACGGGGTGGAACGGGCCGTTGCCGCCCGGGCCCGGGTCGTAGAAGCGCTCCTCGACCTGGGCGAGCGTGTGCACGGTACCGACCGGGTTCGGGTCCCAGTTGGTCCAGCGGTCAGCCCGCTTGACGGTCAGGGGCAGCGACTTCGTGGCCGGGTGCTGCCGGTCGAGCACGTCGACGACGGCCTCGTCGACGGCGGGCGGCTGGGGCGTCGTGGTGGTGCCGGTGAACAGCCGCAGGTCGGCGAGCTGGATGAGCGGCTCGCCGGAGTTCGCGGTGATGGTCAGCCGGTAGAAGGTGAACTGGCCCGGCGTCGCGACGTCGAAGCGACGGGTCTGGAACCGCTCCGGGAAGGTCTGCGCGGTACGCCGGTCGACGTCCGTCCACGTCGTGCCGTCGGTCGAGCCCTGCAGCGTCCAGTCCTTGGGGTCCCGGCCGACGAAGTCGTTGGCGGAGGTGAGCGCGTACGCCGTCACGGTGGTCGGCTTGCCGAGCTCGTACGCGACCCAGCCGGTGGGCGTGCGCGTGAGCCACTTGGTGCCGGAGTCGCCGTCGGTGAGCTTCTCCTTGGTCTCGTTCGGCGGGTTCTCGCCGCTGGCGCTCACCTTGGCGACGGGCTCGGCGACCGGGATGGCGCCGGCCGGGCGGCTGCCGATGAGGCCGGTGAACCACGTCGAGTCGAGCTGGGCCCGGGCGGCGTCGGCCACCGCGAGGAAGCCGCCGCCGGCGCGGACGTACGCCTGCAGCGCGCTCTCCTGCTCGCGGTTGAGCGCGACGCCGTCGGCGGACAGGAACACCACCGCGCGATGCGGGGCCAGCCCGGCCGGGGTGAAGACGGCGGGGTCGGTGGACTCGGTGACCGCGATGTCGTCGGCCGCGGCGAGGTCCTTGACGGTCTGGACGGCCCGGGCGACCGGGTCCTGCTGCTGGGCCGCCGGCCCGTGGAACACCAGCACCGAGAGTCCCGCCGCGGCCGGGGCGGCCGGGGCGGCCGACGCCACCACGGTCGGCGTGCTCACGAGCAGGGCGACCACCGCCGTGACGGCGAGACCGATCCGATGTCTCATCCCATGTCCCCCTTGTGCACGTGGCCCTGGAAACGGTGGACGGCCTCCTCGGCGCCGGGCGGCATGCTGCCGTCGGCGTTGCGGACGAGGAAGATGCCGGCCATCCCGCCGTCGGAATGGAATTGCACGTGGCAGTGGTACATCCAGGCGCCGGGTCCGACGCCCTCTCCGGCGAGCACCTGGAAACCGAAGGAACTGCCCGGGTTCAGGTCCTTGTTGTCGATGACCCGGCTCGGGTCGGCTGGACCCTCGAGCATTCCGGTCCGGTTGTCCGCCCACCGGTGCGCGTGCAGATGGAACGTGTGGAAGGTGCCGCCGTGGCCGATGGCGATCCATTCGACGCGCTGGCCGAGATTCGCCTCGAACATCGGCGTGTCCGGCGCCATCCGGTTGTTGATCATCATGTCGTTGAACACGACGGTGAACTGCTTCTCCGGCAGCATGTCGCCGCGGCGGCGCACGATCAGCGCGCCGTACAGCCCCTTGGCGACGCCGCCGGTGCCGTGGTCGGTGCCCATGGCGTGATCGTGGTAGTGCCAGTAGCCCGCGCTACCGGGCAGGAACCGCCGGCCCTCGGTGGCGACCATCTCGCGTGAGCGCCACACGTACGTACGGGTCTCGCCGGGGTTGTTGAAGGAGGCGTTGAGCGGGCTGCCGTCGGAGTCGACGCTGTAGTCGACGCCGTGCGGGTGGATCGACAGGCGCTGGTTCGTCCGGTTCACCAGCGTGATCTCGAGGGTGTCGCCCTCCCACATCTCGAGGATCGGCCCGGGGACGCTCGCCTGGCCGGGGGCCGGCCCGTACCCGAAGAGCCCGCCGGGCAACGCCTCGGCGTAGATCGTCACCTTGCGGGTCACGCCCGCGGCCGCGTTCGCCGGCCGGTCCGCCAGCGACGCGCCCGCCACGACCGCCGGAGCGGCCACTCCCAGGGCGCCGGCGGCCATGAGGGAGCGCCGCGAGAGCGGCCTGCGGGCAGCACCGACAACGTTGTCGTCCATGCGATCTCCATCCCGATCGGCACAGAAAAGAAGGACGGCCGCGCCCAGCGCAGGCCGCGATGGCGGGATCCGCCTCATCGTTTGATCGACAATTACCGCGACTTTCGTCGAATGAGAGCAACCTATGCACTCCATCGACAGAAGTAAAGGTATCGATGTCTAAAGTGATCACCCGGAACAGCGGAAACTCCCCGTGTTACGGGGACATTTCGCAGCTCACAGCGGCTCCGGACGGCACCGGCCGCGCCTAAAGGTCTGATGATTTGAGAAGCCGGGCCCGCACCCGGTCGAGCAGGGCCTGCCGGGTGAAGGGCTTCTCGATGATGACGACGCCCTCGGGCAGCGTGCCGTTCTCGGTGAGCACCGGCTGGGCGTAGCCGGACATGTAGAGCACCGGCGTCTCCGGGCGGATCCGCTGCACCCGCGCAGCCACCTCGTTGCCCATCATCACCGGCATCATCACGTCGGTCAGCAACAGGTGGATGGGACCCGGATGCTCCTCCGCGAGGCGCAGCGCCACGGCCCCGCCGGAGGCGGACAGCACCCGGTAGCCGGCCCGGGTCAGCGCGCGGCCGGTCGCCTCCCGCAGCGCGTCCTCGTCCTCGACCAGCAGGATGGTCTCCCGCGGGGATCCCGGCTCCGGCGCTGCTTCCCCGGGCCCGGTGTCGCCCGGTGCCGGTACGGCGGCGTCCGTGGCCGGCAGCACGAGCGTGACCGTGGTGCCGATGCCGGGCTCCGAGTGCAGGCGCACGTGCCCCCCGGCCGACGCGGCGATGCCGTACACGGTGGCCAGGCCCAGACCCGTGCCCGCGCCCTGCGGCTTGGTGGTGAAGAACGGCTCGAAGGCGCGCTCGGCGACCTCGGGCGGCATGCCGGTGCCGGTGTCGCTGACCCGGACGCGGACGTAGCGGCCCGCGGAGACGTCGGGGTACTCGGCGACGTCGTCCTCGTCGAGGTGGGTGTTGCCGGTGTCGATCGACAGCGTGCCGCCCGCGGGCATCGCGTCGCGCGCGTTGACGGCGAGGTTGACCAGCACCTGCTCGATCTGCCCCGGGTCCGCGCACACCGGCCACAGGTCGCGGTCCAGATGGGTGATGAGGTGGATGTGCTCGCCGAGGGTACGGCGCAGCAGCTGCTCCACGTCACCGACGATGTGGTTCACGCTGAGCACCTGCGTCTGGGTGATCTCGCGGCGGCCGAACGCGAGCAGCTGCTTGGTGAGCCGGGTGGCACGCTCGATGGCCCGGCCGATCTGCGCGAGGTCGTTCCGTGCGGCGGCCAGATCGGCGGGATCGGGCTGGGGCTCATCGAGCGTCTCGGTCAGCAGCTCGGTGTAGCTCGCGACGACGGCGAGGATGTTGTTGAAGTCGTGCGCCACGCCGCCGGCCAGCTGCCCGAGGCTCTCCAGCCGCCGGGTGTGCTGCATCCGGCGGTCCAGGGCGTCGCGTTCCGCCTGGGCGGCGAGCCGCTCCCGCTCGGCCTGCGCCTGCACCCGCTCGGTGACGTCCCGCACCGACGCCGAGACGATCACGCCCTGATCGGTCCGCAGGGCGGAGAGGCTGATCTCGGTGGGGAACTCGCTGCCGTCCTTGCGCAGCGCCGTCAGGGCCGTGCCGCCACCCATGGGTCGCCGCTGCGGGTCCGCGAAGTAGTCGTGGCGCATCCGCGTGTGCTGCGCGCGCACGCTGCCGGGCACCAAGACTTCGATCGACTGTCCCAGCAGCTCGTCGCGCCGGTATCCGAACATCCGCTCCGCCTCGGCGTTCAGCAGGACGATGCGGCCGTCCTCGCCCACGCCGAGGATGGCGTCCGGAGCGCCTTCGAGCAGTCCGCGGAACATGGCCTCGGCCCGCTGCCGCTCCCCGACGTCCCGGGTGATGCACGCCACCCCGGTGGGCCGGCCGGCCGCGTCCGTGATCGGCGACGAGGTGAGCGAGACCGGGACCACGCTGTCGTCCTTGCGGCGGTTCTCCACCTCGAGCTGGCTGACCCGCTCGCCACGGGCCACCCGGGCCAGCACGTCGTCCTCGACGCCCTCCTGCCCGGCGGGGAACAGCATGTGGGCGCGCCGGCCGAGCACCTCGGCGGCGGCGTACCCGAACAGCCGCCGGGCGCCGCCGTTCCAGCTGGTGATCGTGCCGTCGAGGGTCTTGCTCATGACCGCGTCGTCGGAGGCCTCGACGATGACCGCCAGCCGCTCCCGCTCGGCCAGTACGTCGGCGCGGTGCGCGAGCGCCCCCGCCTGACCGGCCAGCTCGGCCACGAGCGCCATGTCGTCGTCGGCGAACAGCGTGCGATGCCGGCGCAGCAGCAGGAGCGCGCCGCCCGAGCCCTCCAGCGCGGTCGCGCAGACGTAGCGGGTGCCGGTGGCACGAGCCAGGTCGACGGCGATCCGCGGCGGGTCGCTCCAGCCCGCGAGCGCATCGATCAGGCCGGCGCGGGCCAGCAGCAGCCGCAGGTCCTCCTCGGCGTACGGCTCCCCGCGCGGTTCCGAGCCAAGGTCGCAGACGGGCTTCACCGTGCCGTCGGGCTCGCGGACCAGAACCAGGACCGCGTCGATGCCGAGAATGTCCCGCGCGGCACGGCAGTAGTCGCGCCAGATGTCCTCCGCCGTCGCGTCGGCCGGCGCCGCGAGCATCCGCCGGATCAGGGCGTACGCGGCACCCGAGGACCACCTGCGGCGTACCGGGCGGGGCGGCACGAACGCCGACATGTACATCAGCGCGGAGATCACGGCGAGCACGAGCGCCACCTCGTGCAGGGCCCGGCCCGCACCGGCGGCCACGAGCACCACGCCGAACAGGGCCGTCCCGATCGCCGCGCACGCGAGCCGCATCCGGGCCGCGCCTCCCCGGCGCCGGGCCTCGGCGGCGAGCAGCACTGCCGCGGCCACCTCCACCACGAAGGCCGCCGCCACCACCGGCAGGCCGTAGCGGGCCGGCAGCGGGGGACCCAGCAGCACCACGACAACGGCGCTCGCGGCCCACGCCGCGGCCGCCCCGCCCTGCGCCCAGCGCGGGACCCGGCGCACCCGGCTGACCAAGCGCAACGTCAGGAACGGCTGCCCCAGGACGCACGCGGCGACCAGGCCGCGCACCACGGCCGGTGGCTCGGCGACGAGGCGGACCACGCCGAGGGCGAAGAAGCTCGCCACCGAGGCGAAAATCAGCATGACGTCACGCAGCAGCGGGTCGCGTCGCCGCAGATAGCCGGCCGACACCCAGAGGAAGATCACCGCGTACAGCGCAGTGACCACCAGTGTCGCCATCCGGCCCCCTTTGACCCGATTCGCGCAAGTTATTGTCATTCCTCTTCCCCGCAGATCGGCCGGCTACACCGATGAGTCGCCGAGAGGTGAGAATGAAAGGCGGTGCCCAGGTTTGCCGCCCGGCCGGGTCCGGGTATCTCAGGCACCGCACAACCGGCGGCGGGGAGAAAGACCGACGGACATGAGCGCATTGACGGCCCGTTTCGACGTGCCGCTGGGCAGGAACGCGCCCCGGGCCGCCCGCCACGCGGCGACCGCGGTGCTGACCGGGTGGGGTTACGCCGACGACATCTGGCTCGACACGGCGGCCGTGGTGATCAGCGAACTCGTCACCAACGCCGTCAACCACGGCGGCGGCTGCGTCGAGATCCGCATCGAATCGCACGACGAACGCGTCACCGTGCTCGTCGCCGACGGCTCCTCCGTCGTGCCACGCCGGCGCGAGCCCGACGACCGCGGCGGACGCGGGATCGCTCTCATCGAGGCGCTGGCCGAGCAATGGGGCGTCCGCGACCACGAGGGCGGCAAGCAGGTCTGGGCCGACCTGGCCCCCTGCCCCGGGCACCGGCAGCCGAGCGGATCCCAACGATGAGCGTCGTCCACGTCGAGGTGACCGGCGAGCTCGACCTCGCCACCGCGCCCGCGCTGCTCGAGCGGGTCCGCACGGGCCTCGCCGGCGGACCCGAGGCGATCGTGCTGGATCTGGCCGGCGTGACCTTCTGCGACTCCTCCGGCATCAACGCGCTGATGGACGCGCACACCCTGGCCGGCGGGCGTGGGACGACGCTGCGGGTGGTCAACGCGCAGCGGATCACCCTGCGGGCCCTCGAGATCACCGGCGTCCTGCCGCTGCTCACCGGCGCGTGACGGGGCGCAGACCCCTCAGGGCAGTCGTGACGTCCAGAGCAGACTCATGGCCGCGGCAGCCAGCCCCAGCAGCAGGGCCACCCCGGCGTACCACTGGGTGATCTCCTGCGGTTGCACGCGGTGCCCGATCGAGCTGCCCATGTCCTCGTACACCTGCTTGAGCTCGCTGACCGACGCCGCCTCGTAGAAGTAGCCCTTCGTGTCCTCCGCCAGCTGCTGCAAGGACTTGCGGTCCACGGGTACGCGCTGCAGCGCGCCCCGGATGTCGACCACGCCGGTGTCCGTGCCGAACGCGATCGTCGACACCGGGACGTTCGCCGCCGAGGCCGCGGCCGCCGCGTCCTCCACCGAACGGCCCGACGTGCGGTACCCGTCCGAGAGCAGCACGATCCGGGCCGGCGGCGCGCCGTCGGCGCCGTCCGAGGGCACCGACCGGATCGCGTCCAGCGACGTGAACACGGCCTCGCCGGTCGCCGTCGCCTCGGCCAGCGTCAGCCCGTCGATCCCGGCGAGCACCGCGGCGCGGTCCTTGGTCGGCGACACCAGCACGTTCGCCGCCTTCGCGAACGACACCAGGCCCAGGTTGTACGTCGGCGGCAGCTCCTGCACGAACGCCTTCGCCGCCTCCTGCGCCGCCTCGATCCGGTTCGGGGTGACATCGTCGGCTTCCATGGACAGCGACACGTCGATGGCGAGCATGACGGTCGCCCGTTCCAGCGGCTCCTCCCGGTCCACCGACGGCCGGGCCATCGCCAGCGCCACCACGAACAGGCTGAGCAGGAACGCGCCCGCCGCGACGTGCCGCCGCCAGCCCAGGCCCTTCGGCGCGAGGCTGCGCAGCAGCTCCACGTTGGTGAACTTCATCGCGTACTGGCGCTTGCGGAACTGCCGCCAGACGTAGAAACCGACCACCAGCAGGACGGGCAGGACGGCGAGCAGCCACCACGGCTGCAGGAAACGGATCATCGGGTGGTCCCCCGGGTGCGAGCGTGTCGTTGAGCGGCCACGAAGCGGACGACGTCCAGCAGCCAGTCGGTGTCGGTGCGCAGGCGCAGGTGGGCGGCGCCGGCGGCGCGCAGGGCGTGGGCGATCTCGCCGCGCTGCCGGCCGGCCGCCTCGGCGTAGCGGGCCCGCAGCTTCGGGTCGGCGGTCTGCACCTCGTGCAGCGCGCCCGTCTCCGGGTCGGCCAGCGTGAGCACACCGACGTCGGGCAGCTCCAGCTCGCGCGGGTCCACCACCTCGACGGCCAGCACGTCGTGCCGCACGCCGAGCTTGCGGATCGGGCGCGCCCAGCCCTGCACCGGGGAGAGGAAGTCGGAGATCACCACGGCCACGCCGCGCCGGCGCGGGGGCCGGTTCAGCATGTCGATCAGCTCGCCGAGGTCGGTGCGGCCGGGGCGGATCTCCGTACGCGCGATGGCCCGCAGCAGCCCCTGCGCCTCCTTGCGGCCCGGCCGCGCGGGCAGCCGTACCACCGGGGCGGCCTCGGGGACCGCGACGGCCGCCGCCTTGCGCCGGCGCCACGGGAAGCCACCGCCCGGCGCCGGCGCGACCCGGCCGGGGCCGGTGCCGACCACCGCGCCGATCCGGTTGCCGCCGCGCACGGTCAGGTGTGCCATCGCGGTGGCCGCCGCCAGCACGAGGTCGCGCTTGAGATACCGGGCGGTGCCGAAGTCGAGGCTGGCCGACAGGTCCACGGCCATCCAGGTCTCCAGCTCGCGGTCGGCCACGGTCCGGCGGACGTGCGGCAGCGTGGTCCGCGCCGTCACCGGCCAGTCCATGCGCCGCACGTCGTCGCCCGGCCGGTACTCCCGGCTCTCCCCCGCCTCGCTGCCCGGTCCCGGCAGCAGGCCCGCGTAGTCGCCCTGCAGCAGCCCGTCGAGCTTGCGCGTCACGAGCAGCTGCAGGCGCGACAGCACGGCCTCGGCCCGGGCCGTGCCGGAGTCGGCGGCCGGGGCGGGGATGTCGGCGGTCGTCAACGCAGCACCGTCACTGCTGCCCCGGCCAGACCGGCTGCTGCTGCGGCTGCGCGCCGCCATACGCGGGGTTGCCGTTGCCGCCGTAGGCCGGGCCGCTCGCCTGCCCTGCGCCGCCGTACGCCGGGCCACTCGCCTGTGCGGCGCCGCCGTACGCCGGGCCGCCGCTGGCCGGCGCCGGCACCCCGGACACCTGCGCGGCGTGGCCGTTCGCCGGAGCGGCGTCCTGGCGTGCGGACACCGACGGCATCGGCACGCTCGCCATGATCCGGGCGACGATGTGGTCGGCGGGGATGTCGTCGGCGAGCGCGTCGTAGCTGAGCACCAGCCGGTGCCGCAGGATGTCCGGCGCGATGTCCTGCACGTCCTGCGGCAGCGCGTAGTCCCGGCCGCGGAGCAGTGCGAGCGCGCGGGTGGCCCGGACGATGCCCAGCGAAGCGCGCGGGCTGGCGCCGTACTGGATGAGCTGGGCGACGTCCGGCATGCCGTGCTGAGCCGGCGCGCGGGTCGCGAGCACGAGCCGTACGGTGTAGTCCACCAGCGCGTTGTGCACGAACACCTGGTCGGCGCGGCGCTGCAGCGCGAGCAGGTCCCCGGAGGTGAAGATCTGCTTCGGCTCCGGCGCGCTCACGCCCATCCGGTAGACGATCTCCCGCTCCTCGGCGTCGGTCGGATAGCCCACCAGGATCTTCATCAGGAAGCGGTCCCGCTGCGCCTCCGGCAGCGGGTAGACGCCCTCCTGCTCGATCGGGTTCTGCGTCGCCATCACCAGGAACGGGTCGGGCACCGAGTGGCTCTCGCCGCCGATCGACACCTGATGCTCGGCCATGACCTCCAGCAGCGCCGACTGCACCTTCGCCGGCGCGCGGTTGATCTCGTCGGCGAGCAGGAAGTTGACGAAGACCGGGCCCAGCTCGACGTCGAACTTCTCGCTCGATTGCCGGTAGATCCGGGTGCCGACGATGTCGGCGGGCACCAGGTCGGGGGTGAACTGCACCCGGGAGAACGAGCCGCCGACCACCCGGGCCAGCGTCTCGACCGCCAGCGTCTTGGCCACGCCCGGCACACCCTCCAGCAGGCAGTGCCCGCGGGCCAGCAGCGCGACGAACATCCGCTCGACCATCCGGTCCTGCCCGACGATCACCCGCTTCACCTCGAACATGGCGCGCTCGAGCTGGGTGGCGTCCTGCGCGGGTGGCACCGGCGCGCCGGGATCGGCGCTGCTCGTGCCCTCGGGTGTGGTCGGCTCGGCCACCGGTCCTCCAGGGGTGTCGCACTTCGCGGTCGCGCCGGCACGGGTGCCGACGCTCAAGACTTACACGACCATGCTGACAGCGGTCCGGCGGAGCCGGATTACGCGCCGACCGCAAGCGTCCGAAGATGTCGATCTTTCTGCGCGATGCGCACGGACGGGCACCCGCAGCGGGTAGACGAAGAACCGGACGACCCGTGTAACATTCAGCGCGTCGCCGGGCGACTTCCCCCGTGGTCGCCCGGCGCTCAACTCCCCCCGGGCTAGGCTTCCGGAGTGGTCGAGGAGCTTGCACCCCAGTGTTCCGCCAAGGGCTGTCGCGCGCCGGCGGAGTGGGCGCTGCTGTGGAACAACCCCAAGCTGCACGAGCCGGCGTACCGCAAGACGTGGCTGGCCTGCACGCAGCACCGTGAGACGCTCGGCGGCTTCCTGGACGCCCGCGGGTTCCTGCGCGAGGTGACCGAATTTCACCCCACCGCCTAGGCTTTCAGGCGTGACCGAGCCCAGCGGTTCCTTCCCCGGCCCGACCACCGTTGCCGGTTCCTCGCCCGGCGACGCTCTCGAGCCGTGGCCGGACACCGTGGAATGGCGGCCGGTGTCCCGCAGCCTGATCACTGTGGAGCTGATCAGCCGCGCAGCGTGGGTGGTCGTCGTCCTCGCCGGGCTCGGCGCCGGCTGGGCCGTCAACGGCCACTGGGCCTGGCCCGCCGCCATGGCGGCGGTCGCCGTCCTCGCGATCTGGCGCTCGATCGTGACGGTCCGGGCCGTCAAGGCCTGGGGGTACGCCGAACGCGACAACGACCTGCTGGTCCGGCACGGGCTCGTGGTGCGCCGGCTCTCCATCGTCCCGTACGCGCGGATGCAGTTCGTCGACGTGACCGCCGGGCCTCTCGAACGCGCGTTCCACCTGGCGACCGTTCAGCTGCACACCGCGGCGGCCGCCAGCGACGCGAAGATCCCGGGGCTCCCGCCGGAGGAGGCGGCCCGCCTGCGCGACCGGCTCACCGCGCTCGGCGAGGACCGGGCCGAGGGCCTGTGACCACCGCCGACGCGCCGCCCCAGCCGCAGCCCGAGCCGCCGGTCGTCGGCGAGGAGCCGCGCCGGCGCCTGCACCCGCTCAGCCCGCTGCTGCACGGCGCCAAGTCGATCGCCGTCATCGTCGCCGCGCTGAGCTGGCAGACGCTGTCACAGGTGGGGCTCGAACGGTTCGCGCTGGTGGTGGCCGTGCTCGCCGTCGCCGTCGTGATCTTCTCAGTGGTCGGCTGGCTCAACACCGGCTACCACGTGGTCGGCCGGGAACTGCGCATCCAGGACGGGCTGCTGTGGCGGCGCAACCGGGCGATCCCGCTCGACCGGCTGCAGGCCGTCGAGCTGCGCCGGCCGCTGCTCGCGCAGCTCACCGGCCTGGCCGAGCTGCGCCTCGAGGTGGTCGGCGGCGGCAAGACCGAGGCGCCGCTGGCCTACCTGACCGTACGTGAGGCCGGCGCGCTGCGGCAGCGGCTGCTCGCGCTCGCCGGGCGTACCCCCGGAACCGCCGAGCAGGCCGCCACCGGCCCGGCGCCGGCCCTCGAACGCCCGCTGTTCCGGGTCAGCAACCGCGACCTGCTGATCAGCCAGCTGCTGACGCCGCAGGCGTTCTTCCTGCCGGTCGGCGTCGCGTTCGTCATCATGCAGTTCGTGCTCGAGGGCTCGTGGACGTTCGTCGGCATAGCCAGCACGGTCACCGCGATGGCCGGCGTGCTCCTGCAACCGATCCGCCGGGTGCTGCAGGACTGGGACTTCCGGCTCGCCCGCGACCCCGGCGGCCGGCTCGCGGTCCGCTACGGGCTGGTGGAGACGCGCAGCCAGATCGTGCCGCTCCACCGGGTGCAGACGATCGGCGTCACCTGGCCGCTGCTGTGGCGCGTCCAGGGCTGGCTGCACCTGCGCCTCGACATCGCCGGGTACGCGGGCCCGCAGTCGGGCGACGCCAAACGCTCGGACCGCCTGCTGCCGGTCGGCGCGTTCGAATCCGGCCGCTTCCTGGTGTGGGAGGTGCTGCCGGGCGTCGACCTGGCCGCCCTGCCGACCGCGCCGCCGCCGGCCCGGGCCCGCTGGCTGCACCCGTTCACGCTGCGCACGATCGGGGTCGGCCTGACGCCGGAGGTGTTCGTGTCGCGGTCCGGGCTGCTCACCCGGGAGATGACGCTGGTGCCGTACGCGCGGCTGCAGAGCGTACGCGTGGTGCAAGGGCCGGTGCAGCGGCTGCTCGGCCTCGCCAGCGTGTACGCCGACACGGCCGGCGGCCGCTCGGGCGTGGCGGAGGACCGCGACCTGGCCGAGGCGTGGTGGCTGGCCGAGCAGCTGTCGATCCGGGCCCGCCGGGCCCGCGCCGTGACACAGCCATCCGATCTCACCGTCGGTGACACCGGCACCGGCAGCGTGCGAGACACCGGCGACGACCCCGGGCGCGCCGGGATCGAGCCTCTAAGCTGATCGCATGGAGCTACCCCAGTTCAGCCCCGGTCTTTCCGCCCGGGTGGAGCTGACCGTCACCGACGCCGACACCGCCCAGTCCGTCGGCTCCGGCGACGTGCCGGTGCTGGGCACCCCGCGGGTGCTCGCGCTCGCCGAAGCAGCCACGGTCGCGGCCACCGCGCGGCTGCTCCCCGGCGGGGTGACCACTGTGGGCACCCGCGCCGAGATCGAGCACCGCGCACCGACGCCGGTCGGCCGGCGGGTGACCGCGCTCGCCACGCTCGCCAAGGTGGACGGCCGCAAGCTGCTGTTCGAGGTGGTCGTCCGCGACGGCGAGGAGCTGGTGGCCGAGGTCCGCGTCGAGCGGGTGGTCCTCGACCGCCAGCGCTTCATCGCCAAGGCGCTCGGCGACAGCTAGATGTACTGACCCGTGAGGTTGGGGACGCGGCTTGAGGGTGGTTGGCCGCCGAGTGCGGTGTGCCCGCGGTGGTGATTGTAAGAGTGGATCC
>NZ_JBFAQM010000057.1:0-25078 GCF_040677315.1 Actinoplanes sp. NPDC049316 | reverse complement strand
GCCTGCGAGCGCTGGCCGGGCTGGTGAGGGGTGGCCGGGCTGGGGTGCGGTGGCCGGGCTGGGGTGCGGTGGCCGGGCTGGGGTGCGGTGGCCGGGCTGGGGTGCGGTGCCCGGGCCGAGGTGCGGCGCCCGGGCGGAATTTCCGCGGCCCGACCCCGCGTTGCCGGCGCGGGCCGCCGCGCCGGCGTCCGTCGTCAGCTGTCGCGGGGTGGGGCTGTGCTGCCCCGTGGCGTCAGATGTGCCGTGCCCTCTTCCTCGTCCTTGACCGGCTCGCCCGCGATGGCCGCGAGTAGCTGCCGGGCCGCGTGAGCGCCGTACGCGGCGATGTCGCGGCTCAGTGCGGTCAGCGGCGGGTGGACGAGGGAGCACAGCGGGGAGTCGTCCCAGGCGACGATCGACAGGTCGCCGGGCACGGACAGGCCCATCTCCTGGGCCACCGACAGGCCGGCCACGGCCATCACGTCGTTGTCGTAGATGATCGCCGTGGGGCGTTCCGCCTCGATGAGCAGCCGGCGGGTGGCGCGGCCGCCCTCCTCGCCGGTGTAGTCGGACGGCACGGTGATCGCCTCGTTGAGGCCGAGGGACGCGCAGACCTCGGTGAACGCCTTGGTCCGGACGCGGGTGTGCAGCAGATCCGGGAGGCCGCCGACGCGGGCGATCCGGCGGTGGCCGAGGGCCATCAGGTAGCGGACCGCCTCGGTGATCGCGCCGGCGTCGTCGGACCAGAGCTGGGTCAGGTTGCCGGTGTCGCCGGGGCCGCCGATGACCACGGCCGGGAGCTGGAGCTCGTTGAGGACCGGGATGCGGATGTCGTTCTCGCGCAGGTCGGTGACGAAGACGCCGTCGACGCGGCGCTCGCCCCACCAGCGGCGGTAGACCTCGGTCTCGTTCTGCGGGGTGGCCACGACCTGCAGGGTGAGCGCGTACGAGCGGGCCGCGAGCTCCTGTTCGAAGCCGCTGATCAGGCCCATGAAGAACGGCTCGATGCTGAGGATGCGGGCGGGCCGGCACAGGGTCAGGCCGACGGCCCGGGCGCGCGCGCCGGACAGGGCCCGCGCGGCGCTGTTGGGGTTGAAGCCGATCTCCTGGGCGATGGCCACGATCCGCTGCCGGGTCGCCTCGGAGACGCCCGGCTGCCCGTTCAGCGCGTACGACACCGCCCCTTTGGACACCCCGGCCCGCCGCGCGATGTCGGCGATCGTCGGCCGCTTCACTCGCCCGCCCTCTCCTTGACCCGGACCGGACCTGAACCGGACCTGCACTGCTCATAGCAAACCCTGGTGGAGCGCTCTCACGCTACCTGGCCCCGGGATGACCTCGGCGACCGCTGACCGCTTGATCGGTTAAGTGTTACAGGCCACAAGCAAGGAGCAACAGTGCTTGCCTGTTTTATGGGCTTTAGTCCAGCTGGTAGCGGTTGAAGACGCCGTTGGACACGGACACGTAACACGGTATTGACAGTGGATGTGACGCGGCATACGGTCACGTCACTTATCCGGTTCAGTAATTTCTCTCGACATATTCCCTTCGGGTGGAGGAGCTATGACACGGTTCGGCAGGCGGGGCTGGGCGCTGGTCGCCGCGGGTCTCGCGGGCACGCTGGCGATCTCGGGCTGCAGCGGGCAGAGCCTGGAGGGCGGCAGCGACAAGGCGGCCGACGGGCAGATCACGCTGAAGGTCAACTTCTGGGGCGACATGGGCCTGGACAAGCTCAAGGCCGCGTACGAGAAGGACCACCCCAACGTCAAGATCGTGCTCAACTCGGGCGAGTACAACGCCCAGCACGAGGACCTGCAGAAGAAGCTCGTCGCGGGCAGCGGCGCGCCGGACATCTCCGCGATCGACGAGGGCTTCATCGTCCAGTTCCGCGGCCAGTCCGACAAGTTCGTCAACCTGCTGGACAAGGGCGCCAGCTCGTACGAGTCGAAGTACCTGCCGTGGAAGTGGCAGCAGTCGATGTCCAAGGACGGTCAGCAGATCGGCCTCGGCACCGACGTCGGCGGTCTGGCCATGTGCTACCGCACCGACCTGTTCAAGGCGGCCGGCCTGCCCACCGACCGCGCCGAGGTCTCCAAGCTCTGGACGACCTGGGACGACTTCATCAACGTCGGCAAGCAGTACGTGTCCAAGACGAAGAAGAAGTTCGTCGACTCCGGCACCAACATGTTCAACCCCGTGCTCGCGCAGCAGCCGCAGGGCTTCTACAACGAGCAGGAGCAGCTGCAGATGGACGGCGGCCCCAAGGTCGCGTTCGACGTCAGCATGAACGCGATCAAGGCCGGCCTGTCGGCGAACCTCGCCAGCTTCCAGCCCAACTGGGACCAGGGCTTCAAGAAGGACCAGTTCGCCGTGCTGGCCTGCCCGGCGTGGATGCTCGGCCACATCCAGGACACCGCCCCCGAGCAGAAGGGCAAGTGGGACATCGCCACGATCCCCGGCGGCGGCGGTAACTGGGGCGGCTCCTGGTGGACCATCCCCAAGCAGGGCAAGAACGTCGACGAGGCGTACAAGTTCGTCGAGTGGATGATCCAGCCGCAGCAGCAGATCGAGGTCTTCAAGACCGTCGGCAACCTGCCCTCGCAGCCGGCCCTGTACAAGGACCCCGCGGTGCTGGACTACAAGAAGGAGTTCATGAGCAACGCGCCGACCGGGCAGATCTTCGCCTCCACGGCCGAGAACCTGAAGCCGCAGTACCTCGGCAAGAAGAACGGCCCGACCCGCGTCGCGGTGGAGAACGTGATCACCCGGGTGCAGCAGGGCTCCCTCTCGCCGGACAAGGCATGGCCGGAGGCGGTCAAGGAAGCCCAGAAGGCCGCCAACTCCTGACGGAAATCTGATCCAGGGGGCGGCCCGCGCGGGCCGCCCCCTCGCTCCGAAGGAGTTGTTGTGTCCCTCACCCGCAACGCCCCGCCGGTGCTCGACGTCTCGGAACCCCGCCCGCCGGCCACCCCGCCGAAGCGCAAGCTGTGGTTCTACCGGTTCGACACCAAGCGCACGCCGTACCTGTTCATCTCGCCGTTCTTCCTGCTCTTCGCCGTCTTCGGGCTTTTCCCGATCATCTTCAACGGGATCGTGGCGCTGCGGAACTGGCGCCTCGACGACCCCGACCTGGACGGCTGGGCCGGCTTCGCCAACTTCGAGCGGCTCGTGCACGACGAGGACTTCTGGAACGCGCTCGGCAACACGTTCGGCATCTTCATCCTCTCCACGGTGCCGCAGCTGCTGATCGCGCTGATGGTCGCGAACCTGCTCAACCGCAAGCTGCGCGGCACCACGTTCTGGCGGGTCGGTGTGCTGCTGCCGTACGTGACCCCGGTGGCCGCGTCCACGCTGGTCTTCGCCGTGTTCTTCTCCCGCGACAACGGCATGGCCAACTGGCTGCTGTCGCTGGTCGGCTTCAACGACCTGAACCAGCCGCTGGACTGGCGCGCGTACAAGTGGAGCTCCTGGATCGCCATCGCCACGATGGTCAACTGGAAGTGGATCGGCTACAACGCCCTGCTCTACCTGTCGGCGATGCAGTCGATCCCGAAGGACGTCTACGAGGCGGCGGCGGTCGACGGCGCCGGACCGTGGCGCCAGCTGTGGCGGATCACCGTACCGATGATCCAGCCGGTCCTGGTCTTCACGGTCGTCCTCTCGTCGATCGGCGGGCTGCAGCTCTTCAACGAGCCCATGCTCTTCGAGGAGAATCCGGCCGCCGCGACGGGTGGCTCGGACAGCCAGTGGCAGACCATCGCGCAGCTCATCTACAAGGTCGGCTGGAAGGACCTCGACCTCGGGTACGCGGCCGCGATGTCCTGGGCGCTCTTCCTGATCATCCTGGTCGTCGCCGGCATCAACGCTTTCATCACCAACCGTCTCGGAGGAGGCCGGCGATGACCACCGTGACCGCACCCGCGCCCGGCAAGCGGCGGCCCCGGGAGATCGGCCGCGCGCCTCAGGACACCCGCGGCACCTGGACCACCTACGTGGCCCTGGTCGCGTTCCTGCTCGTGTCGGCGTTCCCGCTCTACTGGATGTTCGTGATCGCGACGAGCACCGACGAGGCGGTCTCGCAGACCCCGCCGTCCGTGGTCCCGGGCAACCAGCTCATGACGAACCTGCGCGAAGTCTTCACGATGCAGGACGTCTACTTCACCGCGTCTCTGATCAACAGCTTCATCGTCGCGGCCGTCGTGACCGTGTCGACGCTGTTCTTCTGCTCGCTGGCCGGGTTCGCCTTCGCCAAGCTGCGCTTCAAGGGCCGCGACCCGCTCATGATCGTCGTGATCCTCACCCTGACCGTGCCCAACCAGCTCGGCGTGGTGGCGCTCTACATCCTCATGGGCAAGCTCGGCTGGAACGGCACCCTGCTCGCGGTCATCGCGCCGTTCCTCGTCAGCGCGTTCGGCGTGTTCTACATGCGCCAGTTCATCCTGCACGCCGTACCCGACGAACTGGTCGAGTCCGCCCGGATGGACGGGGCGCTGACGTTGCGGATCTACTGGAGCATCGTGGTGCCGGCGATCCGGCCCGCGCTGGCGGTGCTCGGCCTGCTCACGTTCGTGGCGACGTGGAACGAGTTCCAATGGCCGCTCATCACGCTGAACGGCACCGAGTTCCCGACGTCGATGGTCGCCCTCTCCGACCTCGCGAGCGGCAACTACGTGATCTACCGGCGGGTGCTCGCGGGCGCGTTCATGGCCACCCTTCCGCTGCTGGTCCTGCTCGTGATGGGCGGCAGGCAGATCGTCCGGGGGATCATGGAAGGTGCCGTGAAGTCTTGAACTGCGCTTCACCTTCGGTTTTCCGCCGCGGGCAAGTAGAGGGAGTCCTGTGACCGCGTACCGATCCCTGCACGACGGCTGGACCCTCAGCGGCGGCGACGTCTCCGGCGTCGCCGCCGCCGTGCCCGGCTGTGTGCACACCGACCTGCTCGCCGCCGGCCTCATCGAGGATCCGTACCTCGACGAGAACGAGAAGAAGCTCGCCTGGATCGGCCGCACCGACTGGGAGTACCGCACGACCTTCGGGTACGAGCCCGGCGACGGCCGCGTCGACCTCGTCTGCGACGGCCTCGACGCGGTCGCCACGATCACACTCAACGGCGTCGAGCTGGGCCGCACCGCCAACATGCACCGCGGCTACCGCTTCGACGTCCGGGAGGCGTTGCGCGCCGGCGGCAACGAGCTGGTCGTCCGCTTCGAGTCGGCCTACGCGTACGCCGAGGCCCAACGTGACCGGCTCGGCGACCGGCCGAACGCGTACCCGGAACCGTTCAACTTCATCCGCAAGACGGCCTGCAACTTCGGCTGGGACTGGGGTCCCACGCTGGTCACCGCCGGCATCTGGCAGCCGATCGGCCTGCACAGCTGGTCGGCCGCCCGGCTCGCCGAGGTGCGCCCGCAGGTCACGGTCGCCGACGGCGCCGGCACGGTCGAGGTCCGGGTGCGCGTCGAACGCGACACCCCCGGCCCGGTCACCGTCACCGCCACGGTCGCGGGCGAGCGCGGGGAGACCACCACGGAGTCCGACGAGGCCGTCGTGACGCTCACGGTCGCCGATCCCGAGCTCTGGTGGCCGATCGGGTACGGGGACCAGCCCCGTTACGACCTCGACGTGACCCTGACCGGGGCGGCCGGCGACACACTGGACTCCTGGAGCCGCAAGGTCGGTTTCCGCTCGGTCCGCGTCGACACCACCGACGGCGCTTTCACCGTCGTCGTCAACGATGTGCCGGTGTTCGTCCGTGGGATCAACTGGATCCCCGACGACGTGTTCGCCAACCGGGTCACCCGCGACCGGCTCGAGACCCGCTTCCGGCAGGCGATCGGCGCGAACGTCAACTACCTGCGCGTGTGGGGCGGCGGCCGGTACGAATCCGAGGACTTCTACGACCTCGCCGACGAGCTCGGCCTCATGGTGGGGCAGGACTTCCTGTTCGCCTGCGCCGCGTACCCGGAGGAGGAGCCGTTCGCGACCGAGGTGGCGGCGGAGGCGCGGGAGAACGTCGTCCGGCTCGCGTCGCACCCGAGCCTGGTGATGTGGACCGGCAACAACGAGAACATCTGGGGCCACGAGGACTGGGGCTGGAAGCAGGACCTCGACGGCCGTACGTGGGGCGCCGGCTACTACTTCGACGTGCTCGCCGGCATCTGCGCCGAGGAGGACCCGAGCCGGTTCTACTGGCCCGGCAGCCCGTGGTCCGGGCGGGAGGACAAGCACCCCAACGATCCCGCGTACGGCACCATGCACATCTGGGACGTCTGGAACACCGACGACTACACGAAGTACCGCGCGTACCGGCCGCGGTTCGTGGCGGAGTTCGGCTACCAGGCGCCGCCCGCGTACGCGACCCTGCGCCGCGCGCTGTCCGACGACCCGCTCGCGCACGACTCACCCGGCATGCGCGCGCACCAGAAAGCCGGCAACGGTGACGCGAAGCTGCAGCGCGGGCTCGACGCCCACCTGCCGCAGCCCCGCGACTTCGACGACTGGCACTACCTGACGCAACTCAATCAGGCACGGGCGCTGTCGCTGGGCATCGAGCACTTCCGCTCGCTGCGGCCGTACTGCATGGGCGCCATCATGTGGCAGCTCAACGACTGCTGGCCGGTCACCTCCTGGGCGGCGGTCGACGGCGACGGCCGCAGGAAACCCCTCTGGTACGCGCTGCGCCGCTCGTTCGCACCCCGGCTCCTCACGGTGCAACCACGCGACGGCGGGCTCGCCCTGGTGGCGGTGAACGACTCCGCCGAGTCGTGGGTGGTGTCAGCGACGGTCTCCCGCCGTACCCTCAGCGGGGTCGTGGAGGCCGAGGCGGCGCTCGGCGCAACCGTCGCACCGGGCACGGCCACCACCCTGCCGTTGCCCCCGCAGCTCGCCCAGCCGGGCGACGCGACGGCCGAGCTGCTGGTCGCCGAGGCGGGGGACCAGCGCGCCTGGTGGTTCTTCGCCGAGGACCGCGACATCGCCTGGCCGTCGGCCAAGTACGACACGACCGTCACCGAAGCGGGCGCGGAAACCCACGTGACGGTCACGGCCCAGACGATCCTCCGCGACGTCACGCTCCAGGCCGACCGCCTCGACCCGGCCGCGGAGGCCGACGAGGCGGGCGTGACGCTGCTGCCGGGAGAGTCGACGACCTTCCGGGTACGAGGCGCGGCCGCGCTGGACCCGGCCGCACTGACCGCCCGCCCGGTCCTCCGCTGCGTCAACGACCTGGCGTGACGGAACCCGCCGCGCCCAGCCTCCCGAAGGCCGGGCGCGGCGGTCCGTCCAGCGACAGCTGCGTCCGGAGCCGTGCGGCGGCCGACGGCAGGAACGGCTCCAGTTCGTCCACAATGGTCAGACAGCGGCCGAGCAGCTCGCCCACGACCTCGGCGCGGTGGGCTCCGGCCAGCCGCCATGGTCGTTCGACTTCCACGACCCGGTTGCCGTTCGCCACCTCGTCCGTGATGGCCTCGGCCGCCGCGCGGAAGTCACCGACATGCAGCGCCCGGTCCACCCGCTCCGGCAGGTCGCTGCGGTACGGCGCCGGCCGGATGCCGTCGCGCCACGCGAGGCTCGCCGTACGGTTGACCAGGTTGCCGATGCCGTTGGCCAGATCGAGGTCGTGCCGGTGGATCAGGCGCTCGGCGGTGAAGTCCGTGTCGCCCAGCGGAGCCACCTCGCGCAGCAGCCACCAGCGCAGCGCGTCCACTCCGAAGCGGCCGGCCAGCTCGATCGGATCGACCGCGTTGCCGGCGCTCTTCGACAGTTTGGCGCCGTCCACGGTGAGGTAGTCGTGCACGAGGATCGTGGTCGGCAGCGGCTCGCCCGCGGAGAGCAGCAGCGCCAGCCAGTAGACGGCGTGGAAGCGCACGATTCCCTTGCCGATCACGTGCACCCGCTCACCGTTCCCGGCCCACCATTTCCGGTACGCCTCCCCGCCGCCCAGCGAGGTCACATAGTTGGCAAGGGCGTCCCACCACACGTAGACGACCTGATCCGGGTCGCCGGGTACGGGAATGCCCCAGCCCCCGGCCCGCACGGCCGAGCGGGAGACGCTGATGTCCTGCAGGCCCGCGCGGACGAACGACAGCACCTCGTTCCGCCGCGCCGCGGGTTCAATGTGGACGATGTCGTTCTCCAGCAGATACAGGATCTGGTCCTCGTAGCGCGACAAGCGGAAGAACCAGTTCTCCTCACTGACCCGCTCCGGCGGCGCATCGTGTTCCGCGCACGAGTCCGTGTCGAGGAACTGCTCGCAGCCACCGCAATACAGGCGGGTGTAGCCACGGCGGTAGAAGTCCTTGCGCGACCGCTCCCACAGCGCGACGACCCCCTGCGCATGGCGGGCTTCGGACGTACGGATGAAGTCGTCGAACGACAGCTCGAGCGGCTCGCGCAGCGCGGCGAACCGGTCCCCGTTCGAGGCGACGAAGTCCCGGACGGGCACGCCGGCCGCCCGCGCGGCCGTCACGTTCTTCAGGGCGTTGTCGTCGGTGCCGGTGAGGAAGCGGACGTCCTCGCCCCGCGCGCGCCGATGCCGGGCGAGCACATCGGCCTGCACGAGCTCCAGCGCGTGCCCCAGGTGCGGCGCCGCGTTGACGTACGGAATGGCGGTGGTGACGTAGAAGGTCATGGTCCCTCTTCCGCCCCGCCCGCTGCGCAGTCCCCGCCGCGAGGCGGGGACTGATCGGTCTAGAGCACGCCGACAGAGCCCGCGAACGGGCGCATCATGACGGCGTGGCTCGGCTGCATGCGCCCAGCATGCCGCCCGCCGGAAAACTTCTCCAGAAAATTTCTGCGGACGTGTCGATCGGGGGCGGCCGCTTTCGTAGCCCTGGTGAGAGACCGGTACGGAGCCGGTCCGGCAGAGTTCACCGGAGGGCACCATGACCACCACCGTCACCACCGCCAAGACGACCACCGGACTCGGCGCGCTGGCCCTCACGGGCGCGGTCGCCATCGCCGCCGCGAGCGCCGCCACGATGGCCGTGGCCGCCGGTGGTCACGCGGCGGGCATCTCCCTGAACGTGGGCGGCGCCCCGATCCCGATCGCCGGGTTCGGCACGCTGACCGCGATCTTCTCGCTGGTCGGGCTGGTGCTCGCGGCCGTGCTGTCGCGTACGGCCCGGCACCCGCGGCGCGCGTTCGTGCGGACGACGGTGGCGCTGACCGTCCTGTCGCTGGTCCCGGACGTGATCGTGGACGCCGCGCCGGCCACCAAGGCGCTGCTGATGCTCACGCACCTCGTGGCCGCCGCGATCGTGATCCCGGCTGTCGCCCGCCGCCTCGCCGTCTGAACTGTCACCATGTCACCGTCTAGTCACTGGAGGACTCCCATGAAGCAGTACCTGCTCGCCGTACACATGGTCGAGGGCGAGCCGGCGCCGGCGCCGGACGTCATGCAGAAGATGTTCGACCAGGTCGACCGCATCAACGAGGAGATCAGGACCGCCGGCGCGTGGGTCTTCGCCGGCGGGCTCAAGCCGGCGGACAGCGCCACCGTCGTCCGCACCGAGGGCGGCACCACCACGATGACCGACGGCCCGTTCGCCGAGACCAAGGAGCAGCTCGGCGGGTTCTGGGTGCTGCAGTGCGCGGATCTCGACGAGGCGCTCGCCTGGGCCGCGAGGTGCTCCGAAGCCTGCATGGGCCCGGTCGAGGTACGGCCCTTCGAGGACGAGCCGGCCGCCTGAGCGACATGGATCTGGACAGCGTCTACCGGGCCGAGTACGGCCGCTGCGTCGCCACGCTGGTACGCCTCCTCGGTGACATCAACCTCGCCGAGGAGGCCGTCCAGGATGCCTTCGCGGTGGCCGTGGAGAAGTGGGACTCCCTGCCGCCGAACCCCGGCGCCTGGATCGTGACGACCGCCCGCAACCGGGCCATCGACCGGCTCCGGCGCGAGTCGACGCGGGAGGCCCGGCACGCCCAGGCACTGCTGCTGCACCAGCGCGACGAACCCGAGGAGGTGGGACCGGTGCGCGACGACCAGCTCCGGCTCATCTTCACCTGCTGCCACCCGGCGCTGTCGCCGGACGCGCGGACCGCCCTCACCCTGCGCCTGCTGGCCGGGCTGGAGGTGCCGGAGATCGCCCGGGCATACCTGGTGCCGGAGCCGACCATCGCCCAGCGCATCGTGCGCGCCAAGAAAAAGATCCGCGACGCGCGGATCCCGTACCGGGTGCCGGCCGCCGAGGAGCTGCCGGACCGGCTGGCACCGGTGCTGACCGTGCTCTACCTGATGTTCAACGAGGGGTACGCGGCCACCACCGGCCCGTTGATCAGGACCGACCTCTGCGCCGAGGCGATCCGGCTCGCCCGTGAGCTCGCCGCGTTGATGCCCGACGAGCCGGAGGTGCTGGGTCTGCTGGCCCTGCTGCTGCTCACCGAGGCGCGCCGCCCGGCCCGGCTCGGCCCCGGCGGCGAGCTGGTGCTGCTGCCGGACCAGGACCGGTCATTGTGGAACCGGGCGCTCATCGCCGAGGGGCACGAGCTGGTCCGGCGCTGCCTGCGGCGCAACCGGCCGGGTCCGTACCAGATCCAGGCGGCGATCAACGCCGTGCACACCGACGGCGACGCCACCGACTGGACTCAGGTCCTGGCCCTGTACGACCAGCTCCAGGCGGTGCTGCCGACGCCGATCGTGGCGCTGAACCGCGCGGTCGCGGTCGCCGAGGTGCACGGGCCGGCCATGGCCCTCGCCGCGCTGGAGGGTGTGGAACTACCGGGATACCACCTGCTCCCGGCGACGCGCGCCGACCTGCTCGTCCGGCTCGGCCGGGTCGCCGAGGCCGCGGCCGCCTACGACGAGGCGATCGCGCTGGCCGGCACCGAGACCGAACGGACGTTCCTGACGGCCCGCAGAGCCGCCCTCGACATCTAGACCGCGGAGCGCGGGATGGAGTGCCGTTCAATCGGGGGGAACGGCGGCAGTCCTGCCGACGCCCGCCCGTCGAACTGCCGGAACGTCAGCGCCTCGGCGTCCAGGCCGTCGTACAGCAGCTCGAAGTCGAGGCTGCCCACCGGCGGGTAGACCCGTTCGCGCGGCGGCTCCTGGCCGACCTCGAGCGCACCCTGCGACACCATGAAGTCGACGATGGCCTGGCGGACCGCCGGGAGCGTGACCGGCGAGTGGTAGATGACGTTCAGCGCCTGCATGCGCATGCCCTGGACGTGTTCCTCGCCCTTGTTGTCGTGGAAGTGCGGGTTCCTCGTCTCGATCTGCAGGACCGGCACCGAGCCCGCCGTCACGTCCGGGTCGTTGCTCTCCAGCACGCCGCCGAACTGCTCGAAAAGGTCCATGTACTCGTACGGTTCGACCGCGAAGCCACCCGCGAGCCGCAGCTTCAGCCCCAGGTCCAGGGTCATCGCGTGCTCGCCCGCGTTGCCCGTCGCGATCACCTCCGTGCCGAAGCCGGAGTATTCGGCGAGGAAGCGGTTGAGCCATTCGTTGGTGATCTGCGAGCTGCGGCCCCGACGGCTGAAGAAGAGCCGGCCGTCGCGCAGCTTCGGCTTGGAATGCCACGAGATGCGGACCATCGAGTACGGGCTCCCGGCCAGGTGCAGGCCGGCCGCGTACACCTTGCAGTATTCGTGGACCGCCCCCGGGACGTAGTTGTCGGCGTCGACGTAGCCCAGGTATCGGCGGCCGGTCATGGCCGCGACCGCCATGCCGATGAGCATCGCCTCGCCCTTGCCGTTGCGGACGAGCCCGTCGTCGCCGAGGAGCTCCGGCATGCCCGCCGCTTTGAAGGCCGCCGCGACGCCGGGATCTTTCTGGTGCACGGCGACGGCGGAGCGGCCCGCGAGCCGGCAGAAATGTTCGAGCGTTTGCGCCTCGATCTCGTACCGGTCGACCGGCAGCTTGTCGCTGTTGGAGACCAGCACGATGAGGCAGTCATGCGGAATGCCGGAGAGCACTCCCTCAATGACGCTTCGTGTCTCATTCATGCACGGCACGACGATGACCATCTGCGACTCGACAGCGCGCAGTGCGTCTGGTGGCACGACCCTGCCACCAGCCGAAAGGCCCGGCCGGTCGGGGTCGTGCACGGCGCCCGAGTCGAGCTCGATCACCCTCTGTAGCTCGTGGATCCGGACCGCGCCGAAGCGCTCACTCCGGAAAGAATCAGCCAGTCGCATGCGGCGAGGCTACCTGTTGCACACCATCCAAAGGCCCGTCATCAATGCACAATTCGATGACGACGCCGAACAGGTAAGCGGGACGTAACACCCACGTTTCAGGTAATCGAATGGTGACGCAAAACGCCGGATCAGGCGGTCGCGAGGACCTCCTGACCCGGCGCGGGGCGGGAAAGAATCAGGCGGTTTCGGTGATCGGCCGGTCCACCCAGCTCATCATGTCGCGCAGCTTCTTGCCGGTCACCTCGATGGGGTGCTCGGCGCCCTCCTTGCGGTACTGCTGCAGGCGGGTGCCGCCGGCCTCGTCGTCGGCGATGAGCGCCCGGGTGAACTCGCCGGACTGGATCTCCGCGAGGATCTTCTTCATCTCCTCCTTGACGGAGGCGTTGATCACGCGCGGGCCGCTGACGTAGTCACCGAACTCGGCGGTGTCCGAGACGCTGTAGCGCATCCGCGAGATGCCGCCCTCGTACATGAGGTCGACGATCAGCTTCAGCTCGTGCAGGCACTCGAAGTAGGCGATCTCCGGGGCGTATCCGGCCTCGGTGAGGACCTCGAAGCCGGTCTGCACCAGCGCGGCCGTGCCGCCGCAGAGGACGGCCTGCTCGCCGAAGAGGTCGGTCTCCGTCTCCTCCTTGAACGTCGTCTTGATGACGCCGGCGCGGGTGCCGCCGATGGCCTTCGCGTACGACAGGGCGAGCGCCTGGGCGTTGCCGGAGGCGTCCTGCTCCACGGCGATGAGCGCGGGCACGCCCTTGCCGTCCACGTACTGGCGGCGGACGAGGTGGCCCGGGCCCTTGGGGGCGACCATGGCCACGTCCACGTTCGCCGGGGGCTTGATGAGCTCGAAGCGGATGTTGAGGCCGTGGCCGAAGAAGAGCGCCTTGCCCTCGGTGAGGTGCGGCTCGATGGACTCGGCGTAGATCTTGCGCTGCGCGGTGTCCGGGGCGAGCAGCATGATCACGTCGGCCCACTCGGACGCCTCGGCCGGGGTCAGCACCCGCAGCCCTTGCTCCTCGGCCTTGGGACGGCTCTTGGAGCCCTCCTTCAGGCCGACCACCACCTCGACCCCCGAGTCGCGCAGCGACAGCGAGTGCGCGTGGCCCTGGCTGCCGTACCCGATGACGGCGACCTTGCGCCCCTGGATGATGGACAGATCAGCGTCGTCGTCGTAGAAGGTTTCGACGGTCATGATTTCCTCTCGAGGTTTCTGAGTACTACGCCGCGCGCAGCGCGGGGCCGGTGGTGATGGAGCGGGAGCCGCGGCCGATGGCCACGAGGCCGGACTGCACCATCTCCTTGATGCCGAACGGCTCGAGGTCGCGCAGCAGCGCGTCCAGCTTGTCGGGGTTGCCGGTCGCCTCGATCGTGAGGGTGTCCGGTGCGACGTCGATCACCTTCGCCCTGAACAGCTCGACCGTCTCGAGCACCTGCCCGCGCACCGCGCGGTCGGCGCGCACCTTGACCAGCAGGAGCTCGCGCTGGACCGACTGCTGCGGGTCCAGCTCGACGATCTTCAGGACGTTCACCAGCTTGTTGAGCTGCTTGGTCACCTGCTCCAGGGGTGAGGAGTCGGCGTTGACCACGATCGTGATGCGGGAGACGTCCGGGTTCTCCGTCTCGCCCACCGCCAGCGAATCGATGTTGAAGCTGCGTCGCGAGAACAGCCCGCTGACCCGCGCGAGCACGCCGGGCTTGTTCTCGACCAGCACGGAGAGGGTGTGCTTGTTCATGGTGGTCACAGGTCGTCCTCGTCGAAGTTCGGGCGCACGTCCCGGGCGAACATGATCTCGTCGTTGCTGGTGCCGGCGGCCACCATGGGCCACACCATGGCGTCCTTGCCGACCGTGAAGTCGATGACGACCGGCCGGTCGTTGATCTCCATCGCGGCCTTGATCGTCGCGTCCACGTCCGCCTTCGACTCGCAGCGCAGGCCGACGCAGCCCAGCGCCTCGGCGAGCTTCACGAAGTCGGGGATGCGGTGCTTGTGGGTGCCCAGCTCGGTGTTGGAGTAGCGGCCCTCGTAGAACAGGGTCTGCCACTGCCGGACCATGCCCAGGTTGCCGTTGTTGATCACGGCGATCTTCACCGGGATGCCCTCGAGGGCGCAGGTGGCCAGCTCCTGGTTGGTCATCTGGAAGCAGCCGTCGCCGTCGATGCCCCACACCTGGGTGTCCGGCCGGCCGACCTTGGCGCCCATCGCGGCGGGAACGGCGTAGCCCATCGTGCCGGCGCCGCCCGAGTTCAGCCAGGTGCCGGGCTTCTCGTACTTGATGAACTGCGACGCCCACATCTGGTGCTGCCCCACGCCCGCGACGTAGACCGCGTCCGGGCCGACCAGCTCGCCAATGCGCTCGATCACGTACTGCGGCGCCAGCGTGCCGTCGGTCGGCTCGTCGTAGCCCAGCGGGTAGCGCTGCCGCAGGTCGTTCAGCTGCGCCCACCACGGCTCGTACGCCGAGATGCCGGTAGCCGTGCCGGACACCGCCGCGATCAGCTCGTCGATGACGTGCCGCGCGTCGCCGACGATCGGGACGTCCGCGTGCCGGTTCTTGCCGATCTCGGCCGGGTCGATGTCGGCGTGCACGACCTTGGCGTCCGGTGCGAACGAGTCGAGCTTGCCGGTGACCCGGTCGTCGAAGCGGGCGCCGAGGGTGACCAGCAGGTCCGCCTTCTGCAGCGCGTACACCGCGGGGACCGTGCCGTGCATGCCGGGCATGCCCAGGTGCTGCGGGTGCGAGTCGGGGAACGCGCCGAGCGCCATCAGCGTGGTGACGACCGGGATGCCGGTGACCTCGGCGAGCTTGCGCAGCCCGTCGGTCGCGCCGGCCTTGAGCACGCCGCCGCCGACGTACAGCACGGGGCGCTTGGCCGCGGCGATCAGCCGGGCCGCCTCGCGGATCTGCTTGCCGTGCGGGTGCAGGGTGGGCCGGTAGCCGGGCAGCTCCAGCGTCGGCGGCCAGGAGAACGTGGTCTGCGCCTGCAGCACGTCCTTCGGGATGTCGACGAGCACCGGGCCGGGCCGGCCGGTCGACGCGAGGTGGAAGGCCTCCGCCATGATCTGCGGGATCTCCTCCGCCGACTGGATCAGGAAGTTGTGCTTCGTGATCGGCAGCGTGATGCCCTGGATGTCCGCCTCCTGGAAGGCGTCCGTGCCGATCGCCGGCCGCGCGACCTGACCGGTGATCGCGACGATCGGCACCGAGTCCATGTACGCGTCCGCGATCGGCGTCACCAGGTTGGTCGCGCCCGGGCCGGAGGTGGCGATGCAGACGCCGACCTTGCCGGTGGCCTGCGCGTACCCGGTGGCGGCGTGGCCCGCGCCCTGCTCGTGGCGGACCAGGATGTGCCGCACCTTCGAGTCGTACAGCGGGTCGTACGCCGGCAGGATCGCCCCGCCGGGGATGCCGAAGGCGACCTCGACGCCGAGGGCCTCGAGCGACCGCACGAGCGATCCGGCCCCGGTGACCGGCACCGGGGAGATCGGGGCTACGGCCGAGGCGCCGGCGGCGGCCGCGACGGTGGCCGGGGTGGCACGGTTGGCGAGGGTCTCGGGCGTGGGTCTCGTCATGGCGATTCAGACCTTCGTTCGGGTTCGGGTGTCGTTCTTCGCGCAACAAAAAAGGCCCTCGTGCTTACGCACGGGACCTAGCGCACTGCCCAGGAGCTCGGGGGCAGCGCGCTCAACTAAGTACGAGGAACGACGAACACATGCGGCTAAGACTGCCCCATCTCACGGGGTGCGTCAACTGATCTCACATCCTGGTCACCCGAAAAGGCCGGGTCGGTCGGGAGCACCGCCCGGACCTGCCGCATCCCGGGGCCGAGCATGACGATCTGGCTGCGCGCCGGGGCGCTCGGTGCCGCCTTGGCGGGGCGGCTGCGCGGTGCCGGGACCGCGCGCGTGGCCGTGGACCGCGCCGTACGCAGCTGCGCCTCCAGATGCTCGGCCGGCACACCCCAGCCGAACAGCGAACCCTGGCCCAGCCGGCACCCCGCCTCCTCGACGACCTCGCGCTGGGCGGGGGTGCCGATGCCCTCCGCGAGCACCTCCAGGCCCAGCCGGTGCCCGAGCCGGACGACGACGTCGACCAGCGGCGCGGCGGTGCCCGTACGCGACTCCGGCTCGGCCACCAGCGCATGGTCGATCTTGAGAATGTCGACGGGGAGGTTGCGCAGCTGCCCGAGCGACGAGTAGCCGGCGCCGAAGTCGTCCAGCGCGATGCGCACGCCGGTGGAGCGCAGCTCGACGAGCCCGCGGATCAGCTCGTCCATGTCCGTGGCGACGGCGTGCTCGGTCACCTCCAGCACCAGCCGCTGGGGCGGTACGCCGTACTTCTCCAGCACGCCCGCCACCTGACCGGCGTAGTCGGCGGCGTGCAGCTCCTTGGGGGAGAGGTTCACCGACACCCAGACGTCGTGCCCGGCGGCGAGCCACTGGGACAGCTGCGCGCACGCCTGATCCAGCACCCAGCCGCCCAGCATGTTGATCAGCCCGGACTCCTCGGCGACCGGGATGAACTCGTCCGGGCGGACCGCGCCGAGCTCCGGGTGGTGCCAGCGCAACAGCGCCTCGGCGCCGACCGGGCGTACGGAAGGCAGCGCGACCACCGGCTGGAACACCAGGCGCAACTGCTCGCGCTCGATCGCGTGGCGCAGCTCGTTCTCCAGCACGCTGTGCCGGCGCAGGAGCTCGTCGTAGCGCTTCTGGTAGCGCTCCACGCGGTTCTTTCCGCGCTGTTTGGCGTACCGCAACGCGAGATCGGCGTCGCGCATCAGCTCGCCGGTGTCGCCGGGGGCCGGGGAGGCCGCGACGCCGACGCTGGCCGACAGGAACACCGATCCTTCGTCCGTCTCGTACGGCTCGCAGAGCACGGCGAGCAGCCTCTGCCCGGCAGCCATCGCCTCCTCCGGCGAGGCCCACATCAGCACCGCGAACTCGTCGCCACCCAGCCGCGCGGCCACGTCCCCGGTACGCAGGTTGGCGCGCAGCCGGTTGCCCACCTCGGCGAGGACCGCGTCGCCCACGTCGTGCCCGCGCATGTCGTTGACGTTCTTGAAGCCGTCCAGGTCGAGGCCGATCAGCGTGCGCGGCCGCTGCCGGGAGGCGGGCTCACGCAGAGCCCGGACCAGGCCGCGGCGGTTGGCGAGCCCGGTGAGCGGGTCGGTGTGGGCGAGCTCGCGGAAGTGCGCCTCCCGCTGGCGCAGCCGCAGGGTGTAGCTCTTCACGTCGCCCAGGGCCAGATACTGCCGGCCGACCAGGGCGAAGCCCTCGACGCTGGCGCCGATGAAGCCGAACCCGCCGAACTCGCCGCCGGCGAGCAGGTGGTAGGTGCCGGTGAGCACCATGGCCGCCATCGGCACGAAGGCGTACCCGGTCCCGCGCTGGATGACGTCCCGGGTGACCGTGACCGGGCGGTCCGCGATCTTGACCGCGCGGGCGACCACGACCAGCCCGGCGGGGAGCAGCATCGCGCCGAGCAGGATCGCGGTGGGGGAGCTCTGACAGATGCCGCCCGGCAGGGCGGTGGCTGCGACGGCGACGAGGGTGACGCCGGCCGACGTCCGCACGGTGATGTGACGCGGGCGGTGCGCGTGCATGGCGAGGATGGTGGTGAGCCCGAAGGCGATCGTGGCGACGCCCGCGCCGAGCAGCATCGAGAGGCAGCCCATCGGGGTGAGATCGCCGAGGATCCGGGTGGGTTCGGTGACGAGGATCCAGCCCACGAACCAGACCGCCGCCGCGATGATGAGCCCGTCGAGCAGATGCCGCAGCGCGGCGCGCCGGCTCTCCGCGGCCCCGGGCAGCATGAGCGTGCCGGCCAGCAGGGTGAGTGTGCCCAGGGTCATGCCCGCCGCCACGGCCTGGCCGAGCGTACGCGCGGACCCGTGAGCGAGGAACAAGGCGCTGACCAGACCGGCGAGGGCCGCCCCCGTGGCCACCGCGGCGCCGGCGGCGAGCAGCAGGTGGGCCCGCCGGGCGGCGCCGGTGTGCTTGCGGCCGGAGTTGCCCAGCAGAGCGACGGCCGGGACGGCGACGACGAGGCTCGCCAGCCCGGCCAGCTCCACGCCGGACGGTGAGTGCACGGAAACACTCTGCCGTACCGGGATCATTTTCGGTATCCCGAGGGGTGGACATCCTCGATACCGGTTCGGGTCCGCACCGCCCCGGCGGTGGCAGTATGTAGTAATGCCTGAGCTGCGTTCCCGGACCTCGACCCACGGCCGGACGATGGCCGGCGCCCGCGCCCTCTGGCGCGCCACCGGCATGACCGACGACGACTTCGGCAAGCCCATCGTCGCGATCGCCAACAGCTACACCCAGTTCGTACCCGGGCATGTGCACCTCAAGGACCTCGGCGGCCTCGTGGCCGACGCGGTCGCCGAGGCGGGCGGCGTGGGCCGCGAGTTCAACACCATCGCGGTCGACGACGGCATCGCGATGGGCCACGGCGGCATGCTCTACTCGCTGCCCAGCCGCGAGCTGATCGCCGACGCGGTCGAGTACATGGTCAACGCGCACTGCGCCGACGCCCTGGTCTGCATCTCGAACTGCGACAAGATCACCCCGGGCATGCTGATCGCCGCGCTGCGGCTCAACATCCCCACGGTGTTCGTCTCCGGCGGCCCCATGGAGGCCGGCAAGACGGTCGCCATCGAGGGCATCGTGCACGAGAAGCTCGACCTGATCGACGCCATGTCGGCCAGCGCCAACGAGAACGTCACCGAGGAGCAGCTCGGCACGATCGAGCGCTCGGCGTGCCCCACCTGCGGCTCCTGCTCCGGCATGTTCACCGCCAACTCGATGAACTGCCTCACCGAGGCGATCGGCCTGGCGCTGCCCGGCAACGGCTCGACGCTGGCCACGCACGCCTCCCGCAAGGCGCTCTTCGAGAAGGCCGGCTCGCTGATCGTCGAGATCGCCAAGCAGTACTACGAGAACGACGACACCTCCGTGCTGCCCCGCAGCATCGCCAACCGCGACGCCTTCGAGAACGCCGTCGCCCTGGACGTGGCGATGGGCGGCTCCACCAACACGGTCCTGCACCTGCTGGCCGCGGCCCGCGAGGCGGAGCTCGACTTCAGCGTCGCCGACATCGACGCGGTCTCGCGCCGGGTCCCCTGCCTGTCGAAGGTCGCGCCGAACAGCGTCAAGTACCACATGGAGGACGTCCACCGCGCGGGCGGCATCCCGGCCCTCCTCGGCGAGCTCAACCGAGGCGGCGCGCTGAAGACGGACGTGCGTGCGGTCCACTCGCCCGACCTGCAGAGCTGGCTGGACGCCTGGGACATCCGCGGCGGCTCACCCACCCCGGAAGCCCTCGAGCTCTTCCACGCGGCCCCGGGCGGCGTCCGCACGACGCAGCCCTTCTCGACGACCAACCGCTGGGCGACCCTCGACACCGACGCGGCCGAGGGCTGCATCCGCTCGGTCGAGCACGCGTACACGGCCGACGGCGGCCTCGCCATCCTCTTCGGCAACCTCGCCCCGGACGGCTGCGTCGTGAAGACGGCGGGCGTCGACGAGTCGCTGTGGAAGTTCACGGGCCCGGCCCGCGTCTTCGAATCCCAGGACGCCGCAGTCGAGGGCATCCTCGGCAAACAGGTCGTCGAGGGCGACGTCGTGGTCATCCGCTACGAGGGCCCCCGCGGCGGCCCCGGCATGCAGGAAATGCTGTACCCGACCAGCTTCCTCAAGGGCCGAGGCCTCGGCAAAGCCTGCGCCCTCATCACCGACGGCCGCTTCTCCGGCGGCACCTCGGGCCTGTCGATCGGCCACATCTCCCCGGAAGCGGCCTCGGGCGGCCTCATCGCCCTGGTCCGCACCGGCGACGAGATCACCATCGACATCCCCGGCCGCTCGATCACCCTCAACGTCCCGGACGAGGAACTGGCCCAGCGCCGCCACGACGAGGAAGCCCGGCCGAAGCCGTACACGCCGCTCGACCGCCAACGCCCGGTCTCGGCGGCCCTCCGGGCCTACGCCTCGATGGCCACGAGCGCCAGCGACGGCGCCTACCGCCGCGTGCCGGAGTAATCCCCGACCGCGAAACCGATGCAGGAGCAGGCCCGCCGACCGCGAAACCGATACAGGTACGCGCACACCGGCGCGACAGACGCAGCACCGACCGGCCCGGTCGCACACGGATCTCCGTGGGTGGCCGGGCCGGTCGCACGTCCGCCGGGCTCACGACCGCTCCGGCCCTGGCTACCGCGCTCGAACCACCCCGCAGGGCGTAAGCCATCGGCAGAGGGCCGAGTCGCTGTCTGGGCGTGAGCCATCGGCAGAGGGCCGGGTCGCTGTCTGGGCGTGAGCCATCGGCCGGCGCATTGCTTGCCGGCGGCCGGCCTGTTTCCGCCGATGGGCGGCGTGCTGCCGGCCGGCGGGCGGCGTCTTGTTGGTCGGCGGGTGGCGTGCTGTTGGCAGGCGGGTGGTGTGCTGTTGGTCGCGGGCGTGCTGTTGGCTGGCGGTGTGCTGTTGGTTGGCCGCCGACGTTCTGCTGGCCGACGCCGAACGGTGTTCTCCTGCCGCCGGCCTGGGCGCATTCGGCCTCTCTGCCACAGCGAAAGGCCCGCCGTTCCAGGCGACGGTGTTGCCGGACGGCGCGGCGGTGGTGTCAGCCGGTGGGTGGCGTGGTCTGCGGTGTCTCGGCCGGGGCAGTGCTCGAGGTCGGAAGTGGCGGCGGGGCACTGTCCGTGCGGATGTGCTCGGTCGGCGCCTGCTGGGCAGCTGCGTGCGGCGGACCGGAATACGGAACCTGGGGCGCCTCCGCAGGCGGAACCTGAGGTGTTGGTGCATATGCGGCCGGTGCCGCTGAACGAACCGGTGGCACTGAGGCCGGCGCCCCGGGTGCCGCGGGCGCCGCTGGCGGCAGCGGTGGCGCTGAGGTCGGCGCGGTGTTGGCCGCAGACGGGCCCGGTTCAGCCGACGCGGGCGCGGTCGACAGAACCGGTGGCGCTGAGGCCGGCGTGGCGGGAGCTGCGGACGAGGTGGGCGGGGCCGAGGCGGGCGCTTCCCCGGCGGGCCAGATCGGGCCGGGTGACGGCTGCGGCGTGCCTTGGGGGTCGAACGGCTGCGGTGACGGCTGCGGCGTGCCTTGGGGGTCGAACGGCTGCGGTGACGGCTGCGGCGTGCCTTGGGGGTCGAACGGCTGCGGTGACGGCTGCGGCATGCCCTGGTAGTCGAACGGGTGCGGTGACGTCCAGGCCTGGCCCTGATGCTGCAGCGGCTGATATGTCCCCTGCTGCGCCTGTGTTTGCGGCTGCGGCGGCGGATACTGCGGCCCCGGCTGGCCCTGGTAAGGCCCCGGCTGCCCTTGGTATGGCCCGGGCCCGGACCAAGTCTGCTGCTGCGGCCAGGCCTGTTGCTGCTGCGTCGCCGGGTACGGCGTCCACGGCTGACCCCACGGCTGGGGCGGCGCCGCCGGCGGACTGTCCGATGTGGCCATGTCCTGCAGCCACTCCCGTTCGGCCTTGGCCCAGACGCGTCGCGCCGCGAGGTAGAGCGGGCCGTGGCCGACCAGCGGTGGCAGCGTGATGCCCAGACCGATCGCGAGCGCCACGACGCCCACCCGTACGCCCTCGGCGTCCGTGTCGCTCATGACGCCCTGGATGAGGCAGATCAGGCCCGCCAGCATGGTGAGGCCGCCGGCGACCATCGACGCGATCGTGTTGCCGTTGCGAACGAAGGCCCACGCGGACGCCGCCACCAGGACCGCGCTGACGGCGATGAGAACAGTCCCGAGGCCCTCGGCCGCCGCCTCGCCCACCGTGTCCCGGTACAGGCCGGACGTGGTGAGAGTGGCCGTCGCGCCGATCAGGAGCAGGACGGTCAGCAGGCCGAGGAAGCCGGTGGCCACGGCCACGCCGAAAGGCACGCGCCGGGGCGGCTCCGGCACCGCCGGCATGTGGTCCTCGTCGTGCTCGTCTTCGGGTGGCGTCGTCATGCAGGGCAGGTTAGCGGGCCGGGCCCGGGCGGCGGGTGCCTGCTCTGGCGTCCTGTGGACAACGGCGCCTGTGGATAACCGCATCCAGCGTCCCACGGATCGCCGCCGCTCGATTCGGCGGACTGTGGATAACCCCGGCCGGCCTCCCGCCGCGATGCCAGACTCGACGCCGGTGGAAGGCAGGCATTGCCGCGGTTGCAGGCCGCCGGCGCTGGTCCGGCTTCGGCGGCGTCAGGCAAGCAAGCAGGCGCCCGGCCGGTAAGCAGGCGACCCGCGGGTAAGCAGGCGACCGGCGGGTAAGCAGGCGACCGGCCGGTAAGCAGGCGCCCGCTGTCGCTGACTGCCATTGCGGCGGCGGCACCCTTACGGCAAGGTTTCCGCTGAGTGACGGCCGTCACGACGGAGAGACATTATGGGCCGGTCTCCCGCCTGCCTACGATCGCGCAAAGGGCCTGCGGGATGGAGACACATGACTCCTGTCGTACTGATCGCCGAGGAACTCGCCCCTGCCGCACTGGACGTGCTGGCCTGCGATTTCGACGTACGCCATGTCGACGGCACCGACCGCGCAGCCCTGCTCGCCGAATTGGCGGACGCCGATGCGGTCATCGTGCGCAGCGCGACGCGTATCGACGCCGAGGCGGTCGCCGTCGCGCCCCGGCTGAAGGTGGTCGCCCGCGCCGGTGTCGGACTGGACAATGTGGACGTTGCGGCGGCCACCGCCCGGGGCGTCATGGTGGTCAACGCGCCGACGTCGAACATCGTGTCCGCCGCCGAGCAGGCCATCGCGCTGCTGCTCGCCGTCGCACGCCACACCGCGAGCGCCAGCGCGGCCCTCAAGCGCGGTGAGTGGAAGCGCGCCGCGTACACCGGCGTCGAGCTGCAGGGCAAGACCGTCGGGGTGGTCGGGCTGGGACGCATCGGCGTGCTCTTCGCGCAACGCATGGCGGCCTTCGGCACGCGGCTCATCGCGTACGACCCGTACGTGCAGCCGGCCCGCGCGGCGCACCTCGGCGTACGGCTCGTGGGGCTCGACGAGCTGCTGCGCGAGAGCGACTTCATCTCGGTGCACTTGCCGCGTACCCCCGAGACCTTGAACTTGATCGGTGAGAAGGAGCTCGCGACGGTCAAGCCGGGCGTACGCATCGTCAATGCCGCCCGCGGCGGCCTCGTCGACGAGCGTGCGCTCGCCGACGCCCTGGCCGACGGGCGGGTCGCCGGCGCCGGCCTCGACGTGTTCGTGACCGAGCCGACGACGTCGTCCCCGCTGTTCGCGTTCGACAACGTCGTGGTCACACCGCACCTGGGCGCCTCGACGGTCGAGGCTCAGGACAAGGCCGGCCTGGCCGTGGCGCGCAGCGTCAAGCTGGCGCTGCAGGGAGAGTTCGTGCCGGACGCGGTGAACGTGCAGGCCGGCGGGATCGTCGACGAGGACGTCCGGCCCCTGCTCGGGCTGGCGGAGCGGCTCGGCAAGGTCTTCACCGCGGTGGCGGGCGGCATCGCGGCGAGCGTCACCGTGGAGGTGCTCGGCGAGATCGTCTCGCACGACGTCACGGTGCTCAAGCTGGCCGCGACGAAAGGCCTCTTCAGCTCGGTCGTGGAGGAGCAGGTCACGTACGTCAACGCCCCGCAGCTGGCCGCGGACCGCGGCGTCGAGGTCGAGCTGGTCGTCGACCGCGAGGCCTCCGACCATCACAACCTCGTCACCGTACGCGGTGAGCTGCCCGACGGCCGCACGGTGAGCGTCGCGGGCACCGTGAGCGCGAGGGGTGGCCGGGAGTCCCGGAAACTGACCCGGGTGGACGAGTTCGACCTCGAGCTCGACGCGGGCGGAGTGCTGCTGTTCTTCCGGTACGCGGACCGCCCGGGCGTGGTGGGCGCCCTCGGCTCGGTGCTCGGCGAGGCCGGCGTCAACATCGCGGCGATGCAGGTGGCACGCCGCGAAGCCGGCGGCGAGGCGCTGATGGCACTGACGGTGGATTCATCGGTCGACGCGGAGTTGCTGTCCACCGTGGCCGAGGCGATCGGATCGTCGCGCGGCAGCATCGTGGACCTGCGCGACGAGGACTGATCTCAGGTCGCGTCCCAGGGGCGCGGCGACGGTCGACCGCCGGGCGGCGGCGAGGGCTGAGTGCCGGGTGGCGGCGAAGGCTGGCCGCCGGTTGGGACGACGGCTGACCGCCAGGTCGCGACCAGAGCCGCCGGGTCGCGCCGACCACCGGGGCGCGGCCAGCGCTGACGCCAAGGTCCGGAGGCCGTCAGCAAGGCCTCCGGCGGCTCAGCGGGCCTTCACCGGCGGTGGATAGACCGTGCCGTCCTGCAGGTCGAGCAGGTCCAGGTTGAGCTCGCCGGCGAGGCGTTCGATGGTCTCGAGGACCTCGTCCGGGCAGTTCACGTCCAGCCGCATCTTGATGTGGTCCGCGGCGGCGTGCAGCGGTGCGCTCGCCCACGGCGAACCGTCCAGGGTCGCGCGGGGGCCGCGATCCGGGTATGTGCTGGTCAGGGCGTCATAGAAGGCGACGACGCGGGGGTCGGCGGGGCGGTGCGGGTGCTCGCCGCGCGCACACCGCTCGTTGGCGGCACGCACGTCGTCCGGCATGTCCGCGTTGTCCATGGCCCACACCACGAGGTCGAAACTCACCGGCGCATGGTGCCATACCTGTGGCCGTTCGATCCCATTGTCGCGCCGACACGCGGGGGATGCGTCTTGCGTGACATTAGTCCGCATCGCTAGCGTTGGTCCTTGCCGCGCGGGCGTTGCGGACGTGTCTTCGGGTGACATTTCCGCAGCCGTTCCGCGCGGTTGTGCACCCCCGGCGGGCGCGAGCCACGCGTTTTCGTCGTGACAACCCCCGCGATCGTTGCCGCGATCCGCGGGGGTTGTTCGCGTCCAGCCCCCGCCGGACGGCAGGCCGGCCCGCCCGCTGCCCGCTGCCCGCTGCCCGCTGCCCGCCGCCGCCGGCCGCCGCCCCCCCCCCCGCCGCCCCCCCCCCCCCCGCCGCCGCCCCCCCCCC
>NZ_JBFAQM010000056.1:0-26918 GCF_040677315.1 Actinoplanes sp. NPDC049316 | reverse complement strand
CCCCCCGGATCATGCGTACGACAGGGGCAGTAAGTCATACCGGACCGAGCGACCGAGCAGTCCCCACCGGGGACGATCAAAAAGGTAACGGGGGGAGATCAGTTCGACGAGTCGTTCGGTGCTCTGGGGCTGCGGTCTGCGAGCCCGGCCGCGCCGATGGCGAGTGCGACTGTCAACAGCGCCATTGATGCCAGGCCGGCGTGGTAGCCCCAGGTGACCTGCTGGGTGAGGCCGTCGTGATCCACCAGGACCAGGTGGTCCCGGACGATGTCTCCCACGTCGGGCGACGACGGGTCGGCTGCGCTCCATCCGAGGTCACCGCGTTGATCCTCGAGCGACGGAATCGAAGCGCGGACGATGGCGGTGAGGATTGTCGCGGCGCCGGCGAGCGCGGTGGCCGACCACCGGGCGATGGCGTGCGGCACTGACGGTTGCCGTGCCGCGCCGGCGACGCCCAGCGCGGCGGCCACGACGCACATGAGCACGGCGACGCTCCACCATGTCGAGGCTGCCCAGGCGGTGGCGGTGTGGCCGGCCCAGCTGTCGTTGACGGCGAACCGAGTCCGGAACCACGGCAGCACGCTGGCCGTGATGACGAGGGCGGCGGCGATGAGGATCGGCCAGCTGCGCGGGATGAGATTGCGGATCGATCATGTCCTTCCATAGCGGTGCTTATCGTCGATGTCCACCCATGTTATTCCGTCTTCGTCTGTGAAAGCCTCGGAGATGCATCTGCAAGCTTCGATGCTTACGGGGGCTTGGTGATTGCCGGTGCGTTGCTGTGCCGTGCGCTGCCCTGCACCCGTTGCACGGGAGGAGCACGAATGAAACATGTCCCACGCCGACACGCGGCTGTCGTCGCGGCCGTCGCGGCAGTAGCCGCGTTCGCAGCCGGCCCCGCACAGGCCGCGCCGCCCGCACCCGATCCGGTGGCGATCGGCCAGGCCACCGAAGGTGACCTGCAAGTCCTCGCCACTGACGCCGACACCGCCGGCACCCTGGTGAAGCTCCACACCTACCAGAGCGGGCTGCCCGCGGCCGTGAAGGCCCAGCGCTGGTCGTTCGAGGTGGTCACGGCCGGCGCGAAGCCCGTCTACCGGATCAGGCATCTGTCGTCCAACCGGTGCTTGAAAGAGGCGGCCGCAGCCGACGGAGCCGACGTGGTGCTGGCGGACTGCGCCACCGCGAACAACCAGCTCTGGACCAACGGCACCGCTTCGTATTACCCCGCCGGTTTCGATCTGCGCAACAAGGCCGACGGCCGCTGCCTGGACCTGTACGCCAGCGCGGACGGTGAACCGGCCACGATGTGGACGTGTGACAGCTACTACGCGACGCAGTTCTGGCGTGTCCGGACCGGTGGTTTCGACTGCTCCCCGCGTGACGAGATCGGTGTCTGCGTACAGACCCCGGCCCCGGTCTTCGGGGTGATGCTCAACTTCCGGCAGCAGCCGATGTCGTTCACCGGTCCGCCGTCGGACCCGGAGAACGGCAGCGGCTACAACCAGATGAGTAATCAGGTGAATTGGGATCCGCTGGACTCCTCCAACGGCAACACCGGCTACGACTACGCCGAGATGGGCTGGCGGGGCGCCTACGACGCGGACACCGGAACCACCGCGCACGGCGCCTACTGGCTGGAGGACGGCATCGCCGGCGGTCAGTCCCTGGAGGAGTTCCACGCCATCGCGCGTCCGGACTCGACTCTCGCCGACGGGTCCACGCACACCTGGCTGAGCCAGGGCAACGGCGCCGGGCAGTGGGACGTCTACTACGACTTCAGCCTGGTGGGTACGACCCGGCTGGCGGCCGGCAACCGCACGAGATACCTCGAGCAGGGTCTGCTGGGGCAGTATGCCGAGTACACCACGTTGAGCGAAGGATTCCAGAACCGGTTGCAGACGCTCGACGGCAACAACGTGTGGCACCGGCCGTACCTCGGTGAGGTGGCCGGCTTCGGAGGCAACGTCTGCGGTCTGCCCGACCCGCTGGCCCTGGAGCTGGGACAGCCCAACACTCCGCCGTACTGTTTCACCACGTCGGTGCAGCCACGGACGACGGTCTCGCCGGCCGAGGTCGACAACGTCGTCCTCGGCAAACCCGCCGCCGGGTCGGTCGCCGCGGCGCCCACCGGGTCGCCGTCGCCGGCCGCCTCGTCGCCGCCGGTTCCGCGCACCTTCAACGGCGTGGACCAGCGTGCTCTCGCCAAGTGCCTGGCCGCCGACCCGAACACCTGCCTGAGCACCGTTCCCGGACTCGCGCAGTGCCTGGCAGCCCACCACTCCTGCAACGCGCGCGCCGAACAGCCGGCCGTCGACGACGGCGCGCGCCGAATCTCGGCCACGCAGGCGGGCCGCCTGGCCCACCGCGATCTGACCGGGTTGAAGTCGCCCACCGTGAAAACACTCACCGCCGGCGAGCTGAGCAGCCGCGCCGGGAAAGCCCTCACCGGCCTGAGCAAGGCGAGCACCGTTCACGTCGTCACCGGCGCGGAACAAGTTCACGGACTGCGCAGCCGCACCGACCGTACTTATCAGGGCTACACGCTGGTCTACGCCGGTAGCGACGGCCGACTGCTCTACGGCTGCCTCGGCGCCGGTTGCCCGCGTAAGGAGTTCTCATGAGAGCCCACGTCAACGTCCTCGCCGCCATCACGGTCGCGCTGATGACGTCGCCCCTCGCCGCGCCCGCCGCCGCGGCCGCCGCGGCAACCTCCGGGCCGGTGGGGTGGGAGGTGACGGACTCCTCCGGTGGCCGCCCCGCCGCGGCGGACGCACCCCCGCAGACCAACAGCCTCGCCCCGGCCGCGTTGCCCCAGGACGACCTCAAGAACAGTTGCCGCGAACAGCACGCCTCCGCCGCCTCCACCCAGCAGGGATGGATGGCCGACCGGTTCAACCGGTGCTGGATCGGTCACCGCAAGGTCGTGCTGCGATGCCTGGACTGCACCACCATGATCGCCAGCGTCGAATTCGACTACACCCTCATCGGCATCGCGCAGAACGGCAGCCGGAAAGTCGACTTCTACCTGAGCTTCGACAACTGGAAAGCACTGGGCGGCGAGGAACGGGTGACCACCCCCATGCGGGTGAGCTTGACCGGATGCGGAAGCCTGGTCAGCTGCAACCCCGGCAACGCCGAGGTGACCCAGCCGCTGGGCGAGTGGCAAGCTGTGCCCAGTGCGTGGATCACCATGACGTCGCCGGACGGCACCGGCGCGGGAGCCGACTACCGGGTGCCGGTGCTGGTGCAGCTCGGCATGGCGATCCTGCCGGTCGACCCGACCATCGTCCCCTGGGTGGAGAACGACATGACGACCGGCGACGTACGGTTCGACTCCGCGGGTGCGGTCGCGGGCAAGTTCAACGGCACCGTCTTCGCCGATTTCGCGCCGACCTACGACCTGCTGGCCATCGCCCGCGCGGACGGCAACGAAGCCGGCGTCCAGGAGTCGATCCAGCACATCGACGACGCACTGCATCACCCGGAACGCACCTGGCCGTCATTCATCGGCAAGGGCATACCGGGCGAGTACGTCGCCTCGCTCGGGCAGAACCAGCACCCGCTGCACCGGCTCGTGGACAGCACACTGAACGGCCGTAACCGCACGTACGCCGGTTACGTCTGCGCCGACGTGTGGGGCCCCGGCGCGGTCACACCGAACCTCAACTGCGACGAGTACCCGATGGCCTCCACCCAGGAAGGCGCCTACACCGGTAGTTCCGCGGCCGGTGGGGACACCAACGGGTGGCAGCGCTGGAACGGTTCGTCGCGCATCATCGGCGAGGTCGACAACCAGGACTCCGGGCGTAAGTACCTGAACATCGGCTTCTACCAGCCCAACCGCATTCTCGACGGAGACGCCTTCTACGTCGCCGTCAATCGTTGAACCTGCGGCGGCGCTCCCGTTCAGGGAGCGCCGCCGACGAAGGGAGCTCATGGTGAGCGGCAACGCCGAAGCCATCATCGACACCGAGGACGGGACCTTCCTCGTCCGCGACGCGCTCGCCGACACGTATGCCGATCAGGGCGCCGCCGCCCGTGCTTCGCGGATACCGGGCAGCCGGGGCGGGCGGATGCTCGGGGCGAGCGGAACGGTCCTGCAGGTCCGATGCGCGCATCAGTACAGCTCTCCGTGGGTTCGCGTCGAGGTCCTGGACGGTGCGGTGGAGGCGGGCGAGGAGCCTTGGGAGTGGGCGGAGCCGTCCGGTCTGACCGTGGTCAGCGGTCGGATCGGGGTGGACGGGCAGGCGTCGGTCGTGCTGGAACTCGATGCGGCGCCGGGGCGCTACGTCGCGCTGGTCGGTCACCAGGGGCGCGGGGAGATGCGTGAGGCTGCCGTGCGGGTCGAGGAGGGCCAGGCGGCCGTCGGTGGCGAGGCAACGTACGCGGCTTGGCAGCGACTGCGGGGCACCGAGAAATACCTCGTCCGCCTGTGGCCGGCCTCCTGACGGCGGCGCCGTCACGCCGTCTGCCCCGTCACGCGGTCAGGTCGGTCGAGCGGAAGCGTCGACCATTCGGTCATCTCGGCCACGACTTTGTCGGTAATCCGGGAGATGGTTTCTCTCGACACCGACGCCCCGTAGATCGGCCGGTCTACGCGGCCATCAGGGTCACTGTGGACGGCCGCAAGGACGTCCTAGGGCTGTGGGCCGGCTCCGGCGGCGAAGGCGCCAAGTTCTGGATGAGTGTCCTGATCGACCTGAAGAATCGCGGCGTGCGTGACGTGTTCTTCGTCGTCTGCGACGGCCTGAAGGGATTGCCGGACACGGTTGAGGCGGTCTGGCCGGAAGCGATCGTCCAAACCTGCATTATTCATTTGGTCCGGAACACGTTCCGGCTCACCTCCCGCGCGGACGCCGACGCGATCAAACGGGATATCAAACCGATCTACACGGCGGTCAACGCCGACGCTGCCCTCGCCGCGTTGGAAGCCCTCGACGAGAAATGGGGTAGCAAGTACCGGGCGATGATCCGGCTGTGGCGTAACGCGTGGAACGAGTTCATCCCGTTCCTGGACTACGACGTCGAGATCCGCCGGGTGATCTGCTCGACAAATGCCATCGAATCATTGAACGCACGCTACCGGCGCGCTGTTCGGGCACGTGGCCATTTCCCGAGCGAGCAGGCCGCGCTGAAATGCCTGTACCTTGTGACCCGTAGCCTGGACCCGACCGGGGCCGGACGCGCCCGATGGACGATGCGCTGGAAGCCCGTGCTGAACGCCTTCGCCATCACCTTCGGTGACCGCTGGCCGGTCGCCGAGACCTACTAACCGAGAAGCCGGAAACTCCGATCTTGGGGCTCTGGCGCTCTTTCGGTGGTGACTGTGGGTGACCTCAGTTGAGGAGGATGCGGTGGCGGAGCAGGGTGAACCCCGCTCGGCCGTGCATCTGGCGCATGATCCGTTTGGTTTTGGTGTTGACGCCTTCGGTTCCGCCGTTGTGGTAGGGCATGGTCACGGCTGCTCGGACGGCGTCGTAGTCGATTTCGAGGCCGCGGGCGAAGGTGTGCAGGTGCGGTAAGTCGGCCGCTCGGACGGCCTCGATCCATGCCTTGAGTCGTGCGCTGTTGCCGTCGTGCGGTCGGAGCAAAGTGGCGAAGGAGCCGACGAGGCCGGTGAGGTCGATCATGTCCGGGCAGGCGGTAGTGAGCTCGCGGCGGTGTTCGCGCTGAGTGTCGGTGAGGTGATCTGGATGGGTCAGAACGAGGCTGGTCAGCCGGCGAGGGGACATCGGTGGGCGGTCACCTTCGACGCCGCCCTGGGTGATGTATCGGACGAGCAAGTTCATGCTGCCCGGATATCCCAGAGCCTTGATCTCTCGGAACAACTGCAGGTTGCCAATGGCGGGTTCTTGTTCCCGGCGGCGGCGTAGGTGGTCTCGGTAGGGGTCGACGAGCGTCGGCCGGTATTGCGGAGCTCGTTGCATTCGTTCAGGTTCGGCGGCGCGGGCGTAGCGTTTGATCGTGTTCAGCGACACGTTGAGCCGCCGGGCGCATTCGAGCAGGCCGACGTTCTGCTCGAGCAGGGCGTGGATCTGGTGCCAGCGTTCGCGGGTGGTCGCAGCGCGAGGGCCGTCCTGCAGGCGGCCGGCCTTGGCCCAGCACGCGCTGTGCGCAGCGACCTCCCTGCCTGCGGCCTCGCCCAATCCGTGCCACAGATGCCATCGGTCAGCGACCTGGACCGCGTCCGGCAGGGCCCGGCGGACGGCTTCGGCGTAGGCGCCGGAGCGGTCCCGGCAGACCACCTCGACGCCGGGATGTTGGCGGAGCCACACCTCCAGGGTGTCGGCGTTGCGGTCGGGCAGCACGTCCACCCGCCGGCGGGTCTGCGCATCGATCAGCACGGTCGCATAGCGGCTGCGCCGCCGCAGCGCGAAGTCGTCCACGCCCAGGACCCGCGGGATCACCGGTGCTGCCAGCGGCATTCGTAGCAGTGCCCGGACCGTGGAGTGTCGTGACAGCGGCGCCGCCAGCTGCAACAGCAACCGGGCCGCGCCGCGCCCGGCCAGTTCCCGAGCCACTGCGCCGACCAGAGCCTGAAGACGCGGAGTGCGCCGCTGATAGCGCTGCAGCACCCCCGGGACCTGCTCGCGGAACGTCCGGCGGCATCCGGGCGTCGGGCAGACCAGCCGCCGCACCAGGACCATGACCTGAACCCGCCGGGCGTCGACGGGCACGTCACCGACCGTCCGTTCGTGCAGGCCGTGCACCCGCGCCGTCAGCACCCCGCAATCCGGGCACGCCACCGCCCCCGACGGCGTCCGAGCTCGCACCACGATCCTGTCGCCGGCGTCCTCGACCTTCTCGATCACCAGCGGCGCCAGCCCGCCGAACACCACGCTGACAAGATCATCTTCCGCACACCGCGACTACTATCCAACATGGACGTCAGCGCAAGGTGTCACCACCGAAAGAGCGCCAGAGCCGATCTTGGTACGGACCCCTTAGAACGTGTCGCATCATGTGCGTGGCTTGTCCGCGGTCCGACCGTTCGAATGAGGAGAAGGGTCGAGGATTGCTAACAGGAGGCTGCTGGTGGCACGATGACTGGCGGGGCGCGGAAGTTGACGGGGGTTGTCGGCGGTTGTTCCGTCGGTCGGCGTCGCTTGCGCACCGTGCGCTGCGTCAGCCTCACCCACAAGCAACTGGCCGGTGACCCGGGGGGATGAATGGCATGGCCTCGGCGTGCTCAACGACGCGGGCAGCGGCTTGACTCTGCTCGGCGAAGCCCTCGGGCATCGCCACCGGGAACCGCCGGGCGTCGCGATCCTCTGGAGCGGACGAAATGGTTGTCCTGGCACGCCGCGCACTATCGAGGACGATCACGAACCTGCGCACGGGAGTCTGGTCGTTCGGCAACGGGAATGCGTTCGACACAAAGGTCGCAGCCTGGATGGAAGCCGACCTCGCTCGCCTTCCTGCCGTAGCGCCAAGCCCACCCGACCCCTCACCGAGTCCAGGCGTCACCGGGAGGCGAAAACGTGATCGTGGCCCGACCGACACCGGTGCCCCGGGCACATCCCGATGAACTGGCGGAGACGGTACGCCGAGCGGGATGGCTGGAGATTCTTGGACGCGCCGACGTGCTCGCTGACGCCTGCGTGGAGCTGCTGGTGCGCTGGGACGGCGGCCGTGACTGCCCCTTCGACGCGCCGGTCGACCTCGTGCCCGGCGACCCGATCAGCGACGAGGTCATCGCCCGCCTCAAGCCCGCAGCCCGCACGTCCGCGTTCTGGTTTCTCGACGCGCCACCGAACGCGGAAGCGTTGGTATATCCGGCCACCTCCCCGCGCCGACAGTTGAGCCCACAGCGGGCCAGACGCATGCGGGGCGGCTGCGGTTCGCCGGCGGCACGGGACCACCGCACGACATGCCCTGACGGGGCCTTCGGCTGTAGGGGTGCACCGGCGAGATGACTTAGCGTCCGGTTGGCTCCTCGTTCACGTTCCACCTCGGCGTGCGCGGTGGCCCGGCGGGCGCCGGGAGCGCCTGCGACAACAACCGGAGGGGGCAGGGTGGCACGCATGTTCCTGGGCGCTGTCGCAGACCGTACGAACCGAATACTGATGAAACAGAGGAAAGCGTAGAACTATCCAGCGACGGCGACCGGGTTGGGCTGTAGCGTGACCTGTACCGGAGTGCCGGGCGTGAGCGAGGGCAGCCGGTCGGTGGACACCTGCGCGACCACCAGCAGATCTCCCACCGTGATCGTCACCTTGCTGATCGGCCCGAGGAAGCTGGTGGTCAGCACCCGGCCGTTGCCCGGCTCGGCCGACGTGACAAGCACCGACTCTGGGCGCACCAGCGCGGTCACCGAGGGTGAGGACGCCGGCGCGAGCAGCGGTAGCCTGGTGCCGAGGACCTCGACCTCGTTGCCGGTGACCGTGCCGGGCAGGCGGTTGCTCAGCCCGACGAAGTCGGCGACGAACGGCGTCGCGGGGGTCAGGTAGATGTCGGCCGGCGCGGCCAGTTGCTCGAGCCGGCCGTCGCGCATGACGCCCACCCGGTCGGCGACCGCCAGGGCCTCCTCCTGGTCGTGGGTCACGAACAGGGTCGTCGTGCCGACCTCGGTCTGGATTCGACGGATCTCGTCGCGCAGCTGCACCCGCACCTTGGCGTCGAGCGCCGACAACGGCTCGTCCAGCAGCAGCACGCTCGGCTCGATGGCCAGGGCGCGGGCCAGCGCCACGCGCTGTTGCTGGCCGCCGGAGAGCTGATGCGGATACCGATCGGCGAACGACGCGATGCCGACCAGGTCGAGCATCTCCCGGGCCCTCGACGTGGACCGGGACCGCCCGCGCAGCGACAGCCCGAACGAGACGTTCGCCAGGGCGGTCAGGTGCGGGAAGAGGCTGTACGCCTGGAAGACCATTCCCATGTCGCGCCGGTTCGCCGGCAGCCCGGTGATGTCCTCGCCGCCGACCAGGACCTGGCCGCTGTCGGCGTCCTCGAGGCCGGCCAGCACGCGCAGGGCGGTCGTCTTGCCGCAGCCGGACGGCCCGAGCAATGTGACGAATTCGCCCGGCTCGATCGACAGGTCGAGGTTGTCAAGGGCGTGCACGGCGCCGAACGTGCGGCACAGCCCGGTGAGTTGTACGGCGACGCCGGTCATGGGGTCGACTCCTTGGCGACGGCTGAGGGGACTGGGGGAGGGACGACCTTGCGGGACCGCCGCCCGCCGAGCAGGGACAGGAGCAGCAGGAGAACGAACGCCAGCAGCAGCGCGGTCAGCGAAACCGCGACGGATGTGGTGGCGCTGCTCTTGCCGAGATACACGATGGCGACCTGTAGGTTCGTGCGGCTGAGCAGTGAGGCGATCGTGTACTCGCCGAGCACGAGCGCCACCGTCAGGAAGGCCGCGGACAGCACCGCGGAACGGATGTTCGGCAGCACGACCCGCCCCATCACCGTGGGCCAGCTCGCGCCCAGGCTACGCGCGGCCTCAGCCAGCGTCTTCACATCGATCGCCGACAGCCCGGCGTCGATCGCGCGATAGGCGTAGGGCAGGACGAGAATGGTGTATGCGAAGACGAGGGTCAGCGACGACCCGCCCAGGAAATAGTTCAGCCACGCGTACACCGGCGCCAGCCCGACCACCAGAACGATCGCCGGGATGGACAGCGGCAGCAGACAGATGAACTCGACCAGCCGGCGCAGCCGGGGCAGCCGCAGCCGTACCCACACCGCGGTCGGCACGAGCAGCACCAGCATGAGCAGCGCGGTGAGCGCGGCCTGCAGCAGCGATGCGACGATACCGTCGGCCAGGTCGGGATACCGTTCGCTGAGCTGGGGCCAGTCGACCAGCAGCGGCCAGGTCTGCGGGTCCCGGGTGGAGAACTCCACCATCGCGATCAGCGGCAGCACGAAGAAGACCCCGAGCGTGGCCAGCACGACCCAGCGGAAGAGGCGCTGCTTGCGGGCGCGCCGGGCGATCAGCCCAGCCATCGCGCAGTCCTTCTCTGCAGCAGTGCGTAGAGCGCCATGACGATCGAAACGACGACGACCATGCCCAGCGCCATCGCCTTGCCGAGGTTTTGCTGGCCCAGGAGAACCTCGCTGGTGAGCGCGGTGCGGATCTGCAGCGGCACGAGCGGGCTGCCCTGGCTGACCAGGGCTGCCGCGGTCGCGTACGCGGAGAAGGCGTTGGCGAACAGCAGCAGGAAAGAGCCGAGGAACGCGGGAGCGAGCAGCGGTCCCGCGACCCGGGTCCAGTACTGCCAGGTCGTGCCGCCCAGGCTCTCGGTCGCCTCCCGCCACTGCGGGCGGATGCCGTCCAGGGCGGGCAGGAAGACGATCACCATCAGGGGGATCTGAAAGTACGTGTAGACCAGCGTCAGGCCGGGTAGCTCGAACAGCCACACGCCGTTGGCGTACAGGTTGATGTCGAAGGTGTCCTGCAGCCAGACGGTGACGAAGCCGGACAAGCCGATGGTCGCCAGGAACGCGAAAGCCAGGGTGACGCCGCCGAACTGGGCGAGCACGCCGGCCGCCGCGGTCACGACCCGGCGTAGCACGCCGTCCGGTCGCGCGGTCACCAACGCGTACGCCAGGAGGGCTCCGAGCACCGCGCCGACCAGCGCGCTGATGGCCGACAGCGCGACGCTGCGGCCGAAGGCCTCCAGGATGTACGCGTTCCCGAGCGCTTTGACGTTGTCGAGGCTCGCGCCGCCCTCGTTGCCGGCGAACGCCCCGATCACCACGACCAGCGTCGGGATGATCAGGAACACCGTCACGTAAGCGAAGAACGGGACCGTCGCCAGCAGGGAGGTGGCGCCACGCAGGCGTGGCCGTTTCGCCACGCTCGGTGGGACTGGCGCGGCGGCCTCAGCCAATGGCCTTGGCCCAGTTCGATGCGAGGTACTCTTTGGCCTTGGTGTTCTGCGCCTCGGTCGGGATGACCGGTGTGCCCTCGATCTTCGGCAGAGCCTCGAAGGCGGCCTTGTCGAGCGTGCCGGCCTTCTGCATAGCATCGGCGCGCACGGGGCGGGCGCCACCCTTGAGCCACAGGTTCTGGCCGTCGTCGGAGTAGAGGAATTCCTGCCAGAGCCGCGCGGCGGCAGGGTGCGGCGCGTCCTTGTTGATCGCCTGCACGTTGTAGGAGCCGAGGACCGCGCCGTTGGGCACGAACGTCTTCCAGGTCTTGAGCTTGGTGGCCTCGGCCGCGTTCAGGTAGTCCCAGTCGAAGACCACCGGGGTCTGCCCGGACTGGATGGTGGCAGAGTCGGGGTCGACCGGCAGCAGGTTGCCGGCTTTCTTGAGTCTGCCGAAGAACTCGACGCCCGGGGCGATGTCCTCGACCGTGCCGCCGTTGGCCAGCGAGGCCATCTGTACGCCCCCGAAGGCCGCTCCTGCCTGGGTCGGATCGCCGTTGAGCGCGACCTTGCCCTTGTACTCCGGCTTGAGCAGGTCCGTGAGGCTGGTCGGGGCCGGAACCTTGGCGGTGTCGTAGCCGACCGACATGTAGCCGCCGTAGTCGTTGACCCAGGCGCCGTTCGGGTCCTTCAGGTCCTCCGGCACGTCGCCGAAGGTGGCGACCTTGTACGGCGCGAACATGGCGACGTTCGCGGTTGCGACGGTGGCACCCAGGTCGAACACGTCGGGTGCCTTGTCCTGGCCCCTGAGCTGGTTAGCGGCGTTGATCTCGTCCTGGCTGGAGCCGTCCGGCTGCGCCGAATTGACCTTGATGCCGTACTTGTCGCCGAACGCCTTGATGATCTCGCCGTAGTTGGCCCAGTTCGGCGGCAGTGCGATCACGTTGAGCTGACCCTCGACCTTGGCCGCCTCGACCAGCTTGTCCATGCCGCCGAGGTCGCCGGCGCTGGTCGCGCTCGCGGCGCTGGAGCCCGAGGACTCGCTCTTCTTCTCCGGCGGCGAGCACGCCGCGACCGCGGCTATGGTGGTGGCCGCCAGGGCGACGGCGAACGTGCGGGTGAATGTACGCACCGTGTTCCTCCCTCTGCGTGTGCCGGACCCGGCACACGCTGGGTGATCATGAAAGTGCTTGCTTGATGGCAGGCGTCTGCAAGGTGTCCATCCGGCGACATTCCTGCGCTGATCAGGCGGACTCCGTCGACCGGTCCGAGGCTGTCGCCGCGATCGTATAGCTCGCCGAGATCGATGCATATACCTGCGCGAAGGTGCAATCAGCCACGCAGCTCGGACTTCTGACCACTGTGGTGTGACGCCACAGTCCTACGGCAATCAGCCGTAGACGGTCTGCCGAGGTGGGAAGTCCACCGGCGGTTGCCGCCAGGAACACCTGGACCAGCCGCAGAGATCGCCGCGGGCGCGCCGCCCGACACCCCTCCGAAACACTCACTGTGACCCGGTGGCGGACCGTCGGGGCGAACGCATGTCGTCGTGACCCCTTGGCCTCTGCCGCCTCGTACCGGGGCCGTCATGGACGGGGTCGGAGCCCCGGGCTCCACCGTTACCGGCTCCACCGTTACCGCCGGCGCCGGCCCGGTCGCAGACCCCAGGCGTAGCTTGCCGTCGTGGCCAGCCCGAGAGGGACCCACCAGCCGCTCCATGCGTTCCAGTGCCATAGCAGGCTCAGGACGGCGGTGGCGGCTGTCATCACCGTGGCGATCAGCCCGTTGAGCAGCCGGTACCATCCGGGCCGGCGGGTGGACAGCTCGTCGAGGAGGTTGTCCGGCGGCGTGTGCCGCATGGAGTAGGCCACGGCGGCCGCCACCCCGAGCTTCTCGGTATGGACTGCGCCAGGAACGGAGGCTGCCCACCGGACGCGCTCGTCCGCGGAGAGCCGCATGCCGCACCCGGATCCACGGCGTCGTGGCAGGTGAGCATGAACCTCGCCAACGGTACGGCGTACCAGTGGCGGGTTCGTGCGAAGGACCCGTACGCCGACGGCGCTTGGACCGGCTGGACCGACCCGGCGGTCGACACCGACAAGCCCGGCGTGCCGTTCGTCTCACGGGTACGAGAACGTGCCCGGCGTGCCGTTCCCGGGCCGCCCAACGACCCCGACTCGAGCCCCCGCGGGCTCGTGGGCTGCATCGGCCTCCACGGCTCACGGCGCCCCGCAGGACGTGGTCTCGTTCCGCGACATCGCGATCCTCGACGTCGGATCAGGACTGACGTCCGCGGGCGCCCGGTGTCGGTTGCTGGACAGCCGAGCCGGGCGCCCGCGTGCAAGCATCGATCGCCACCGAAACGTTGCAGCGCAGTGCCGACCGGGCCCCGGGGCAGCGCGCACCGGCTGGGACTGGCTCTCCCTTCCGATGCTCCTGCCCCGTTGTGGCGAGTCGCAGCACGCAGGCAGGAAGATGCACGTGAGACGATCATGGAATCGGTCCGATGAGGCGGAGACCTCGCCCGGTTCCGATCGAGTCACCCACGATCGCCGGGACGAGGTCTTCGCCGGCGCCGTTCCGGCTGCGGAGTCGGCGGAGGCGTGCGCCCGACGGTGGGTCTCGGCGGCGAGGAGACCCGGTTCGACTGGGTCGAGTTGCCCGACCCGCCAGCAGGGTGAGGTGTCGGGCAAGCATGCTCACCTCCCGGTCGGGGTGTCGGCGCACTCGAGTCGCTGGCGAGGCGTGCCGGCCGCCTTGGAGGATCAGCCGCGCCTGATCGGGGCACTCGAGGTGGTCACCCGGCGGCCGGGTGGTCTGACCCGCCGGTGGCGCTTCGATCGGATGGCGACCGTCTGTTTCCCGGCGTCGGGCCGGTTGACCGCCTCGTTCGCCGGCGTCGTGAAGGACTACGCAGTCGGGGTGGACATCTGCCCTCCCCGGCGCGGCAACCGCAAGGACGTGGTGGAGAAGGCCAACCATTCCGCCGCGCAACGCTGGTGGCGACTCTGGATACGGGCGGGGTATCGGGGAGGCCTGCACCGGGTTGCCTGACTGCCGCCCGCTTCGCACCCGACAGATCGACGATCCTCGCTTGACCGGGCCGCTGGGTTGGGCGCTATGGTGTGAGCCATATACCCTAGGGGGTATGCGATCACTCTGCTCGTGCGACACCAACTGAGAAGGAACGCATCGTGGACCAGAAGACATCAGCGGTCGAGATCGTCGCGATCGACACCCCGTCGTTGGGTGACCGCAGCTACCTCGTGCATGACGGCACGTTCGCCGTGGTGGTCGACCCACAGCGCGACACCGACCGGGTCGCCGACGTGGTGGCCACGCATGGACTGACCATCACGCACGTGCTGGAGACGCATATCCACAACGACTACGTCACCGGCGGCTACGCCCTCGCGCAGCAGGTTGGTGCCGCGTACGTGGTGAACGCCGAGGACAAGGTCGGCTACCAGCGTCTGGCGGTGCACGACGGTGACGTGCTGGAGGCCGGCCCGCGAATGCGGATCCGGGTGGTGCACACGCCGGGGCACACCTTCACCCACCTGTCCTACGCGCTGGAGGTCGACGGTCAGGTGACGGCGGTGTTCACCGGCGGTTCCCTGCTGTACGGCTCGACTGGCCGGCCGGACCTGCTGGGCGCCGATCACGCCGAGACCCTGGCCCGGCATCAGCACGCCTCGGCGCACCGGCTGGTCACTGAGCTGCCGGCCGACACCCAGGTCTACCCGACCCACGGGTTCGGCAGCTTCTGTGCCGCCACCCAGGCGCAGGGCCTCTCCTCGACGCTGGCGAACGAAGCGCGGGTGAACCCGGCGCTGACGCAGGCCGAGGAAGACTACGTCGCCGCGCTGCTGGCCGGGCTGGACGCCTACCCCGCGTACTACGTGCACATGGGGCCGGCGAACGCCGCCGGTCCTTCGTCGATCGATCTGACTCCGCCGCATCTGGCCGATCCGGCCGAGTTGCGTCGGCGCATCGACGCCGGCGAGTGGGTTGTCGACCTGCGCAACCGCACCGCGTTCGCCGCCGGGCACGTGCCGGGCACGCTCAACTTCGCACTGCACGACAGCTTCGTGACCTATCTGGGCTGGCTCATTCCGTGGGGCACCCCGTTGACCCTGCTCGGCGAGACGGCCGACGAGGTGGCGGCCGCGCAGCGCGACATGGCCCGGATTGGCATCGACCGGCCCGCCGCGGCGGCCACCGGCAAGCCCGAGGACTGGGCCGGCGGCGCGGGGCTGAGCGCATTCCCGACCGCGACCTTCGAAGACCTCGCCGCGGTGCTCAGCGGCCATCACGAGCACCCGGTCGTGCTGGATGTGCGGCGCAACGACGAGCGCCGGCTGTCGTTTGTGGACGGCACCGTGCACATTCCCATCCACGAACTGCCCGCCCGGCTCGCCGAGGTACCAGCTGACCGACAGGTGTGGGTTCATTGTGCGGCTGGCTACCGCGCCTCGATCGCCGCGTCGCTGCTGGACCGCGCCGGACGGGATGTGGTGGCCATCCACGACGACTACAGCGCCGCCCACACCGCCGGGCTACCCATCGTCGTGCAGGCCGTCTGAGCCCCGATCCCGTTCCCCTCAACTTGGTGAAAGGCACTGGTGACCACGCAGCCCCGCCCTGCCCGTCTGGATCCGGCCACCGTTCGTGACTGGCTGTCCGACGACAACGGCCTACGCCTGTTGGATGTGCGCTCGCCGGCGTAATTCGAGACCGCGCACAGTCTGGCCTGGCAGGCGGCCGGCGCTCCGGTCAAACGCGGCCGCGTCCGCTGGGACCCGGAACGTCAGGTCCGCCTTACCGCCGGTAGCCTCGCTCTGGCTGGGGTCGGGGCGATCTCCAGGACGGCGAGGGCGTCGCGGCCGGCGAGTTCGTCGAACGCGGCCAGGGCGCCGGGGTAGAACTCCCGCAGCGTCGAGCGCAACTGGCCGGTCTGCCGTTGCCGGGTCCAGATCAGGTTCTGATGCGCCCTCGCGAGGGCCTCGACCGCTTCGGCCAGCCCGCGGTCACCAGCGATCGGTCGGTGACGCTGCTGGTCGGTGCAGACCGGATCTGCCAGAACCTTGGCCTCACCAGGGTCGCTCTTGGCGCCGGAGGCGACATGTCGTTCCCGGTAGCGGGCCGCCGACAGCGGATCGATCGCGAACACCTGATAGCCGGCCGCGAGCAGGGCCCGCACCCAGGGGCCGCGATCGGTCTCGATCCCGACCACGACGTTGTCCGGTTCGCCACCGCGGAGGTGATCGGCGATCAGCGCGTGCAGGGCAGCGATCCCCGCGACGCCTTCAGGCAGCCGCCGACGGGCCAACCTTCGGCCGTCCTCATCCTGAAGTTCGACGTCGTGGTGGGCCTCGACCCAATCGTCACCGATGAACAACACCGCGATATGCCTTCTCCCCGGCCGGGCCGGTCCGTGGACCACGGGTCCGGCACCGTGTGAGGAGGAGCTACGCACGCGCTAGTGGATCAGTGCTCGGCGCGGACATCCCATCAGTCGTCTCGCCTCCCCACCGACCAGCAGCGGCACGCTCTAGATGGCAGGGTGAGCGACCACATAGTGCCGCAGGCATCACTGTTAGCCGTGTCCGGCGGCCAACAAGGTCGATGCCAGGGCGATGGCCGCGGTGAGTGTGGTTGCGGCAGTGACGAGTCGCACGATGCGGCGGCGCTCGGGGTGGTGGTTCGCGCCCCGAGCACTGCGAGCGGACAGATGCCCCAAGACCCATACCGCGGCACCGGCAGCGACAACGAGCGCACCCGCGATCGTGCTGGCGTGCAGCATGCCGGTGCCCAGGGCGATGAACGAGATGGCGGTCCGGGTCCAGGCGAGATCGGTGCGCTCTTGAGCGAGACCGGGATCTCGGTCTTCGATGTCATCTGTCGCTGCGGGCCGGGTTGGTGTGGGCACGTCAGTCGCCGAGGGCCGGCGTGAGCAGCGATAGCGTGGCTGCCGCAACGGACAGGATCGTGATCGCGATGGCGAGGATGCGCGGCAGTATCGAGGTGCCCATGGGCTCGCCCCGGCGCAGCGCACGCTGGTGGCGGGTCCACTCGACATAGCTGGCCACCGACAGAACGCCGCCGAGGAGGATCAGCGGTATGGCGAGCAGGTGGCGTCCGATCGGGATGCCGGGGAACGGCGGGAGGAACTGGGCGATGGCCAGGCCGGCGACGACCAGTGCGAGTGCGGTGCGATGCCACGCGAGGAAGGTGCGTTCGTTGGCGTAGGTGAAACGGGCGTCGGGTTCGGTCTCGGCGGCGCTGTCCGGTCTGCCCGACGGGTCGCTGGGCGGGCCGTCTGGCGAGGGCGCCTCGGTGGGCCGTGCGCCGTTGCCGGCTATCTCCGGGTGGGCTGTAGGTCTCGGCAGATCGCTCGCCATTCGCCGACTCCTCCTATACCGATCAGACGTACGGTGATCCCGGCTCGGGCGAGTAGGCTGGCGGCGATCGAGGCTCGGTGGCCGTTGGAGCAGATCACCCAGACCGGCTCGGTGCGGGGCAGTTCGTCGAGGCGGGTGGGTAGGTCACCGATGAAGATGTGGTGACTGCCGGGAATGCCGCCCCACTGCCATTCCAAGGGCTGCCTGACGTCGAGCACGAAGGGGTTCTCACCGCGCTGTTGTGCTGCGCAGAGGTCGCCGGCACTGACCACGTCGTAAGCGTTCAATTCGCCACCGTGCGCCCGCCAGCGCGCCACGCCGCCGGACAGATAGCCCGTCACCTGGCTCCAGCCGATCCGGATCAGTTGGGTCATCGCCGCGGTCAGCGACTCGTCCTCGGCCTCGGGCAGTACGAGCAGGACCGGGGTGTCGAAGGGGAACATCCAGCCGATGTAGCTGGCGAAGCCGGTGTTCAGCTCGACGTTGATCGCGCCCGGTATATGCGCGGCGGCATATGCGGTGCGGTCGCGGGCGTCCACGACCCAGGCGCCGCGGCGATGTGCGTCCTCGAACTGCGCAGCCGTCAACTCGGGTGGCTGTGGGAGCCGGTAGAGCAGGGGCGGTCCGATGCGGTTGATCGGGGCCATCTGCGCGTAGTACGCCGGATAGGCCATGAGTTCCGCGGACAACTCGGCGCTGAACTCGGCGAGGTCGGCGGCGCGGACCAGGGGATTACGGCGCCGCTCGTCGCGGATACTGCTGGCGGCCCGGGTGTCCGGCATCGCCGCCACGCAGAAGCTGCCGGCGCCGTGGGTGGGCAGCACCTCTACCTCCTCGGGGAGTGCGGCCAGCCTGGCGATGCTGCTGTATTGCGCCCGGGTCAGCTCGTCGGTGTGTGTCGGGCCGAGCAGGTCGGTGCGCCCGGCGCTGCCGACCAGGAGGCTGCCGCCGCTGAAGACCGCCTGCGGGCTGGTCTCGCCGTCCCGGCGGACCAGCCAGGCCAGGTGCTCCGGGGTGTGCCCGGGGGTGGCCAGAGCGGTCAGCAGCAGGTCACCGACTCTCACCTCATCGCCCTCGCCTGCGCGTCGGTGGGCGAACTCGTATCCGCCGCCAGCCGGTAGGACCAGTTCGGCGCCGGTGGCGGCGCGGATCTCGTGGGCGCCGGAGACGTAATCGTTGTGCACGTGCGTTTCCAGCACCGCCCGGATGCGCACACCCAGCGCGTCGGCGGCGGCCAGGAAGCGCCAGGCGTCGCGCTGCGGATCGACGATCGCAGCCTCATCACCGCAGCGCAGCAGGTAGCTGGTGTCGCCGAGCCCCGGAGTGACGAAGACTTCAAGATCCATGCCGTATCTCCGTTCCGGCCGCTCGAAAGCATTCAATTGACTAATTGAACGCTGAAGTCTAGCGTTTGTCCAATGGCAGTCCTATCCGGCGCAGTGTTGCAGCAGACGGCTGCGCGATTCGCGTTGCTGGGCGACCCGACCCGGCTGCAACTGTTGGGACTGCTGCTGGAGCGGGCCGACTACACCGTCGGCGAGTTGGCGGCTGCCGCCGGCGTCTCGGTCGCCAACGCCTCGCAGCATCTGCGCCGGTTGGAGGCCGGCGGCATCCTCGGCCGCCGCCGGATCGGCAACACCGTGCAGTACCGGGTGGTCGAGGCGAGCATCGAGCAGCTGTGCGCGATCGTCTGCGCCAGCGTGCAGGAGCGAGCACGTGTGCTCGTGGCACCGGACACCATCGAATAGCGGTCAGTTCTCGACCATCGGAGCGAGTGTCATGACGGAGTTGCCGGTCATTGCACGGACCATCGGCGTCGGCCCGCCGGCCACTGGCAAATCCCCGGCGTGGGCGAAGGTCATCGACCAGACCAAATGTATCGGCTGCCATGCCTGTACGACGGCCTGCAAGTCAGAAAACCAGGTGCCGGTATCGGTCACCCGAACGTACGTCAAGAGCATCGACGCCGGGCTGTTTCCGCAGGCGCGGCGTTCGTTCCAGGTGACCCGGTGCAACCAGTGCGTGGATGCGCCCTGCGTCGCGGCCTGCCCGACCAGCGCCATGTATACCCGGGCTGACGGCATCGTGGACTTCGACAAGCAGGCGTGCATCGGCTGCAAGGCGTGCATGGCCGCCTGCCCATACGATGCGATCTTCATCAACCCGGACGACCACTGCGCGGAGAAGTGCAACTTCTGCGCTCATCGGCTCGAGGTGGGGCTGGAGCCCGCCTGCGTGGTGGTGTGCCCCACCCAGGCGATCGTCGTCGGTGACCTGAACGACCCGGACTCCGAGGTGGCCCGCGTTGTCGGCCGGCAGCCGGTGACCGTGCGCCGGCCAGAAAAGGGCACTCGGCCCAAGTTGTTCTACAAGGGCGCCACCGAGTTGACCCTCGACCCGCTCGCGGCGGATCGGCCGCCGGGCGGCATCTACGCCTGGAGCGAGCAACCCACCGGCAAGCAGGTGATCACCGGGATGAGCGGGCACAACAGCAGTGCCGCGGCAGTGATCTCCTACGACGTGGCTCACCGGGCGCCGTGGGACTGGCGGGTCAGCCTGTATACCTGGACCAAAGGCATCGCCGCCGGTGCCTACTTGGTAGCACTGCTGCTGGTCCTGGTCGGCCGATTGGGCTCTGACGATCCACTGTGGGTGTGGACCGCGCCGCTGATCGCGGTGGTGCTCCTCGCCGTGACCGCCGGCCTGCTGGTGTGGGATCTGGAACATCCGGAACGGTTCTTCTACATCCTGACACGGCCGCAGTGGCGTTCGTGGCTGGTGCGTGGTGGCGTAATCCTCGGCGGGTACGCAGCGGTGCTGGGCCTGCATGTGCTTGCCGGCCTGTTCGGCGTACCCGGGCTGCGGACCGGGGCGGCGGTGGCCGGGCTACCGTTGGCATTAGGTACCGCCGTCTACACCGCATATCTGTTTGCCCAGGCCAAGGCTCGCGACCTGTGGCAGAACCCGCTGCTGCCGCCGCATCTGGCGGTACAGGCGATCCTGGCCGGCGCGGCGGCGCTGCTGCCGTTCGCGACCTGGCATTCCGATGCCGCGGTGCTCGGCGCGCTCGGGTGGACGGTGGGCAGTGCGGCGCTGACCCATCTGCTGTTCGTCTTCGGCGAGTTGAGCCTGCCGCATGGGACGGCACACGCGCGGCTGGCCGTGTACGAGATGTCCGCCGGCCGGTTCCGCGGCTTCTTCTGGACGGGAATCGTGCTTGTTGTTGCGGGACTGGCGGCGCCGTGGCTGGGGGCCTGGGTGGCACTGCCCGTGCTGGCTGGGTTGGCTCTGCATGAACACGCGTATGTGCAGGCCGGCCAATCGGTGCCACTGGCGTAGGAGAACTGACATGAATGGGCTTGACGGCATTGCCAACCGGGTCAGTGCGGCGCGCGCCGAGGCTGAGGCGCGTGGTGAGACGTTCTATCCGGGTCCCAGCCGGATACACCTGGCGGCGTTCCCGCCCACCGAGCGGTGGGACGACTGGGTGGAACTGGAGTCCACCGACTGGCCCAGGCGCACCGAGCGGCACTACATGCTGGTGCCCACCACCTGCTTCAACTGCGAGTCGGCCTGCGGCCTGCTGGCCTACGTGGACCGCGACACCCTGCAGGTGCGCAAGTTCGAGGGAAATCCCGAACATCCCGGCTCGCGCGGGCGCAACTGCGCCAAGGGTCCGGCCACCCTCAACCAGGTCACCGACCCGGATCGCATCCTGCAACCGATGAAGCGGGCCGGAGCGCGCGGGTCTGGGAAGTGGGAACCGGTGAGCTGGGACGCCGCCCTGAACGACATCGCCGGGCGGATCCGTAAGGCCATTGTGGACGATCGACGCAACGAGATCATGTACCACGTGGGCCGGCCGGGCGAGGACGGCTTCACCGAGCGGGTTCTGGCCAGTTGGGGCGTGGACGGGCACAATTCGCACACCAACGTGTGCTCCAGCGGCGCCCGGGCTGGATATCACTTCTGGACCGGCATCGACCGGCCCAGCCCCGACCACGCCAACGCCAAGGTGATCCTCCTGATCAGCTCGCACCTGGAGGCCGGGCACTACTTCAACCCGCACGCCCAGCGCATCATGGACGCCAAGCAGGACGGCGCCAAGCTCATCGTCATGGACACCCGGCTGTCCAACACCGCCACCCACGCCGACTTCTGGCTCTCGCCCTACCCCGGGTCCGAAGCGGCGATCCTTCTCGCGATCGCGGCGCATCTGGTGCGTACCGGCCGCTACGACCGTGAGTACGTGCGCCGGTGGTGGAACTGGCAGGAGTACCTCGCCGCCGAACGCCCCGAGGCCCCGCCGACATTCGAGGCGTTCGAGGAGGCGTTCCTGGGTCTCTATGCGGAATACACTTTCGCGTTCGCGGCGGCGGAGTCCGGCGTTCCCGAGTCGACCATCGCGCAGGTCGCCGAGACGGTCGCGGGCGCGGGCAGCCGGCTGTCCACGCACACCTGGCGCTCCGCCGCGGCCGGCAACCTCGGCGGTTGGCAGGTCGCCAGAACCCTGCTCTTGCTCAACGCCTTGCTCGGCGCGGTGGCGACCCCGGGTGGTACCCACCCCAACGCGTGGAACAAGTTCGTGCCCCGCCCGATCCACACGCCGCCGCACCCGGCGGCGTGGAACGAGCTGACCTGGCCACTGGAGTACCCGCTCGCGCTCAATGAGCTGTCGTTCCTCCTACCGCACTTCCTCAAGGATCGCCGAGGCAAGCTCGACGTGTACTTCACTCGGGTCTACAACCCGGTGTGGACCAACCCCGACGGCCTGTCCTGGATGGAAGTGCTTACCGACGAGACAATGGTCGGCCTGCACGTCGCGCTGACCCCGACCTGGAGCGAGACCGCGTTCTTCGCCGACTACGTGCTACCCATGGGACTTGGCCCCGAGCGCCATGACCTGCATTCCTACGAACAGTACGACGGCCAATGGGTGGCATTCCGGCAACCGGTATTGCGTACCGCCAGGCAGCGCACCGGGCAGCAGATCACCGACACCCGGCAGAGCAACCCCGGCGAGGTGTGGGAGGAGAACGAGTTCTGGATCGAGCTCTCCTGGCGTATCGACCCCGACGGCAGCCTCGGCATCCGCCGATTCCATGAATCCAAGCAACACCCCGGCGAGAAACTGACCGTCGACGAATACTACGGCTGGATCTTCGACAACTCGGTGCCCGGGTTGCCCGAAGCGGCCTCCGCGCAGAGCCTGACGCCGCTCGAATACATGCGCCGGTACGGGGCGTTCGAGATCCGTTCCGGGATCGGCCCGATCCACGAGGAGCCGATCCCCGACACCGACCTGGAGGACGTCGCCCAGGACCCGTACGGCCGCGTCTACACCCGTGCGGCGGCCACAGCTTCGCCCAACGTGGTGCCGATGGGCACCCCCGAACCGGACGCGGCCGGCCGCCGCCCGGTCGGAGTGGTCGTCGACGGCGTCATCCGGCGCGGCTTTCCCACCCCGAGCGGCAAGCTGGAGTTCTACTCCCGCACCCTTGCTGCGTGGGGCTGGCGCGCCGAGTCCGTGCCCGGCTACGAGCGCAGCCACATCCACCCCCTGGCGATGGACGCCGACCAGATGGTGCTCATTTCCACCTTCCGGCTGCCCACCCAGATCCACACCCGCGGCGGCAATGCCAAGTGGCTCGACGAACTGGCCCACGTCAACCCGCTATGGCTGCACCCGACTGACGCGGCGGGCCTCGACGTGGACACCGGAGACCTCGTCCGGGTCGAGACCGAGATCGGCGCCTTCGTACTCAAGGCCTGGGTCACCGAAGGCATCCGGCCCGGCGTGGTGGCATGCAGCCACCACATGGGCCGCTGGAAGCTGCACGACCAGGGACAGCGGCAGATCATGGCGACCGTCGATCTGGCCCGTCACGACGACCAGTGGCGGATGACCCGCCTGGTCGGCGTGAAACCCTACAAGTCGGACGACCCGGACACTGCGCGCATCTGGTGGGCCGACGTCGGTGTGCACCAGAACCTCACCTTCCCGGTACACCCTGACCCCATCTCCGGGCAGCACTGCTGGCACCAGGCAGTCCGGGTCACCAAGGCAGCGCCCGGCGACGCGTACGGTGACATCACCGTCGACACTGCCAAGGCACATCAGGTGTACCAGAAGTGGCTGGCGATGACCCGTGGTGCCGAGCAGAACTCCCCGGACGGCACCCGTCGCCCGTACTGGCTGATGCGACCGCTCAAGCCGGGCAAAGACGTGTACCAGTTGCCGGCGCCGGTGTCCGATGAGAACCTCGACTGACACCCGGGCCGATCTGCTGCGCGCGCTCGGCGTGTTCGCCGAGCCACCAGGACCGCAGCATTGCCGGCTCGCCGACCTGCTCGGCGTGCCGGCGCCGACCGGCAGCGACTGGACCGAAGCGTTCACCGTGCAACTGGTTCCGCACGCGTCCATCTACCTCGGGGCCGAGGGCATGCTAGGCGGTGACGCGGCCGAGCGCGTCGCCGGCTTCTGGCGGGCGCTGCGCATCCCGGTACCTGCCGACGCCGACCACCTGACCACGCTGCTCGGCCTGTACGCGACGCTGATCGAGGCGCAGGCGAGCGAACCGGACGGACCGCGCAAGGTGCTGTTCGGCCACGCCCGCGCCGCCCTACTGCACGAGCACCTGCTGAGCTGGCTGCTCGCCTACACCGACGCGATGAGCGAGGTGGCGCCCACGCCGTACGCCGCCTGGGCCGATGTGCTCGGTCAGGCCGTCCGTGGTGAGGCGGCCGAGGTCGGCGCGCCGGACCTGCTGCCCGCGCACCTGCGAGCGGCACCACCGCCGGCCACCGCACACGACAACCTGGACGCGGTGCTGGCGTACCTGTTGAGCCCGGCACGCTCGGGCGTCGTGCTGGCCCGCGGCCACCTCGCCGCATTGGCCCGCGACGGCGACCTTGGGCTGCGGATGGGCGACCGGCGACGCATCCTGCGGGCACTCGTCGAACAGGACCCCGGCACTGCCCTGCCCATCCTCGCCGAATGGGCAGGGACTCGGGCGGTCCGGCACCGGGCCGACACCGCGTTGGCCGGGCCGATCCTCGCCCACTGGGCCGAGCGCGCCGCGGCCACCGCCACGCTGCTGCGCACCGGCATCGCCGTCCAGGAGAACGCCACACCACAACCGCCGTCGCCACCAGAAGGGAGCAGCGCCGATGAGCATCGAAATACCCACGCCTGAGCAGACTCACCTCACCGAGGACGACGTGCGCCGCATCGTGCGCGAGGAGGTAGCCCGGGCGTTCAAAAAGGACCCCGGCTCCCGCCACGCCGCCGTTATCGCGTCCAAGGGCACCCTCGACTGGGCGTACCCGCCGCTGATCCTGGCCACCGCCGCAGCGGCCGCCGGCATGCAGACCGCGATCTTCTTCACCTTCTACGGACTGAACATCATCCACAAGGACGCCGCGCGCAAGCTCAAGGTCGACCCGGTCGGCAATCCGGCCATGCCGATGCCGGTCCCCATGCCCGATGTGGTCACAGCGATGCCCGGGATGGTCTCCCTCGCCTCGAAGATGATGAGGTCCCGGTTCGCCAAGCACAATGTGGCCACGGTCGCGGATCTGCTGGCCTCCGCTCGCGAACTCGACGTCCGGCTGATCGGCTGTCAGATGACGATCGACGTCTTCGGCTACACCCAGGACGACTTCATCGACGGCGTCGAGTTCGGCGGTGCGGCGGCGTTCATGTCGGTCGCGCGCCGCTCCCACGTCACCATTTTCGTCTGAGTAGGGAGCCGCAGCGTGTCCGAGGACATCACCGCCGACGAGATCGTCGACGCCCGTGACCTGATGTGCCCGATGCCCGTCCTGGCCGCCACCAAGGCGATGCGGCTGCTGGAGCCCGGCCAGGTGCTCAAGGTGCTGGCGACCGACAAGGGAGCCCTGTCCGACATCCCCGCTTGGGCTGCGGACAACGACAACGTACTGCTGTCCTCTGGCACCGAGGAGGGAGCCCTCGCCTTCTACATCCGTAAGTCGCCGAACGAGGGTTGACACCGTTTGACGGCTCAAGGAGGCCAGCCATGGTCGAGATCCTGCCCATCGACACCCCCAGCCTCGGCGACAGAACCTACCTGGCGCATGACGGCGCCGACGCCCTGATGGTCGACCCGCAGCGCGACATCGACCGGGTCGTCGACCTGGCCGACGCGGCCGGTGTCCGCATCACCCACGTGGTGAGACTCACATCCACAACGACTATGCCACCGGCGGGCTGGCCCTCTCCCGTGCCGTCGGCGCCCGTTACCTGCTCAACGCCGCCGATCCGGTGTCCTTTCCACGGCATCCGCTGCGCGACGGCGACACCTTCGCCGTCGGGTCCGAACTGCGGACGCGGGTCCTGGCCACCAACGCCAGCGCATCCAGGGCACCGCCGGCAACACCGAGTGCGCCGTCGACCCAGGACCCGCTCTGCACGGCCTGGTAAATCTGCTGAATGTCCTCGACCGGAGCGATGCCGGCAATCGCTCCGGGTCCCGCGCTGGAGGGAGCCGCCACCAGCGGTTGGTCACTGCAACCGCCCAATGCGGCAATGGCGTCGGCGGTGCTGGCGTCGGTGGAGGTCGAGGCTCTACCCGATCCTCTGATGCGGGCCGTGTCGCCGCCGGTCGCGCCATCCGCGACGATCTGCCCGGCTGTCAGGCGCGCCTGCTGGTCATGCGCGCCGCGGCCGCTACTGCTGATGCCGAGCGGCAGCTGTTCGAAAAGCAGCACGCCGAGGCAGCTACCGCCAAGCTCAGTGGTTGAAGACGTGGTGGTGAAACCGGCCGGTCAGGCTGTACGCGGACATGTGCCTCTAGATCAGAAACACTGGGCATCCGGCGTGATGGATCATGGCGCGGCTGACCGAGCCGAGCATGGTGACGGGATGTGCTCCGAATCCGCGTCTGCCGACGACCAGAGCGGCTGCTCGGTGAGAGAAGGTGGTGAGTGCCGTTATTGGATCGGTGTCCGTGGTGCGGTGGTGCACAAGTACCCCGTCGCGGGTTTCGGTGTGGTCCGCCGGTGCCGGACCGTGGCGGGCGCTGAGCATGATGAGTTCGCAGCCGCGCAGGCGGGCTTCTTGCAGCGCGAACCGGGCTGCCGGGGTCAGTGTTCCCGGTTGTTCGACGCCGACGATGATTGGTCGTTCACTGAAGCCGGGCCTTGGATGGTGACCTGGTATCCGGACCACCAGAAGGGCTCCTTCGCGGTAGCCGGCCAGGCGGTCGGCGACGCTCAATCCGAGCGCCGCGCTGGTGGAGCCATGGCGGTTGTCGACGACGAGCAGGTCCGCTGTATCGGCTTCGGCCAGCAGTAGGGCTGTTGCTGAGCCGACGGCGAGGCTGCTGTTGACCGGTACCGTCGGTGAGGCTGCGTGTACCCGGTCGGTCAGTCGTTGCAGAAGCTGGGCGCCGGCGTCGCGTGACGAGCCGGCTGTTCGTGCCGGCTGGGCGTGCAGGATGCGTAGGTCCCAGCCGCGTAGTTCGGCTTCGATGGCGGCGTGGTCGACGGCCGTGTAGCTGGTGGGTGTCTCATCGGCGCCGACCAGGACGATCCCGGCCGGTGAGAGCGGAGGGCTGGGCTGCGGGGAGCGGGCGGTGGTGGGTTAGGGCGTGTTTCATAACCACTCGCCGATGACGGTGATGGTCAGGACGGCCTGGAAGCGGACGGCTAACTTGTCGTAGCGGGTGGCAACACCGCG
>NZ_JBFAQM010000055.1:0-28974 GCF_040677315.1 Actinoplanes sp. NPDC049316 | reverse complement strand
CAGCGGGGAAGTATCTGGCCGTCCGCGGGGAGGACCTTGGCCATCAGCGGGGCGGTAAATGGCCGCCTATGGGGATCATTCACTGGCCGCGGACAGAACCGAGACGGATTGCTGCTCGCTATGCGGGTTTGACGGCGACACCGCCGTACACCGAAACCTGTTCCGGGGGCACGTTCGGGCTGGCGGGGTCGGGTCGCCAGTCGCTCACAATCTGCAGGCCGGGTTCGACGAGGTTCAGTCCGTCGAAGAACTTGGCGATCTGCTGCGGGTCTCGGTCGTAGAAGTCGTCGCGGCCGGGGAAACTGGCCGTGGAGAGCTGCTCAGCAGCCGGTCGAGGAATCATTGCGGAGCTGGCGTGGGTCAGGACGAGGTGGCTGCCGGCGGGCAGGGCGTCCATCAGGGTGTGCACGAGGCGGTACGGCTCGGCGGTCTCGGGTACGAAGTGCATTACCGCGACCAGCATCAGCGCGACCGGCTGTGTCAAGTCCAGGGTGGCACGTAGTGCCGGATCGGTGAGGATGTCGGCGGGTCGGCGTAGGTCGGCGTCGATGTAGCTGGTGGCGCCGGCGGGGTCGCTGGTGAGCAGGGCCCGGGCATGAGCGAGCACCATCGGATCGTTGTCGACGTACACGATGCGTGACTCGGGGGCGAGCTGCTGGGCGACCTCGTGGGTGTTGTCGGCGGTCGGCATGCCGGTGCCGATGTCGAGGAATTGGCGGATGCCGGCTTCGGCGACGCAGTAGGTGACGGCGCGTTTCAGGAAGGCGCGGTTGGCGCGGGCGGCGATCACGATGTGCGGCCAGATGTTCGCGATGGCGTCGCCGGATTCGCGGTCGGCGGCGAAGTTGTCCTTGCCGCCGAGCCAGTAGTTGTAGCGGCGCGCCGGGTGCGCCTTGCTCGTATCGATAGCCTCTTCGTCCATTTGTGATCCATCTCGATGGCTAGGTGGGCAGGCCGGCGCGGTCGCGAGCGTGTGCCGCTGGTGATGGTCTGGTCGAGGGTGGAGGGGCGCAGCGCCGCGGTGGTGGGCCGCCACGGTGTGCGGTGCTGCGCCCCTCCGGCCGGTCCGAGCCGATCGGGGGGTCCTCGTGCTGCGAGGTGGCTCGGGCCGGAGATTGTGGGGCCGGTCTACTGCCGGGGTTCGCGCCACATCGGGTACAGCTGTGGCGCTTGAGTACCGGCGGGGAACGGGCTCTTCGGGTCGTAGCCGTGGCGGACGAACAGGCGGCTGTCGCGGGCGCCGGTTGCTTCGACGTAGGCGGGCAGTCCGGCGGTGTCGAGCTGGCGGTGGTGATGCTCGAGCAGCTGGGTGCCGATGCCTTGCTGGCGCAGGTCCGGCGGCACGGCAAGGTAGCCGAGCCGGTGGTGCGGCCGGTCGACGGGTTGGTGCTTGGTCCGGGCGGTGTCGAGGTCGACGAACCGGGAGAGGTGGGCTCCGGTGGCTTCGGCCAGGCGCGGAGCGTAGCCGGGGATGGTCACGCTGGCGGGTCCGTTGATCGGGTACCAGATCGCGGCGGCGCGGCCGGCGCCGATGACGTCGACGTGGCCGTGTGTCATCGCGTGCGGGACGACGATGCGGAAGTAGCGCCGAATCGTGTGCTGGCGGGTCTGGTCGTCGCCGACGAGGTGGCGTCCGAGGCTGGTGCGTGCGAATACGGCGGCCAGGAGGTCGACGATCGGATCCATGTCGCGGCGGGCCGCCTGCCGGATGGTCGGTCGCCGCCGGATGTCAATGACAGTCATCGCAAGTCCTCTTGCGGGCGGTGTGGTGGCCAATCATGCGAAAGTCCTCTCAGTGAAGCTGGCCGAGATCCGGGCGTGATGAACGAATAGAGCTGGAGGGCGCGCCACGGGTGCAGCTGCACGCCCTCCGTCCCGGCTCGCGAGAACCGGGTGCACGGGCCGGAGACCCGAACCGCGGCAGCTATTCGCGGTGTTCGGGACGCCACATCGGGTGCAGCAGCGGCCCGCCGTCGGCGATGGGGAACGGTTCGAGCGGGCTGTAGCCGCACCGCTGATACAACCGACGGTTTCGCTCGCCGGTCGCCTCGAGGTAGGCGGGCCGGCCCACGGCGTCGAGCAGCTGGTGGTGGTGCTCGAGCAGCCGGCTTCCCAGCCCCTTGCCTTGCAGGCCGGGCTGCACCGCCAGGAAGGCGAGGTAGTCATGCTCGCGGCCGGCGGGGTGGCGGTCGTGCATGGCCTGGTCGAGGGCGATGAAGCGCGGTAACGCCGGTCCGACCGCTGCGGCCAGGCGTTCGTCGTAGTCGGGCAGGGTGAAGGAGAACCCGTCGGCGTCGACGGGGTACCAGATCGCCGCGGCAGCGGGCATCGCTGCCCCCGGTTCGGCGATCATCTCGACGTGCCCGGCGCCCAGAGCGTGGTCGGCGATGATCTCGAAGTAGGGGAAGTACGCGCTGGCCCGGTCGGCCGTGTCCGGGATCAGATGTCCAGCGAGGTCGCCGTGAAAGAACGCGGCAACCAGCAGCATGGTCAGCATCTGGTAGTCACTGTCGTCGGCGCGGCGGATGACCGGCGTGCTCTGGTCGGTCAGCATCAGCGCATCCCTGCCAGGGTCGGGCGGGCGACGCCGTTCCCGATCCGCTCGTACGCTCCCGGCCGGACCACTTTGAGGATCAGGGCGACGGCGACGCCCAGCAGCGCGACCACGGGGATCGAGGCGGGGAAGTACCAGCGCAGGCTGTCGGTCGCGTCCACGCCGAGCAGCAGGTGGAAGTTGTCGACGGTCTGCCACAGGATGATGGTCAGCAGGACCGCGGCGAGCGTCGGGCACAGCAGTCCGCGCCAGGCGCTGACCACCTGTTCACCGGTGGTGCGGGCGCCGTTGGTCGGTGCGGGAACGCCGCGGACCAGGTCGGCGACCTGCTCGGCGCGGCGTCGGCGGGAGCGTTGCCGCAGGAAGTAGGCCAGCATCGCCACCGAGGTCAGCACCATCAGCGTCAGCACGCCGAGCCCGGCGGAGGCGGTGAGCCAGAAGAACAGCTTCACGTAGGGGTCGAGGCTGGTGATGGCGTATCCGATGATCACGACAAAGCCGATGGCCGACTGCAGGATGGAGGCGGCGACCGGGGCCTTGGTGCGTTGGGAGGTGCGGCCGAACGCTGCGGGGAGCATCCCGTCGCGGCCCATGGCGTAGAAGTAACGGTTGGAGGTGTTATGGAAGGACAGGTTCGCGGCGAACAGGCTGGTGATGAACAGCAGGTGCCCGATGGTGATGACGAACGCGGGCAGGTAGCCCGCCGACAGCTTGAAGATCAGGTTGGTGCTCTCGGCGCCGGCTTGTTCGACGATGTTGTCCGGTCCGGTGGCCACGGTCATCGCCCAGGCGCAGAAGCCGTAGAGCACTCCGATGACCGCGAGCGCGATGAACGTCGCCAGGGGGACGGTGCGGTGAGTTTCCCGGGTTTCCTCGGCGAAGACGGTGGTGTTCTCGAACCCGACGAACCCGGCGATCGCGATGGTCAGCATCACCCCGGCGCTGCCGGCCAGCAGCCACGACGGTGACAGCGTCTCAAAGCTGACCTGCCCCTGGTGCGGGTGCGAGACCTGCACGATCGCGAAGGTGACCGCGACGACGATCTCGGAGATCAGCAGCACGGCCAGGAGTTTGGCGCTGAAGTCCACGCGCAGCAGTCCGAAGATCGCGACGACGGCCCAGGCGACCAGAGCGCATTTCCACCAGTCGACGTCGGTGTGCAGGTTGGCCTTGATGAAGTTCGACGCCTCGTAGCCCAGGCCCCCGTAGAGGCCGACCTGCATCGCGTTGTACGACAGGATCGCCACGAACGCCGTTGCGGCTCCGGCGACGCGGCCCAGGCCCGCGGTGACGTAAACGTAGAACGCGCCGGCGTTGGGGATCTGCCGGGCCATCGCCACGTACGGCAGCGCGAAGATCCCGAGGATCACCGCGACGGCGACATAGGCGATCGGTACGCCGCGTTGCTGGGCGATGGCGAACCCGCCGGTCGCACCGCCGGCGATGACGGTCAGGGGCGCCGCCGCCGCCATCACCTGCGCGGTGACACCGCCGACGCCGAGCCGGCCCTTGGCCAGGCCGGTTCTCACGTTGCTGATCGGTGCAGCTACAGCTGTCACGTCAAATGCTCCACAAATCGAGGGGTGGGGTCCATCAGGGGTCAGCTCAAGCGAGCTGGGACGCGCGGGCGGTGACGATGCTTTCCACGGCTCCGAGCACCGCCAGCACGCAAGGGTGGTCGGCCAGCCGGGACTGGATCTGCTGCATGGTGTAGTCGTAGGTGCCGGCCGGGGCGGCGTCGAGAACGTTGTGCAGCAGGCCGGAGGCGTGACACAGGCCGGCCAGGACGACGTCGCCGGCGTCCAGCTGCCGGTGGGCGCGGCATTGTTCCGAGAGGCGGGCCCGCGGCCACGCGGCGTTGTTTTTGTCCGCGGGCTTGTAGATCGTGCTGGTGCTCAGCACGCGGCGGCGCTGTTCCACCACGATCTGGTTTGCCCGGCCGAGGCGCTCGGCGACTTCTTGTTCGGCGGTGTCGGCCAGGAACGAGACCCACTGCTCCACCGGCAGGAAGTCAGCCTGGCCGAGGATCGTGTCGAGCACCTTGTGGGCCAGAGCATCGCGCGGGACCGTCTTTCCCCGGCGAGCATCCGCGGCGGGCTCGAGCCGTTCCCGGTACACCTCGATCCACTCGCCGGCGGCGAGCTCGGCGAGCAGCGCGCCCGCCAGCGCTGCCCCGACCACGTCGGGGTGTGCCCGCATCTGGCCGGTGCGGTCGTCGAGCGCGACGAAGAACACGTCGTCAGCGAAGGGGAAGGTGTTCATGGCTTGCGCACGGTCGGGGTTGGCGATCGCCTCGACGTCCGCCGGGCTGCCGGCGTCGGCCGGACCAGGCACATGCGCATGCCAGGCCGGAGCGTGCGGCGGCGCATACGGCGAAGGCTGCGGCGCCTCGCGGGCGAAAGATGTCGTCACCGGGTACGCGCCGCGGCTAATCAGGTTCGCATCGCCGAGCTCGCTACCCGGTGTCATGGGAAGGTGCTGATCGGCGGGCCGAGCGGCTGGCTGCGGTTGACGGATCGGCTGCACTACCGGCTGACTGACGCCATCGGCGGAGTGGCGGGGTCCAAGCTCGTCGGCGAAGAATCGGCCGGGTCCGCTGCGTGGATGACTCACCGCTGCCGGCACCTTGCACGAGCGCCGGCAGACCCATGAATGCCGGCGGTGAGGGGGGACATGACGTTGCCTCCTTCTACGAGATCCAGGACATGCAGGAGTTGAGGGCGGGCCGGGCGCAGCCAACTCGCGGCGACGAACGAGGTGCGCCCGGCCCGGCACCGGAGCTGACCGATCGGGAATCCCGCACAGCGGGTCGGTCAGGTGTCACGCCCGGCGCAGCGTGAGCATGTGCGCCCAACGTCGCCGGGGGTTTCTGGGCGTTCATGAGGCTTGTCGAAGGAGCAACTCGCGAGCCTCCGCGGGCGGTTCCGTCCACTCGATGAACCGCTGCCAAAGCTGCTCTGCATTGAGGTCTTGAAGGTCCTTGACGGCGAGTTCCATCAGTGCGGCCGACAACGTGGCCACCTTCAACCAACCGAAGGCATGAAGCAGGTATCTACGGGCTGGTGCGCAGGGCCACGCCAACGTGCAGGCAGCACACGTCCAAGCCGGAAGTAGTACCCGATGCGGGTGGCTGCCCAGCTGTTCAAGGACATCTCGATCTCCGGCAGCCGCCCTCAACAGCTCTCGTTCGTGGACAGCGGAGTAGTTAGCGGAACCTCTCGTCGATGCGACAGAGGACACAGCGCAAGCGGTCTCCCGTCGCGGTGACAGGGAAGAGGCGGGGTGGTGTGCTGGCTTGTCACGGGGCAGGCGCACGGTCAGCACGCCAGCACCGGACTTCACGTCGCAGTGCATGATGTCGATTGGCTGGTTACGTCGGGCCCGGCGGCTCCTCATCGGTCTCGACGTGCAGGGCCCGGAGTCGAGGCCGGTCACTCCGAGACGAGCGGCGAGTAAAAGCACGCCCGTCCCGGAGGAGTTCACCGTTGACCGGCTCAGACGCATTCGTTCGCTAGTGGTGCGGCGATGGAAGTTGTTGCGCAGCCGAGCGGCATGACGAGCAGCGCGAGATGATCGGATGTGCCCCTGCACGGCCATTTCGGCTCCTCTCCGCCCTCGATTGACACTCGTTCTTCGCTCATGGAGCCGAAATAACCTGGCGCTTAGGCGCTGACGTCGATGTGTGGTTCTCTGGTGGAGTCGACAGGAGCCAGCGGCACCGTCGCGTTGAGTTCGTCGCCTCCCAACGATCACGAATTGTGTGGTGGGCGGGAATACCGACCTTGTGTCCGACTTCCTGTACCGACCTTGGGTACGACCTTGCTCTGACCTGCGGAATTAGTCGGACAACCGGATTCATGAAGATCATTCGAGCTGCGGCCGGGGTTACAGTGGTCGCACTCCGGCTAGCGCTGTGTCCTGGCCGCGTCGACATGGACCTTGTGGGAGGCTGCCGGTGACTGGCCCCAGTCCCTATGTTCGCCGCAGATGGCTCGCCGAGGAGATCCGTCGTCTTCGCCGTGAGCACGGCTGCAAGGCGGCGGACCTTGCCCGGGCGGTCGGATTTCCTGCTCAGCAGCTCAGCGCTCTTGAGAATGGTCATCGTGGACCGGATATCGACCTCGTCTCGGGAATCTGCGACTACCTGCAAGTCGGACCTAAACGGCGCGATGACATCATCAGCGCAGCTTCGGATGGCTGGGCCCGAGGCTGGTGGGATGAGCAAACAGAACAGATGGGTGAGCGGCAGGCTCGCTATGCGGATCTGGAGAGCGGAACAGCTGCCATCGCGGAGTACGCGCTCGCGCTGATACCCGGCCTTCTGCAGACGGCTGCTTTCGCGGACGCGCGGATTCGCAGTGACCCCGCGAGGCAGCCCGAACAGGTTGATCCCGTCGTGGCGGTCGCGGCTCGGGCGCGTCGGCAGAGCTCGTTACTCGCCGCTGAGGGCCCGACGTATGACGTGGTGATTGACGAGTCCGCCGTTCGCCGGTGCGCGGCCGAGCGGCATATCGTCGCCGAGCAACTGCGTCATGTCGTCGCATTGTGCCGAGCGCACGGCTCGCTCACGGTTCGCATTCTGCCGATCTCGGCCACGATGAAGGGACACAGCGCGCCTCGGTCGGCGTACTCGATCTACCGATATCGCGACCGGCACAAGACTCTAGCGGTGGCGGTGGACACGCTGACAACGGACTTGATATTCACGGAGCCGGCCGAAGTTGACGCCTACCGCCACCTGCATAGTCGGCTCAAGTCTGCTTCCTTGAGTCCTCAAGAAAGCATTCGTATGCTTACCGCCATAGCCGATCAGTTCGAATTTATCGAGGGAGTAGCAGCATGACCGCTGAGGTCTACAGCAAATGGCGAAAGTCCACGCGAAGCGACGAGGGTAACTGCGTGGAAGTCTCGCCGTCCGAAAGCGGAACGCGCGTCGGTGTACGAGACACGAAGGACCAGGGCGGCCCCATCCTGGAGTTCGATCGAGGTGCGTGGGCAACGTTCATTGATGACGTTCGCGCGGGCCATTTCGATATGTAGAGGCCCGAAGAGTCTGGCACCCCTCGACGTTGCACCTCCCGGTTTCATTTGGAGCGGGGGAAGTCCAGGCTTCGGACGATGCCCGGCTAGCTGACGGGTTTCAGTACATCGAGTGGTGAGGCAGCGTGGCGACGGTAGAGCTGCGCCTTGCTGTCTCCGCCCGGCATGCCGGATGATTCGTCACACCACCGGCGTAGTGCGCACCGGAAGCATGGCGACGCCGGTGCCGGGAAGGGAGAAGCTCGTGCCGCGGCATCCCGACGCGATCGTCACTCCCAATAAGGTGCTGGCCAGGTTGCGCGAGGGGCTCCGGTCGCCGTATCGGCCGGGGCAGAAGATGTCTCGCCCGGAGTTCGCCGATGCCGTCAATCGGGCACTCGACCGGCTGTACCCCCGCCGCGCGCTGGGTGCTCTGTACGTCGATGCCCGATGGGTAGGCAAACTTGAACGCGGTGAGACACGGTGGCCGTCGGAGGAACGGCGTGCCGCCCTGCGCTACGTCTTCGGCGTCGGCACCGACATCGAGCTCGACCTTTTCAGTCCCCGCCGCACCGAAGTAGCGCAACCCGATGACGGTGCCACGGTCCTCCTCGCCGCTGGTGATTGGGAGGAGACCCTCGAGGATTTCCGGATCGAATGGCGATTGCTCGTGGACAACGACAAGCTCTTCGGCCCGGGATACGCGCTGGTCGGCGTTACCCGACAACTCGATCTGCTAGACACGTTCATTGAGCAGGCCCCACAGATTTTTCACCGGGAGCTGAACCAGCTCGCCGCGCTCTACTCCGAGTCCGCCGCGTGGCTCTCACAGTCGCTGAACGACGATGCCGCCGCCGAGCGCTGGGCCAGACACTCGCTCACGTTGGCCTCGCGCACCGATGACACGGTGATGACCGCGTGGGCGCGGTATCGCAGCAGCCAGCACTGGCTCTCCCGGCGCGCCCCGGGGCGGGCAGCGGAACACGCCGATGTCGCCGCCCGCCACGAGCTCAAGCTGCCGGCACCGATGCGCGCGGCGATCCGCGTCCAACAGGCTCACGCACTGGCCGCGAACGGTGCCGCCGACGAAGCACTCACGTTGATCGACCAGGCGCACCACTGGGCCGCTGATCGGCACCACGGCCCGCCAGACGGCGAACACGGCTCGTACTGCACGAGCGGGTACATCGAGGTCTACCGCGGCGCGTGCCTGCGGCTTGCCCACCGGCCGGCAGAGGCCATCGCGGTCCTGGAAGCCGCCGTCCCTGCGATTCCCCGCCTGCACCGGCAGGACTACGCCTCCGCCCTGTTGACCAAGGCCGCCGCTCATCAGGACGCCGCCGAACCCGAAGCTGCAGCAGCCACCGCGCATTCCGCCTTGCCGATCGCCCGGCGTGCCGGGGCGCGGCGCCTTCTGCAGGGTCTCAACGATCTCGGCGCTAGCCTGGAGCCGTATCGCAACCTGGCCGAGGTGTCGGCCTACCTCGAGGACCTCACAGGGACAGCGTGATGGCATCTGACGTCGAACTCGCCGCGATGCGGCAAGCGATCATCTTGTCAGCGGTTGGCTTGGGAACAACGAGTCCGAATCCCCCGGTGGGCTGTGTCATCCTCGACCGGCACGGCCAGATAGCGGGCACCGGCTTTCACCGCCGCAAAGGCGAGGCGCACGCCGAGGTCAACGCCCTTGACGCTGCCGGCTCAGCAGCCCGCGGCGGTACCGCAGTGGTGACCTTGGAACCCTGTAACCATGTCGGCGTGACTCCGGCATGCCGACAGGCCTTGATTGACGCCGGCATCGCTCGCGTTGTTATCGGCGTCATGGATCCCACTTCCCGGGGAGACGGGGGTGCTGCGGTCCTGGCCGCGGCGGGCATCGATGTCGAAACGAACGTGCTGTCCGCCGAAGTCCTGAGCGTGCTGGGCCCCTGGCTGTTGGCGACGACCAGAAAGGCGCCCTACGTGACGTTGGCGTACGCGATGGAAGCCAACGACGACCGGACCGAAGCGCTGTTGCTGAACCAACTGCGGTCGAGTGCGGACATTGTCGTCACGGATGATCGGATCGAGGAAGGCGTTGCGGGCGGTCACAGCCCTCAGCACCTTCACTTGGACGAACTGCAGCCCCCGGGGCAGCAGCCGGCCACGTGGCTTGCCGACGCACAGAGGATGGGGGTCCGTACAGCTCTACTTCTCGGGCAAGGACGTGCCGTCGAAAAGCTCCTGGACCTCCACGCGGTGGATCGGCTTGTCCTTGCCGTCTCACGGTCGGATGAAAGCGTGGGCTCCCCACCGTCGATTTCCGCCGCTTGGCCAACGTTCGAGATCTTCGAGGTCTCGAGTTGGCCGCACGGGTTGCTTGTGACGCTCGATAGGTCAGCGCGACGGCATAGCTGATACCGCGTCGCGGACTGGCTTGCCTCAGGCGGAATCGAGATCGTTCGGGATAGATGGTGGCGGCGGTGGGCCAAAGTTGTGATCGTCGCCCGGGATGTCGGAGAATCAGCCTACCCAGGGGCACGTGACACGCGCCTCAGTTGCAGAGCGAGGACGACTGGCGACCAGGGAAGGTGCCGATGCCGCGCAGAAGCGATGCCGTGATCACGCCTAACGAGGTGCTTACTGCGGCACGGAAGCGGTTTCGGTCGCCCCACCGGCCGGGACAGCACATTTCCCGTGCCGAGTTGGCAGACGTCGTGAACCGGACGCTAGACCGTCTTTACCCGAAGCGGGATCGCGCCGCGCTGTATGTCGATGCTCGATGGGTAGGCAAGCTTGAACGCGGCGAGAGCCGCTGGCCGGTCTGCGAACGCCGAAGAGCTCTGCGTGATGTTTTCGGCATTGCAACCGATATTGAACTAGGCCTTTACAGCCCGCGCCGAACGGAAGAATTGGCAGGTTCCGGCCTCGAACCAGGTTTGGCCGGCCGGGCTGGCGTCAATCTCCGAGACAAAATCATTTCGGCGGACGAGTATTCAGTTTCGCTTCTTGGCCAAAGAGCATCGATGCACCGGAATGATGCGATCTCCGTTCGCGCGAGACCACCATCGGCGCAATCTTATGTGCCGGTTCTTCCCGCCGCCCTTGACCGGGCTGCACAAGACTGGTTGCACGGTACTATTCAACTGCGTACGGTCGTCGCACCTAGTACCCAGCAAGTTCGGCATCCGCCTGCCGTGGCTGACGCGGCGAGACTGCTGCAAACCTTGCGCGACATGGACCATCAGCAGGGAGCCGGTGTTGCGGGTGACCTAGTGTCATCGTTTATTAATGGCCAGGTGCGAGCCCTTATCCTGGCGCCCTACGCGGATCGAAGACTGCGCGTCGCCGGCTACCGGGTTGCGGTAGCTGCCCGTGAGTTGGCTGGCTATCAAGCCGTGGATCTGGGAGCAGACGGCGTCGCGCAGCGGCACTATCTACACGCCCTTTCATTGTCTAGTGCGATCAACGACCGCAGTCTTGGAGCTTATCTACTGGGTGTTAGCCTTGCGCACCTCGCGCTGCACTGCGGTTACCCGCAGCAGGGTTTACGTCTGGCGCAAACAGCGCTCGCAGGCGCCGCCGCCGGTACAACTCCAGCCGTTCTCGCGAGTATCTGGGCAGTGGTAGCCCGTTCCTATGCCCGGCTCGGTGACGAGTCGGCATGCACTATGGCATTGCGATCAGCAGAGATGCACCTCGCCAATAGTGATGCTGGCACAGAGCCGGAGTGGATCAGATACCTGACTTCGGCGTACCTGGCCGACGAAGTGGCGCATTGCATGTTCGATCTTTGCCGGCACGAGTCCGCGCAGCGTGAGATCCGGCAAGCTGTCATCGGTGTCGGCCACAGCCGGGTACGACGGTTGGTGATCGACACTGCCCTACTGGCGTCTTCGTTAGCTGCCACCGGCAGAATCGATGAGGCCTGCGTTCGCGGCCGCGAAGCGGTGAATCTCGCGACCCGTACCGCCTCAGCGCGTGCCGTTCAACGTGTCGCTCAGGTCAGAGCCGACCTGATCCCTTTCGAGGATGTCCAGGCAGTCAGAGACCTGATCGACTACATCCACGAGGTGTTGCCCGCCGCAGCGTGACGTTTGGAGATTCACCTGTCGAGCAGCTCGCGATAGAAGGCGAGTTCCGCCTCCAAGGCCCGAGCCGCCGCCTGCTGCGCAGACATACGGTGGCGTGCGTCGACAATGAGCAGTCTGTGAGCCAATCCTTTGGCCTCGAGGCCGCAACCGAGCTGGCGCACGTCAGACACCGGTGCGACGTGGTCATCGCTACCGTGAATCAACAGGACCGGCTGCTGAATTAGCTCTGCGGATACCGTACCGGCCGGGCCGGTCAAGGCACCGGCATGAGGTCGCTGCCAGCGCGGTGCGGTCAGCCTCCACCGATCGGGGTCGATGATCGCCGAACGCGCCACCGCACCGGAGAACGGCGATGGCTGGGAGACCGCTTGCAGAGCGGTGTACCCTCCCGCGCTAGCGCCCGTAATAAAGACTCGACCCGGAATGGTACGGCCAGCGCTGAGTAGATGTCCGGCCACAGCGATGCAGTCCTCGACATCGACAGTGCCCCAGCGCCCGTACAACTCGCGCCGGAACGTCCGGCCGTAACCGGAGCTTCCTCGGTAGTCGACGTCGGCCACCGCGAAGCCATGGCTGGTGAGGTACTGAACGTGCCAGTCAAGCCGACTGTTGATAGAGGACGTTGGCCCTGGGTGGGCGCGGACAACCAATGGGGCGCACCAGTCCGCCGATGCCCCCCACGGCGGATAGACCAGAGCCGTCACGGCCTCTCCACTGGCGGTCGGGCAATGCACGATTTCCGGCAGAGATATGCCGTCGTATGAATCCGCTGCGGTGGTGATCACCTCGGGTGCGGTCGAGGCACCTAGGTTGAGTCTTATCACGTTTGAAGCATGAGTGGACGAGGCGGCAATGGCGTATAGCTGATCGCTATCCACAGCCAGGTAAGGCTTGAAAGAGGTGTATCCGGTTTCGATCCGCCGCGTCCCATTTTGGCCCGTCACCAGTAATTCGTGGCGCGGGCCGCCGAGGCCGATCATGATGGCACCGCCTTGCGGTGTTAGCACGAAAGTGCAATATCCGGCCTCCCATTCCGGCGGAGCGTTGTCGGTGGCAATGGGTGCAACGTTCGTTACCTCCTCGCCGTCGTGGCGATACAAGTTCCACCAACCCGACTGATCAGAAATGAACCACAGTCGGCCCTGATGGTCCCACTGCGGTTGGGTCACTGAGACGTCGCGACCTCCAGCGACCCGCTGGACGTGGCCGATTCCATCGGCGTCCCGAGCACCGAGGAACAATTCGCAGCCGTCCCACGGCATGCGGTCGGCGTCCCACCGAAGCCACGCAAGACGGCCTGGCGCAGGGCGCGGCGAGCCGAGGAACCCCTCCGTCGCCAGCATCACTTGGAACCTGCCGTCGGGCAGCAGCTCGATCAGCTCGTCACCAGAGACAGTCTCGCGAATGCACCAGACTCGATCGGCTGACGCTGCGAGGTCGCCCAAGAATTCATCGGCCGAGCGACGGCGCAGCACGACATGGACGTCGTGCTTGTCCTTGACATGGATGTGTCCGTCTCGACGATCCACATAGAAGATCCGTTCACCCGCGACGGCATACGCGCTGCCACCATATCCGTGGAGATCGCAGCCAACATCCGCCCCCGCTGGTGTCACCTCCTCGGCCGGACCGCCCGCGTCGAGTCGCATCAAGGCGACCCGGCCGCCTTCATCCGGACGCGACTCAAGCCACCACACTGCACCGGCGGAGACTCGCACCTCGTCATACGCCACTGCTGCCGCCGCAGCATCCAACGCCGGCAACGGCGACCTCAGCCCAGACATCGCGTCAGAGTCTACGAGGTACAAGACGCAGGCGCGCCAGGCAACTCGAGCGGGCTTCCAGGCACCGTTGCATGAGCCGGTGTTGCGCACTCACAGGCTGCTCGGCTTGACGGAACTGCCGCAATGGCGTGGCGAAAGTGAAGACGCCCAGGTTGGGCGCCTGTCGGACGGAAGGTCGGTAGGCCAGGTCGGACACCAAGTAGGTATTCCTCGGGTACGTGACGTTGGGTCATATTTGACGCACGCTCGGTCAATCGAGACGCCGGACCCGTCGTGGGTGGGCCGATCACGCACAAGCCCGTAGGAGGTCGTACAGCCATGACATCACCAGTCCTGCCTCTCGATGCGCGAGCGCGTGACGGCTGCGCCGATAGCCTTCCGGTGGATCTGGGCAGGGCGACGGTCGCTGCTGCGGACCTGCTCTCTGCTCTCGGACTAAACATGGAGAGCGAGCACCGCCAAGACACCCCGGCTCGCATGGCTCGCGCGCTAGGAGAAATGCTCAAACCTCCATCTTTCGAGCCGACATCGTTTGACAACGCGAGCGGCTACGACGAGCTCGTGGTCGTGGATCGGATCCCGTTCTTCAGCCTCTGCGAGCACCATGTGCTGCCGTTCATCGGTGACGCCACGATCGCCTACGTGCCGAGTACCCGCATCGTCGGTCTCTCGAAGCTGGCATGGGTTGTACAGCTGTATGCCCGCCAGCTGCAGACCCAAGAAGCCATGACGCAGCAGATCGCGGACTGGCTGATCGAGCAGCTGCAGCCGAAAGGCGTCGGAGTGCGGCTTCGAGCCGAGCACCTGTGCATGAGCCTGCGCGGGGCCCGGGCCATCGGTGCGGTCACCAGCACCTCAACTAGTAGAGGTGTTTTGGCAGACGACCCGGCTCGCCGGGAGGAATGGCAACGCCGATTGGCCATCGCGTCGTCCTGAGCACACCCTCAAGACCAGGAGGTCTGCCGTGGGACATGAGATCGGCAAACGCTTCACCTTCGCGGCCAGCCATCTGTTGCCGGGCCTTCCCGAAGGGCACCAATGCGGTCGCCTGCATGGGCACAACTACACCGTCGAAGTCGTGCTCGGTGCCGAGGAGCTCGCCGGGCCGGGTTTCGTCACCGACTTCGGTGAGCTGGCGCCGTTCAAGGCGCATCTTGACGAGACGTATGACCACCGCCATCTCAACGAGGTCATGCAGCCGGCACCGACCAGCGAGAACCTCGCCGAGGTTCTCGCGCAGTGGTTCATCGAGAAGCTCGAGCCCGAGATTCCGGGCCGGCTGCTCGCCGTCCGTGTCAGTGAGACCCCGTCGTCGTGGGCCGAGTACCGACCGGCGAGAGCAGCATGACGGTTCTCGCGTCGCCGTCGACGCTGCGGGTCGCGGAGCTGTTCGGACCCACCGTGCAAGGGGAGGGACCGTCGGCTGGGCAGCAGGCACTGTTCGTACGGCTGTCCGGCTGCAACCTCGACTGTGGGTGGTGCGACACCCCTTACACCTGGGACTGGCGCCGCTTCAGCCCCGAGGAGCAGGTCACCGAGATGGCTGTCGCTGATGTCGCGTCCTGGGCGGTGGGTCAGGACACCGACTTGGTCGTCGTCACCGGGGGTGAGCCGCTGGTGCAGCAGCGGCGCCTGGGAGGTCTGGTGACTCAGCTGGCCGGCGCCGGACGTCGGGTGGAGGTGGAGACCAACGGCACCATCGCACCCGACGATCACTTGATCGCTTCGATCAGCACCTTCAACGTGTCGCCCAAACTGAGCGGGTCGGGCGTGCCCGCGCACCGCCGGCTGCGCCCGACGGCGTTGCAGGCCTTCCGTGACTGCGGCAAGGCGGTGTTCAAGTTCGTCATCACCGGGCCGAGCGACATCCAGGAACTGGTGGAGCTGCAAGCCGAACTGTCCCTCGAGCCGGTATGGGTGATGCCCGAGGGCACCACCGAAAGCGCTGTCCTGGCCGGGATGCGCAAACTGGCCGAGCCGGCGCTGGCTCACGGCTGGAATCTGAGCCCTCGGCTGCATGTGCTGCTGTGGGGTGACGAACGTGGCCGCTGACGCCCCACCGATCCTGCTCGCCTGGGAAGAACTCGTCGTCGGGATCAACGCCACCGCGGTGAACGTCCGCAGCGACGGCCTTCCCGACCTCGTCATCGGCATCCTGCGCGGCGGGATGGTTCCCGCGACCGTGTTCGCACACGCCCTCGCGGTGCGCACGGTCCGCGCCGTGGAGGTCGTCCACACCGTCAGCGACGACATGAACGCGGCCAAGACCCCCGCTCCGCAGGTGTCGAACGCGGCAAGCCTCGGCGAGCTGTCCGGCCGGGACGTACTAATCGTGGATGACATCGCCGGCACCGGCGACACGATGGCCTACACCGCGCAGCTGGTCGCCGCAGCAGGCGCCACCCGCGTCCGCACCGCGGTCTGCATCGTCAACGCCGCCAACTGGCGGCGTGCGCAACCCCCCGAACAAGCGCTGAGCTACATCGGCGCCACCGTCGAAGGATGGGTGATCTTCCCGTGGGAGAACCGATGACCATCGCCACCAGCCCGGAAACCGAAGAGCCCCATGCGCACACCCTGACGCGTCCGGGTACCCCGATGATCGGCCCGTACTCGGTGAACCAGATGGACGATTTCTACACGGCGATCCCCGCCGGGGAGGTCAAGGCCTCCGGGATCATGAATCTCGCTCAGCGGCTGTACGTCGCCGAACGCGTGCAGCAGGGCGCGAGGCTGGTGGACATCTGCTGTGGGCGAGGCTTGCAGCTGCCGACGCTCTACCGATACGCGCCGGGCTTGCAGCAGTACGTCGGGCTGGACCTGGCCTCGGCGAACCTGGCGGAGGCCAGAGACCGGATCGCCCGCCTGGATGATCACTACGGTGATCGGCCGTTCCCGATCGAGCTGGTTGAGTGTGACGTGGCCGCGCCGTGGCCGGCCGAGGCGGTCGGTGACGGGTTCGACGTCGCCGTCTACACCTCCGCCCTGGAGCATCTGCCGCGCGAGCTGGCGGTCGCCAGCCTGCGGCACGCCGCGGCCGCCTTGCGGCCGGGCGGGGTGCTGTACCTGTCGACGCCTGAAACGCCGGGTCTGCCGCCGCGGCCGCTGCAGTACCGGGTGCACGTCTACGAGTGGAACAGTGCCGAGCTGGAGCCGGTGCTGGCCGAGTGCGGCCTGGTGGTCGAGGAGAAGGTGGGGCAGTTGGCGCCGCCGGCCGACCAGGTCGCCGCGGTGCTGGCCGACAGGTTCGGCGACGGCGCCCGGGCCTGGTACCAGCGGCTGCGGGAGACGGTGTCGCCGGCGCTGCTGGACACGGTGGCCGCCGCCGCTATCCCGGAGGCGGCGATGGAAGTGATGTACGTGTGCCGACGCCCGGCATAAAGGCCGACCGGGGCCGGCGAGCATCGACCGGCTGCCCGGCCTCGGTACGGACCTTCCGCGCAACGACGACCTCGCGGCCGACGTCGCTGTATGACGTCCGGTCTGAAGGAGAACCGAGTGTCATGACCGGAGTCACCCTGCTGTGGGCGCTGCGCTCCCCGTGCAACCTGGGCTGCCGCTACTGCTACTTCGGCACCGTCGAAGACCACCGTGAAACACCCCCTGACCAGGTCGGCGTGCTGTCACACCTGGCACGCACGGACCTCACACTGGCCGACATCGCCGCGTTCGTGGACACGCTGGCCGGCTCCCGCGTCGAGCGGGTGTTCCTCGCCGGTGGCGAGCCGCTGATCTGGCCTCCGATCATGGACGTGGTCGCCGCGATCAAGGCCACCGGCGTCGAGGTGGTGCTGTGCACCAACGGCATTCCGCTCAACCGGCCGCACCTGGTCGACCGGATCCTCGCGCTCGGCGTGGACGCGGTCTCGGTGTCGCTCGACTCCACCGATGCCGGCTACAACGACACCTGGCGGCCCGCTCGCAACCGCGTCGACGGCCATGCCAGCGTGCTGTCGGGGATTCGAGCGCTGCTCGCGGCCCGCGGCGCCGCCGCCTGCCCCCGGGTCGGCCTGTACGCGGTGATCACACGCCAGAACACCGCCGACATTCTCTCCGTCGGGGCTCTCGCGGCCGAGCTCGGCTGTGACTACTTCGTTCCTCAGCCGATCTCGCTGGAACGGGACCACCCGCTGCACGCCGAACTGGCGTTGACCGACCAGGACGCCCCCGCCGTCGCACGGCTGCTCGCAGAACTCTACGAGCAGGTACCGATCGGTCTTCCCGCGCCCACCTATCCCCGCCAGTTCCTCGACACGATCAGCACCGAGACCCCCGGCACCGTCTCCGGCTGCTTCGGCGGTACCGATTTGTTCTTCGTCGAGCCGGACGGCAGCGTCTGGGACTGCCCTTCAGGCCTCAAGATCCGGGCGACCCCGCCGGAGCGGCACCGCACCATCCGCGGCAGCACTGCGGAGGCGCTGTTCGGGCGCGGGGGCGCGTGCGCGGACTGCTCCTTGTTCTCCCGCGACTGCGTCAACATGTGGCCACTGACCGACTTCCAGCGTTTCCTGCCGTCGGCCGGAGTCCGGTCATGACCGGCGCCCTGCGACTCACCGAGGATCTGGAACAGCTGCTGGACACGATGCCGGACCCCGCCGCCGGCACGCAGGTCACCGCCCTGGAATCCGAACTCGCCGACCGGTTCGGCGTCCGTCACGCCGTCGCGGTGTCCTCCGGTACCGCGGCACTGCACACCGCGCTGAGGGCCGTGGGCGTCGGGCCCGGCGACGAGGTGCTCGTCCCGGCCCTGACGGTGATCATGTCGGTCGCGCCGATCATCCACGCCGGCGCCCGCCCGGTCTTCGTCGACTGCACCCCGGACGGCGCCGACCTCGATCACACCGACCTGAGCGCCAAAGTCACCCCTGCCACCAAAGCTGTGCTTCCCGTGCATCTGTGGGGACGCATCGGCGATCTGGCCCGGCTCGGCGGCTGGGCCGACGAGCACCGCCTACTGGTGGTCGAGGACGCCTGCCAGGCCCAAGGCAGCCGCACCGGTGATCGGCACGCCGGGACCGGCAGCGCGATCGGCTGCTTCAGCATGAAGGACGGCAAGGTGCTGTGGTGCGGGGAAGGCGGCTACCTGCTCACCGACAACGACCGGTATGCGGCCGCCGCCCGCTCCTACCGCTCGCACGGCCTCCCTCCGCCGCCGCCGGGCTATCCGCCTCAGGTGGCACAAAACTACCGGCTGGCCGAACCACTGGCGGTGATCGCCCGCGCCAACCTGGCCCGGCTCGACGATCTCCTCGCCCGGCGTCAGCACCAAGCGGCGCTGCTGCGCGAACTGCTGACCGACGCCCCGGGCGTGCAGCCGGCCGCCGCGCCCGGACAGGGATGGAACGGCTACAGCTTCCTCGCCACGCTGACCATGCCCCGGCCCCGCGCGTTCTGTGAACGGCTCGCCGGCCTCGGCATTCCCAACAGCGTCGGCACGTTCCGGCTGGTGCCGGCAGACCAGCGCCGTGAGCTCGCCTCCTTCGCCGCCTCACCCTGCGGCAACGCCGCCGCCGTGATCGATCGAACCCTGGCGGTGATCCTCACCGATCACGACGACGACCAGCGCATCACCGGATACGCCGAGATCATCGCCCGGGAGGCTCGTGCATGGTGCCCCCGCGATTGACAGTCGACGATCTTCTTTCTGACGCGGCCGCGGTGATCGTCGACTGGGACGGCACCGTCGTCGACAGCCAGGACGCCAACTTCACCGCGCTGTCCGCGGTGCTTCTGCCGTACGGGGTGCGCCTCGACCGGCCCTGGTATGAGCAGCACGTCGGTCTGTCGATCGCCGAGCTGCTCACCGAGATCACCGCGGTTCATGGCGACCTTCCCACCAGGACGATCATCGGGGCCAGCCGGGCGCGGCTGCTGGCCGGCCTCGACCAGCTTCGGCCCATCGCGGCCACCATCGAGCTACTCGATGCGGCCATCGACCGGGGGTTGCCGTGCGCCGTCGCGTCCGGCGCCGCCCGGGTCCTGGTCGATGAGGGCATCCGGGCACTGAATCTCGGCCACCTGTTCACGGCCACCATCACCCGCGAGGACGTCACACGCGGAAAGCCGGCACCGGACCTGTTCCTGCGAGCCGCCGGCGTCCTGGCCGTCAACCCGCGGTGCTGCCTCGCCGTCGACGACGCGGCTGACGGCATCACCGCCGCCCACGACGCGGGCATGCGGGTGCTCACTGTGCAGCGGGGGCAGCTCGTCGCGACACCTGCTCCAGCCGTGCAGGCGGACAACTCGTGAAGCGGACCGCTGCCGGCCTCATCTCGCCTGGGAGTGTCCGCCGCCGGTGGGCGCGGCCGATGCGCTTGGTTGCGGCGGCCATGAACCTGTTCCTGTTCTACGGAGGCCATCATGATCAAGCCGACGGGCGCGGATCCGCTCTGGGTGAGCGTCGAGGGAATCAACGGCGTGGGAAAGACGAGCGCGGCCCACGGCACGGCAGCCTTGCTCGGTACCCGTGGTGTCCTGCTCGACGAACTCACCGACCAGGTGAACGACGTCCTGCTGTCGAGGGTGATCGCCGCACTGAGCAGCGCCGGTGACCCGTTCCTGCGGACCGGTCATCCGGTGGTGGAGACACTGGCCCTGCTGGCTCTGCAGGTACGCAAGAGTGAGCGCCTCGCCGGGCAGTCCCTGGCCGGCGTCGACGTGATCATCGAGGACCGCGGGGTGGACTCCGTCGCGGTGTATCAAGCCGCCGTCCTGTGCTCCGAGCACCCGGGGACCCGGCCGGAGCAGGTGGCACGGCACATCCTCGCCGATGCCCGGCGCTGGCGTGGCGTTCCCGACAAGACACTGCTGCTCACCGGCGACCCCGAGGTGTGCATCCAGCGGTTCGGCGCTCGCATCCAACGGCCCCTCGCGGCGGAGCATGCCCACCTGATCAGCGAAATCGACCGGCTGTACCGCGTGCTGGCCGAGGACGACCCCGACCGTTACATGATCCTCGATGTCGCCGACCTGTCGCCCCAGGAGAGCGTCGACGTGGTCCGCCAGAGCGTCACCAGGCTCCTGGAACGGCGACCGCACATCCCTGCCATGAGGAGACCTTCGGCATGACGGCCATCCCGGAACTGCGCCGATGCACTCGCGGCGCGCTGACCTCCGTCGAGGGAGTCACCGGAGTCGGAAAAACCTACCTGACCCGCCACGCCATCGACCTCATGGACACCAAGCCGTTGCTGCTGGAGGAGTTCTCCGCGCGCACGGACACCCAGCCGGACCTCGGCGCGGCGCTGCTGCGTGCCCTACGCGAAGCCAGCGCCGGGGATCCCTTCCTGCGCGGCGGGACACCCTTGGCCGAAGCGCTGGTGCTGCTGGCCATCAAACGACACGACCTCGACTGCGTCATCCCCGAGCTGGCCGGTGGCCGTCCGGTCCTCGAGGGCCGCGGCGTCGACAGCACCGCGGTGTGCCAAGCCGTCCTGCTGCACCCCGACGATCCGGACGCCGCCCTCGTGACGGCGACCGCACTGCTGAGCTTGGCAGCGTCCTACCGCAGCTTGCCGGACCGCACGATCCTGGTCACCGATGACCCCCACCGGGCGATCACCCGGGCCCAGCGCCGCGACCGGTGTGTCTTCACCGCCGAGCAGGCGACCTTCATGCGCTCCGTGTGTGCCCTCTTCGAGCAGGTGGCAGCGACCGATCCCGCACGCTATCGAGTCGTGGATCGGCGCACCCTCGGAGAGCACCACGCCACGCAGCTCATCGGCTCGTTGATCCAGAACACCGACGCCGGCCTCACCTGCGTCAGCGAACCGTGGCAAGGCCCGGAGGCTGCGTGCATGTACTGCGGCCGGCCTCAGCACCGTGCCCTCACCAGCGACTGAGTCCCTCGCACCTCCAGGAGCGTCATGCCCGTCCTGCACTCCACCAGAAACGTCGAGATCGTCGAACCCGCGACGGCACACCGAACCGGGGTGGGGATCTTCGAGTACACCGACAACTACACCGTCTTCCACTACGGCCGGATGCCGGACCCGATCCCCGGCAAGGGCGAGGCGACCTGCCGCATGGCCGTCTTCAACTTCCGGACGCTGAAAGCCGCCGGCGTACCCACCCACTTCCGGCGCTTCCTGCCCCCGAACCGCATCGAATTCGACCTGGCACGGCTACCCGAGTCCGGCGCCGGCCCACTCGCCGACAACACGCTGGTCCCCGTGCAGGTCCTGGTCCGTAACGAAGTTCCGCAGGGCAGCTCAGTTCATCGCCGCCTCGCCGCCGGCACGCTCACCCTGGACGAGGTCGGCCTTACTCGTGTCCCGCATGCGGGCGAACGCTTGCCGCAGCCGCTGATCGAATACGCCACCATGTTCGAGCCCGTCAACCGGTTCGTCAGCCGTTTTGAGGCCCCCCGGCTGGCAGGTCTGAGCGCCGGGCAGCTCCAGGTGATGAGCGACATCGCCGTCAAGGCCAACGCGGTGCTGGCCGGGCACGCCGAGCGGGTCGGGCTGCACCTCTCTGATGGCAAGGCCGAGTTTCTGCTGGCGACCGACGGTCGTCTCGTGCTGGCCGACAGCCCCGGCACCCCCGACGAGGCCCGCCTGTTATTCAACGGCCTCCACTGCGGCAAGCAGGTCCTGCGCAACTGGTACGTCAACAACGGACTCGAAGTGCCTACCGGCCGACTGATCGCCGACGGTGTTCCCAGGGACCGGTGGCCCGAGCCGGCACCACTGCCCGCAGCGTTCCTGCCGGTGATGTCGGACCTGTATCGCTCCCTGAGCGAGGCCTGGACGGGCGAACGGTTCTGGAACGCTCCCGGCCTCGACGATGCCACCCGCGCGGTCACCGAGGTCATCGGCCAGTGAATACGGAGGCAACCAGCCGCCGGACCCCGGGCAGCTGTGCCGCTGGCGGCGCGACGGCGGGCCTGGATGCGAGATATTGGATGGGGGCGGGCGGATGGGTGGCTTGACCGACGACGGCGCCTTCCGTAACACGACGTTCGTGGTCATCGACTTCGAGGCCACGACCCCCGCCGGGTTCCCTGCGCAACCGGTCGAGGTCGCCGTTCTCGCGCTGCGTTACGACGGTCAATGGCGCGAGACCGGGCGCGGGACCTCGCTGATCCGGCCACCCGCCTTCGCGCCGGTGACGCCGGCGTTCACCGCTCAGACCGGACTGACTGCCGAGCAGCTGCAGGCCGCGCCCACCCCGGCCGAAGCGCTGGCTGCACTGGACCGCCGGTTCGCGGCCGACACCTCGTATCTGTTGGTAGCGCAGCACGCTGCCACGGAGGCCAACCTCATCTACCACCAGCGCGAGCACTGCCCGAGGCTGGCCCGCATCGACTTGCTGGACACGATCCCGTTGGCCAAGCGCTGCGTCCCTGGGTTGTTCAACTACCGGCTGGACACCCTCCTCGCGCACTTCGGTATCGCCCAGCCGGCAGACCGACATCGGGCGCCGGCAGATGTCGCCGTCACCGCGCAGCTGTTCCGCCGCCTCATCGCTCTGGCCGACGACAACGGTGAAGCCGACAGCCTCGCAGGCCTGGTGAAGATCGCCGGGCGCACAGCTCAAGCGAATGCGCCCGTTCAGGAGCGGCTGTTCGAGCTGTCGCCCCCAGAAGCCGAGTAACCCCGCGACCCGGAAGGACGGTGCGACCTTGACAGCCGACACCCAGCTGGAACGAGAAACGATTCCGTTCTGGTTCGACCCGCTGTGTCCCTGGGCGTGGATCACCTCGCGCTGGCTGCTGGAGGTCGAGCAGGTCCGGCCCGTACGCGCCGACTGGCGCATCATGTCGCTGGCCTACCTGAACCTCGAGCAGCGCGAGGGTAAAGGACTCACCGACGACTACCGAGAATTGATGGAGCAGGCCTGGGGACCGGTGCGGGTGTGCGCGGCCGCCGTCGAGCACGCCGGGCCCCAGGTGCTGGGCGCCTTGTACACCGCCATCGGTACACGGCTGCACAACCAGCGCCGCCGCGACGATCCCGCGGTCCTGCACGAAGCGCTGGCCGATGTCGGGCTGCCCGACTCGCTGACCGCCGCGGTGACGAGCACCCAGTTCGACCAGCAGATCAAACAGTCTCACCATCAGGCGTTCGACGAAGTCGGACTCGACGTCGGCACTCCCGTGCTACGGATCAGGGGCACAGTGCTGTTCGGGCCGGTCATCACACCGGCGCCGCGCGGCGAGGCCGCGGGCCGACTCTGGGACGGCCTCGTACTGGTCGCCGGCACGGACGGATTCTTCGAGCTGAAGCGGACACGGACCCGCAAAGCGTCGTTCGAGTGACCAGGCCCGTTCAGTCTCACCACTCTGGCGGGATCGATGTGCTGATCTCCGCTACAGCCTGTACACCCGCAGCGTTAGGTCGCGCAGCGGGCGTGTATCCAGCGGTGCCGAGCAGTTGCGCCCGATCAGCCGATGCGGACCGAAGGGTTACAGGCACGCCAGATTCGCGGGCCGACCAGACGTTCGGCCTCATCCAGCCGGTACCAGGCTGCGCTCGTCACTTCCGACTCCTGGAGACTGCCGACGTCGCCTGTAGTCGTGAAGGCGTACCCGAGGTCGAGGTGGAAGTGCTCCGGCTCGTCCTTCAACGGTCGAGCAGGGACACGGCCGAACTCGATGTAAACCGGCGCCGACGACACCGAAGTGACCGTGTCCGGATCGATGCCGGTCTCCTCGACGAGTTCGCGCACCGCCGCGCCGATCAGTGTCGTATCGGTCGGCTCCAGATGCCCACCGGGTTGCAGCGGAATCCCGTACGCGCGATGCCCGACGAGCAGGATGTCCTCACCGCCGCGGGTCAGCAGCGCACCGACAGTCACATGCATATCGAAGTTGCGGCGAGATGCGAAGTCTTCGCCCCTCGCGAGGAGCTCGACCGGTTCGGCCAACAGCGCCTTTTCTTCTGGGTGGCGATCGAGGTACGCGGCCAGAGCACGCGCAATCTCGGAATCAGCGATCGGCAAGTGACGCCTCCAAGGCAGTCGGATCCGTTACGTTCGTCCGCCGTAGCTCACGCACGACGCGTCGAGTCCTGCTGGCCGGCGACGACCGAACCCGGCGAACCTACCGTGTACGTCAACCCCGTACACGGACAACCACTGTGCCTTCGGATCCTTCCACCCACCAGAGCTACCCGGCCTTCGCGATCACCATGCTGCCCTCACCTCGGTTGCCGAAGCTGGCGCCTCTTTGGCGGATACGGCCGAGTCCCGCGCGCGGGTGACAGCGACCGCCCAGCCAGGCGACGGCCGTCGCGCGGCGCATCCTGCGGGTCTCTCATGGTGGCTAGGTGTATGCCATGACGGGGCTCCCCAGAACTCACCTGCTCAAGTGTCCTGCCACACGAGGAGGGAACCGTTGGTGAGCGCCAAGGCGAGCAAGTTCGGCCCGAGTATTCCTGCGCAACCCGGATCGGGCGCCGCCGAGCCGGTGTTGCCGGAGCTGCGTAATGCCTGGTGGGAACACGGCGTACGTCGGCGAGCCGAGACCGGGGTATTCGGGGTTTTCGCCGAGTTGCCTGGTCTGATTCGTCAGGCGATCCGGATCGCGTGGCGTGCTGACCGCGCGCGCACGCTGGTCGTGGCCGGCGCCACGATCGCGGCGGGGGCGATGTCGACGTTTGGCCTACTGTCCACCCAGCGGGTGCTGGTCGAGTTGTTCGGCGGCGGGCCGACTCCGGACCGAGTGCGCGCGGCTCTGCCCGCGTTGATCTTGCTGGCGGTGGTGACCGCGATTCGTGGCGCGCTGGGTATCGCGATCGGGTATGCACAGAACGGCCTGGCGCCGCGGGTCAACGAGGCGGCCGAGCGCCGGTTGTTCGAGACGACCACGGCGGTGCAGGTCAGCGCGTTCGACGCGGACGCGTTCGCCGACGACATGGAACGCGCTACCCGGGGCAGTGACGCGGCGATGGGGCTGGTGCAAAATACCGCGAACATGTTCGCCGGGCTGGTCAGCCTGACCGCCGTCGCGGTCGCAGTGGTGGTGATCAACCCCTTGCTGCTGGTAGCGCTGCTGGTAGCGACCCTGCCGAACGGCTATGCCGCATTGCGTGCTGGGCATCTGCGCTACGCGACGTTTCTGGCGGGGTCGGTGCGTCGGCGCCGGTTGTGGGTGTTACAGCATCAGATGGCCGAACGGGATTCGGCGCCGGAGCTGCGCTCGTACGGGCTGCGTGACTTCCTGCTTGGCCAGTACGACATGGTGATGGGCGCTCAAACCCGGGAAGACCTGACCTTGGCGCGGCGGACCACCACAACGACCAGTATCGGCGCGGTGATCAGCGGCATCGGCCTGGCCGGCGTCTGGATTCTGCTGGGCGTGCTGCTCGCGAGCGGCCGGATTCCGCTGGCGGCGGCGGTGACCTGCGTGGTCGCCATCCAGGCCGCCCAACGCGCGCTGGCACTGGTGACGTTCCAGCTGGACCAGCTGTACACCGGCGGGCAGTTCTTCAAGGAGTACGTCGGGTTCCTCGAGCGCGCCCGCACCTACCTGCCTCGCAAACAGCTCGCCGCGGCTCCCACCGCGCCGGCGTTGGAGCAGGTGAGCGTGAGTGGGGTCAGCCTGCGCTACCCGGACAAGGACACCGTGGCCGTCGACAACGTCAGCCTCACGATCGGTGCCGGGCAGACGGTCGCGTTTGTCGGGGAGAACGGCTCCGGTAAGTCGACCCTCGCCGCCATGATCGCTTCCTTGCGGGAGCCCACCGATGGGGTGATCGAGTGGAACGGACGGACGCTCGAGCATTGGGACCGCGACAGTCTGCGGGCGCGGATCGGTGTCGTGCTGCAAGCGCACCACCGCTGGCCGTACACCGCGGCCACCAATATCGCGATGGGTGACCTGTCCGTGCCGGCCGAGCAGGATCGGATCGAGCATGCCGCGGCCCGTGCTGCGGCCCACGACACGATCGTGGCCCTGTCGCACGGCTACGAGACGCTGCTGGACCGCACGTTCAAGGACGGTGAGGAGCTGTCGGGTGGGCAGTGGCAGCGCATCACCGCCGCTCGCGGGCTGTACCGCGACGCTGACCTGCTCATCATGGACGAACCGTCTTCAGCGCTGGACCCGCGCGCCGAGGACGCGCTGTTCCAGGCTCTCGCCGACCGGCAGGGCAAGCAGACCACGATCTTGATCACGCACCGGCTAGCCAACGTCATCCACGCCGACATGATCTACGTCTTGCACGAAGGTGCCCTCGTCGAAGCCGGCACGCACGCGCAGCTGGTCGCTGCCGGCGGCCGGTACGCGGAGCTGTTCGCGTTGCAGGCGGCCGGCTACCAGCCGGCCACCGTGACCGGAGAACCGGCATGAACGCGACCGGGCCCGGTGATCCCGGTCCGGTGGCCCGCGTTAGCGCCAAGCCCCGGGTCATCACCGTCGGCGATCCACCACGTGTCTGCGAGCCGGCTGGGCAGCTGGCGGCGCTCGGGGCCGCCCGGGACGCGTGGCCGGCCAAGGCTACTGCCGTGCTAAGCGCCGATCCGCGGGCAGCGGGCACGGTGGTGGTGGGGTCGCTCGCGTTCGGTGGCGGGGACGCGTTCAGCGATGTGGACCTGATCGTCGTGGTCGACCCGCCGATCCCGGTGGTTCTGCTTGCTGATCCGTTCGCCGGGCTGGGGTTGCCGGGTGTCGAGCTGTACCGCAGGCCGAAGCCGCGGAACGCGCCGGCTGGCGGCGGCTATCTCGCCGTGGCGGTCGAGCTCGCCGGTCTGCCGGTCCTGATCGACGTGTACTTGTGGGCGGCCACGACCGCGGCCGTCCCGGCAGGCGGGCAAGTGCTGACCGAACGGACCCGTCTGCCCCGCAGCGGGCTAGGCCTGCTGGACCTGCTGGCCACCTGCCCGCCGGACGATGCGTCCGGCTCTGATCCGCACGATCCGGCCACGCTGCTCCTGCTGGTTCAGCTGGCCGCGAAGTACCACGCCCGCGGGGACCGGCGCCGACGGGCCGGGATCTGCCACCAGTTGCACATCAGCGACATCACCGGCGCCGGTGAACTACGCCGGCTGCTCGACACCCGGCTGGCCGCTGTGCGGCCGCCGCCGGGGCGGGCGCTGGCCGCGGTCCGCCGGTTGCTCGACGTTGTATCCGTCTTGTTGAAAGAGGTGCCCGTGTCCATCAGCCCTGACTTGCAGGATCGCACCCCCAAACAGGCCCGGCAGCAGCTGGTGGACCAGCTCACCGCCCGAGGATGGATCACCCAGCCCGCGGTGGCCGCAGCGTTCGCCGTGGTGCCGCGGCATCTGTTCGCCCCGGAGGGCACCAGTATCGAGGCGGCCTACGCCGACGACACGGTGGTCACCCGACGCGGCCCGGACGGGAAGACGACCAGCTCGATCTCCGCGCCGTGGCTTCAGGCGTACATGATCGAGGCCGCCGCGCTGCGGCCAGGATCGCGGGTGCTGGAGATCGGCTCAGGTGGCTACAACGCGGCCCTGCTGGCCGAGGTGGTCGGTTCGGCCGGAACAGTGGTGACCGTCGACATCGACGCGCAAGTCGTCGCGAACGCCCGGACTGGGTTGGCCCGGGCAGGCTACCCGCAGGTCCAGGTGATCTGCGCGGATGGCGAGCATGGATACGCCGACGGCGGCTCGTATGACGCGGTGATCGTCACGGTCGAGACCAGCGACGTCCCACCGGCGTGGACACGGCAGCTCACCGCCGATGGCGTGCTGGTGATCCCGTTGCGGATGCGCGGGCACACCCGCTGCCTCACCCTGCGGCCCGACGGCGACCACCTGGTCGCGACGGCGGCAGTGCAGTGCGGGTTCGTGTCGATGCAGGGCCACGGCCGGGATCCGGTACGCCGGGTCCCGTTGCGCGGCGACGACGCCGTTCTGGTGCTGGACGACACCACCACCCAGGTCGACGGGGACGCTCTGCGGGCCGCGCTCGACCCGTCGGGTGTGCTGCGGTGGTCGCCGGTCACGGCCGCGATCGATGACGGCAGCGCGTTCGAGGCGGTGCACTTGTGGTTGGCCAGCCAGCCTCGCCCGTACGGGATCCTCACCGTCGACCGGGAGAAGACCGCCGGCCTGCTGGACCCGCAGGACCGATTCTTCTGCCCTACCCTGCTGACCAGCGACAGCTTCGCCTACCTCACCCTGCACAAACAAGACACCGAGACCTGGCAGTTCGGCGCCCACGGCTACGGACCCGCCGCAGACACCCTGGTCGCGGAGCTCATTGACCTGCTGACCGTCTGGAACGAGCAGCACCGCGCCGGGCCCGGGCCCCGGATCACCGTGCACCCGGACGGCTTGCCGCTGCCCCCCACGGGCAGCTTGCGGCTGCTGGTGCCGCGCCGGCACACGACGACCGCGATCACCTGGCCCGGCCGCGACCAATGACGACGAGCGACCATACGCCCGCGGAACTGCCGACGCTGGTAATCATTCGCGGGAACTCCGGGTCCGGGAAGTCGACCATCGCCGCCGAGGTCCGCCGCCGCTACGGCCGAGGCTGCGCCCTGATCGAGTTTTCTCACCGTCCTCTTCGTGTACGTGACGTCCAGTGAGCGCCCAGCTATTGATCTCGGGAGGCTTGTAACCTTCCATGATCTTC
>NZ_JBFAQM010000054.1:0-32346 GCF_040677315.1 Actinoplanes sp. NPDC049316 | reverse complement strand
CCAGCATCGCCCGGGCCAGCCGCCGCGCCAACCACCGCCCACACGATCTCATCACAGCCGTGACCAGCAGTAACGGGACAATGCAATGACCCTGGGGCTCATCCGCCGGGAACTGGTGCGGCACGCACGGGCCGGCGGCCTCGACGAGGTGGCCGTGTTCAACTTCGTCCTGGCGGTCAACGAGATCACCACGAACGCCGTCCGGCACGGCGGCGGCCGCGGCCGGATCCAGCTCTGGCGTGAAGGCTCCGCGCTGTGGTGCCAGGTGAAGGACGAGGGACCCGGCATCACGTCGGAGCGACTGGACGAGACGCTGCGCCGCAAGGCCGGGCACATCGGCGGGCACGGCATCTGGCTGGCGCGTCAGATCTGCGCGGGGCTCCATATCGAGACCACTGCCGGCAAGGGCACACGGGTGCTGATCACCTGCGAATTGCCGCCCGGCAAGCAATAACACTCCGCGCACGTAACATGACTGCATGGCATAGATGCAGGTCACATCGACGGATGTTACTACGAGGTAACAGGAATGTCACTGTGTTTCTTTCCTGTGACCCTTGACTTACTGTTCGGTAACCGGAGCGCTCCGGCCCCCATCCCCCCGCGGACCGGAGGCCACCCCGATGAGCAGACGTACCACCCTTCTCGCCTGCCTCGTCTCCACGACCCTGCTGACCCTCGTCACCGCGGCCCCTGCGGCGGCCGCCTCCTCATCCCCCTCGGAGTGGGACTACGTCGCCCTGGGCGACTCCTACTCCTCCGGCGTCGGCACCTCCGGGCAGAGTGGACTCTGCCTGCGCAGCCCCAACGGCTACCCCGGCCTGTGGGACACCGCCAACGACCCCAAGTCGTACCGCTCGGTCGCGTGCGGCGGCGCCACCACCGACACCCTGCGGGCGAGTCAGCTCTCGGCGCTCTCCACGAGCACCGACCTCGTGTCGCTCACCATCGGCGGTAACGACGCCGGGTTCGCCCCGGCCGTCATCACCTGCACGCTGGTCAGCGACGGCGCCTGTGCGGCCACCGTCGACGCCGCGATCAAGGTGGTCTCCCAGCAGATCCCGGCCAAGCTCGACGCGACGTACCGCGACATCCAGCGCAAGGCCCCGAACGCGCGGATCGTCGTGCTCGGCTACCCCATCCTGTTCGACGAGACCGCCCCGAGCTGCGGCTTCGCCGGCATGAGCATCCCCAAGCGCAAGTCGCTCAACAAGGGCGCGGCCGAGCTCAACCGGGTCATCGCCGAGCGGGTCCGGGCGGCGGGCGCGACCTGGTCCGATGTCAGCGACGAGTTCGCCGGCCACGGCATCTGCGGATCGAGCCCGTGGCTGAACGGCCTCACCGTGATCCCGCCGACGGACTCGTTCCACCCCAACGGCAACGGCTACCGGTACGGCTACCTGCCCGCGCTGGAATCGGCACTGCGCTGACGGTGCCGGCGTGCCGTCCGGCACGCCGGCCCGCGGCGGCCCGGCGGACTCCCCAACCGCCGACTCGCGACGGCCCGGCGGGCTCCCCCACCCGCCGGGCCGTCACTGCGACCAGCGGTACCGGTGCTCGGGGCGGCCGGTGGCGCCGTAGCGCAGCCGCATCTCCGCCGCCCCGTCGCGGGCCAGCGCCGCCAGGTAGCGCTGGGCGGTGGCCCGCGAGATCCCCAGCTCGTCGGCGACCTCGGCGGCGGTCCGCGGCGTACCGGCGGCCCGCAGCGCCTCGCTCACCAGGCGCAGCGTCACGGCGGACTGCCCCTTGGGCGCGGCCGGCCGGTCGCCGTCGTGCAGGATCCGCCAGCACCGGTCGATCTCGTCCTGGCTGAGCGTACGGTCCCCGGACAGCACCGAGCGGTAGTGCCGGTACGCCACCAGCCGGTCCGCGAGCTGCTCGGCGGTGAACGGCTTGACCAGGAAGTTGAGGGCCCCGCGGGCGTACGCCGTGCGCACCGTGGCGGCGTCGCAGGCGGCGGTGAGCATGATGGCGTCGACGCTCAGCTCGCCCAGCAGGTCCAGCCCCGACTCGTCGGGCAGGAACGTGTCGAGCAGCACGAGATCGACACCGCCGCCGGCGAGCACCGAACGCGCCTCGGCGGCCGTCCGCGCGGCGCCCGCCACGGTGAAGCCGTCGACCCGCTGCGTGAAGCCGACGTGCACCTTCGCGACGCGGAAGTCGTCCTCCACCACCAGCACGCGGATCACGGCACACCCACCGGCGCCGGATGCAGCGCTCCGGGCAGCCGAGCCTCCAGCACGGCGCCGTGGCCCTCGCCCGCCGCGCACGCCAGCCGGACGTCGCCACCCAACCGGCGAGCCGCCTGCCGGGCCAATGCGAGACCCAGCCCACGGCCGTCGCCGTCGCGAGTGGACACCCCGGCGGTGAAGATGCGGTCGCCCAGCTCCGCCGGGACGCCGTCACCGGAGTCGACGACCGAGATGTGCAGCGTGCCGCCGTCCTCCAGCAGGGCCAGGTCCACCCACGCCGGGCGGCGCGCGCCCATCCGGGCCGCCTCCAGCGCGTTGTCGACCAGGATGCCGAGCACCGTGGTGACCTCGACCGGCGCGGTCACCCGGGCGCCGACCCAGCTCGTGTCGGCCAGCGCGAGCCGGACGTCCTTCTCCGCGGCCTCGGCGGTCTTCGCGGCCACGAAGGCCTGCAGGTACGGGTCGTCCACGGCCGCGTCCGCCAGCGGCAGGACGTCGGACACGGCGTGCAGGAACTCCAGCGCCTCGCTGCGGTGGCCGTTCTGCAGCAGGCCGTTGAGCACGTGCAGGCGGTTGGCGAACTCGTGGCGCTGGGCCCGCAGGGCGGTGCTGAGCGTACGGACCGAGTCGAGCTCGCGGGTGACGTTCTCGAGGTCCGTACGGTCCCGCAGGGTCAACACGCCACCGAGGTCGCGGCCGTCGCGGCGTACCTCGCGGTAGTTGGCCACGAGCACGCGGTCGCCGGCGACGGTGATGAGGTTGTCCGCGGACTCATGGTCCGCGAGCGCCGAGCGCAGGGCCGGCGGCAGGCTCAGCGCGGCGAGCGGGTCGCCGGGGACGGGCCGTACGCCGAGCAGCCGAGCAGCCTCGTCGTTGCAGACGGACACCCGCCCGCCGGTGTCGACGGCCAGCACACCCTCGCTGATGCCGTGCAGCACCGCCTCGCGCTCCTGCACCAGCTCCGCCAGCTCGTGCGGCTCCAGGCCCAGCGTCAGCCGCTTGAGCCGGCGGGTGAGCAGGGCGGAGCCGCCGAGCCCGAGCAGCAGCGCGCAGCCCGCCAGCACCGCCGCGAGGCCGAGCTGCTGCAGCACGTACCCCCGGATCTGGTCGGCTTTGAACCCCACACTGACCTCGCCGACGATCCTGCCGTCCGGGTCCTGCAGCGGGGTCTTGCCGCGGGCCGACAGGCCCAGCGTGCCGCGCTCGACGTTGATGGTGTCGTGCCCGCGCAGCACCTCCGACGGGTCCGTGCTGACCGGCTCGTGCAGCCGCCGGGGGTCGGGATGGGCGAGGCGGATGCCCTCGCGGTTGGTGATGACGACGAAGAGCGCGCCGCTGGCCGAGCGTGCCGCCTCGGCCCTGGCCGGCAGGGCGTGGCCGGGATCGTCGGCCGCGGCGGCCTCGGCGATCGCCGGGTCCGCCGCCAGCGTGTGCGCGACGGCGAGGGCGCGCCGGCCGTACTGCTCGGTCAGCTCCCTGTCGAAGAGCCAGCCGACGAGGCCGAAGCCGAGCCCCACCACCACGACGAGCACGGCGGCCTGCAGCGCCAGCGCCTGCCGCGCGAAGGGCACCGGCCGCCGGGTACGCGGGCGAGACATGGCGGGAGCGTACCGCCGGACCGGCGCCGGAACACCCCTGAGCAGAACGCGCAATACGCGGCTAACGCGGGTTGAGCCGAGAACGCCGACAAGGGTTCGCAGTCCGCCCCGGGCTCCCTACGGTCGGCGCTACGAAACATCCGCGTAACTTGACGGGAGCGCCGCATGAGCGTGATCGCCCTGCGCAACGCCACCAAACGATTCCCCGGTACGGGCGGGCGCCCGCACACCGCCGTCCGCGACCTCACCTTCACCGTCGCCGCCGGCGAGTTCGTCGCCGTCGTCGGGCCCACCGGCTGCGGCAAGTCCACCACGCTGTCGCTGATCTCCGGGCTCGAACCGCCGTCCTCCGGCGAGGTCGACGTCGACGGCGAGCCGGTCCGCGGCATCCCGCCCGGCGTCGGCTACATGTTCCAGTCCGACGCGGTGCTGCCCTGGCGCTCGGTCGTCGACAACGTCGCCGCCGGCCCGCGCTACCGCGGCATGGCGAAGGGCGAGGCCCGTGCCAAGGCGATGGTCTGGGTCGAGCGGGTCGGCCTGGTGGCGTTCGCGACCTACTACCCGCACCAGCTCTCCGGCGGCATGCGCAAGCGGGTGGCGCTGGCGCAGACGCTGGTCAACGAGCCACGGATCATGCTCATGGACGAGCCGTTCAGCGCGCTCGACGTGCAGACCCGGGCGCTGATGCAGGACGAGCTGCTGCGGCTGTGGCAGGGCACCGGCGCTGCCGTCGTCTTCGTGACCCACGACCTCGAGGAGGCGATCGCGCTGGCCGACCGGGTGGTGGTGATGACCTCCAGCCCGGCCACGGTCAAGGCCGTCTTCGACGTGCCGCTGCCCCGGCCCCGCGACGTCGAGGAGATCCGGCTGACGCCGGCGTTCGTCGACACGTACCGGGAGATCTGGGAGAGCCTGCGCGACGAGGTCGCCCGCGCCCGGATGGAGGCGATGAGCCGTGCAAGCTGACACGCTCGCCCCGCCGCGGGACACCGAGCCCGAAGCGGCGCCCCGGCGGCGCCGGAAGGGCAAGCTCTGGGGCGTACGCCTCGCGGTCGTCGTCGTGTGGCTCGCCAGCTGGGAGCTGGCGGCGACGCACTGGATCGACCCGTTCTTCTACTCGAAACCGTCGGCGATCTGGGACCGGCTGGTCGACTGGTGCACCGTCGGCACCGCGTTCGGCTCGGTCTGGACGCAGATCTCGACCACGTTGCAGGAGGCCGTGCTGGGCTTCCTCATCGGCGCGATCGCGGGCGTGGTGCTGGGCATCCTCCTCGGCCGGGCCCGCTTCGCGGCCGAGGTGGCCGCCCCGTTCATCAAGGCGGCGAACGCGGTGCCGCGCATCGTGCTCGCCTCCTTGTTCGTCATCTGGTTCGGGCTGGGCCTCACCTCGAAGGTCGCGACCGCGGTCGTGCTGGTCTTCTTCGCGGTCTTCTTCAACGCCTTCCAGGGCGCCCGCGAGGTCGACCGCGACCTGGTCAACAACGCCCGGATCCTGGGCGCCTCGCGGACCCAGGTGCTCACCTCGATCGTCGTGCCGAGCGCGACCTCGTGGATCTTCGCCTCGCTGCACGCCGCCTTCGGCTTCGCGCTCATCGGCGCCGTCGTGGGCGAGTACGCCGGCGCCGACAAGGGCCTCGGCCTGCTCATCTCCAACGCCCAGGGCACGTTCGACGCGGCCGGCATCTACGCCGCGATGATCATCACCACGGTCCTGGCCCTGTCCGCCGAGTGGCTGCTGACGCTGCTCGAGAACCGCCTCTTGCGCTGGCGGCCGCCGGCGCTGCACGAAGGAGCCGACAATGCGTAAAGTCCTGGCCGTGCTCGGCTGCGCCGGGCTGCTGCTCGCCGGATGCCGTGGCACCGCGCCCGGCGAGGCGTCCGCCGGCGGCGCGCAGCCGCAGCTCACCATCATGGTGGGTGGCATCGACAAGGTCATCTATCTGCCCGCCAAGCTCACCGAGCAGCTCGGCGGATTCCGCGCCGAGGGACTCGACGTCAAGCTGCTGACCGAGCCGTCCGGCGCGACGGCCGAGAACGTCCTGATCGCCGGGGACGTGCAGGGCGTGGTGGGCTTCTACGACCACACCATCGACCTGCAGACCAAAGGCAAGTGCATCGAGAGCGTGGTGCAGTTCGCCGACGTGCCCGGCGAGGTCGAGATCGTCGCGGCGGGCAAGGCCGGTCGGATCCGGGGGCCGGCCGACTTCAAGGGGCGCAAGCTCGGCGTCACCAGCCCCGGATCGTCCACCGACTTCCTCACCCAGTACCTGGCGACCAAGGGCGGCCTGCGCAGCGGCGACTACACGACCGTCAAGGCGGGTGCGGGCCAGACCTTCATCGCCGCGCTCGACAACGGCGGCATCGACGCCGGCATGACCACCGACCCCACCGCCGCCCAGCTGGTCAGCACCGGCAAGGGCAAGATCCTGCTGGACATGCGTACGGAGCAGGGCACCCGCGCCGCCCTCGGCGGCCTATACCCGGCCAGCTCGCTCTACATGGACTGCGGCTGGGTGCAGGGGCACCCCGAGACGGTGCAGAAACTCGCGAACGCCTTCGTGAAGACGCTGCGCTGGATCGACGGCCACAGCCCCGAGGAGATCGCGGCGAAGATGCCCCCCGAGTACGCCGCCGGCAACCCGCAGCTGTACGTCCGGGCGATCCACGACAGCATCGGCATGTTCAACGGCGACGGCCTGATGAAGCCCGACGGCGCGAAGAACGTGCTGGAGGTGCTCAGCCAGTTCTCCCCGAACGTCAAGGGCAAGAAGGACCAGGTGGACCTGAGCAAGACCTACACCACCGCGTACGCGTCGAAAGTGGCTGGTTGATATCGAGACATATTGATGGAATGCTGGCCCGGGAGCGCTCCCATACATCGCCGGACGGGAGAATCGACCGATGGAATGGAACCGCACCCGGGCCAGGTGGGCGGCGGGGCTCGTCGTGGCGGCGACGGCCGGCACGGTCGCGCTGGTCACCACGACCGGCTCGGACGCGCACCGGGCGGACCTGCCGGCGCAGATCACCGACCGGATGCGGACGACACTCGAACAGTCGGACCCGGGACAGCACAACCACGCCGGGCACCAGGCCACCACTGCCCAGGACAAGCCGGCGGTCATCTGCGGTGTCAGGGTCTACGGCTACGAGCCGGCCGGGGTGAGCACGCTCGCCGACGTGCGTACGGTCTACGGCTTCCACCTCTGCGGGGTCGCCGAGCAGGGCCGGCCGTGGGACGTGGCGGTCAAGCTGGCCGGCCCGGTCATCCTCGACCTGTCCACCGAGCCGCCGGGCATCCGGGTCGTCGAGGCCACCGCCGGCACGTCGTACGCCGACCGGCTGCGCCAGATGTTCCCGCCGAAGTACGTCGAGCTCGCGCAGAAGGAGGCCCTCTCCGACCGCGAGATGGCCGGCCTGCGCAGCCGATACGACGCCGCGGCCGGTCTCTGACCCCCGCCGACACGCCCGCATCGGCCGTTCGGGGTACCGCGTGGCTGGGAGAAGTCTGAGAACATCTCCGCCATGATCCGCCTCTACTCGCTCTTCATGCTCCTCGACCTGGCGCTGCTGGTGGTCGCCCTCATCGACTGCCTCTCCGCCGAGGAGTACGCGATCCGCGCCCTGCCCCGGATCGCGTGGGTCTTCATCATCCTTTTGTTCTCCCCGATCGGCGCGATCGCCTGGTTCGTGGCGGGCCGACCGCCGCGAGCCGTCCGGATGAGCAACGGCGAGATGTGGCGCCCGGGCAGTGGCTTCCCCGAGGCCGAGCGCCCGCGCAAGGGTCCGGTCGCCCCGGACGACGACCCGGAGTTCCTGCGCAACCTCGCTCGAAGCCTCAAGGAGGACGAGTCGATGATGAAGCGCTGGGAGGCGGACCTGCGCCGGCGCGAGGACGAGCTGCGCAAGCGCGATGAGCAGCAGTGAAGCATTCGAGATGAATCATGTGCATGGCAGGGGCATCGACAAGGCTGGAGGCCCGGACCGTCCGGCGGCGTTCTCGTGGTGCAGGACGCCGCCGGACGAAGAGAGTCAGTAGGGATCGCCGGTCCAGGGATCCAGACCGGCGCGCAGCCGGCGCATGTACTCCGTGTGCGTGAGGAAGGCCGCCTGCTTGCGCCCGAACAGGTAGATGTCTCCCAGCGGGCACGCCGGGAAGTCGCCCTCCAGGTGGCGGACGAGGAACTCGACCATGCCGCAGTCGTAACGCCGCCAGGTGTCGTCGCCGCGGTTGTAGACGAGCACCGGCCAGCGCTCGGGATCCGGGTCCGTGGCGTCCCAGCACAGGTTGTCGGCGCTGCTGTCCGTCCCCCAGTAGATGAGCCGCGGTGCCGTGCCCTCGAGGTTGTGCTCCCTACGCGCCTCGCGCCACTGGGCCTGGACGGTCGCCGTGCCGGCGCGCATGTCGCTGGGCTTGCCCTCGGACGGCTCCGCCCACGGCTCGGGCTTACCGATCACCAGATAATCCTGGATGTATCCCGGACCGTAGATCTCGATGAACCGCCGATAGGCGGCGGGGAAAGGCGTCCCCCAGGATTCGGCCATCCGGTCCCAGTCGACGGTGGTGTCGCTCTCCGTCGGTGGCGGCATGTATCCCAGCAGCGTCTGCAGCTCCGCGGGTTCAGTCATCACGTCTCCTCGAATCGGCCGTCAAGACGTGCCGCCGGTCGGCACTGGTTGGCCGGTGTTGGGATCGTTGAAGGTCCCGAGGTTAGTCCCGTTGTAGGTGTTGGGCACGATCGTGTCGATGTTGATGCCGGGTGTGCCGTCGGGGTTGGTGCCGTACGCGGTCATGTGGAAGCCGGTCGGCACGGTGCGATTGCCCGAGTAGATCGGCGTGACCGTGTAGTGCACCTCCTGCCCGGCGTCGACTGCTGCGCGTACCTGATTCTCGATGCTCTTCATGCCCGGGTCGTTGGCCTGCCGAGAGCAGGTGGCCAGATTCTTGAGGTCGGTTCCCGAACCGCCCAGCTGCTTGCCGAGGAGATGGCAGTTGTTGACGTCGGCCGGCGGCGTGCCGCCCAAGAAGGCGACGGTTCGGCCGGCCCAGTTGTACCCCGGGGGCCGCACGGTCGTGCTGGTCTCCGTTCCGCCCTTGATGTTCTCCGAGGTCAGGCAGGCCTCGACGCCGGTGGCCCGGTTGCCGTTCGCCGCGTCGGTCTCACCGTGCCTGACCCACGGGCCACCGCAGCCCTTCTTCTCGTCGGTGTCCGTGGCCGGGCCCGGCGGGCGGGGCGTGGGATCCGGCTTGCGCTCCGGTTCGGCCTCGTCCTCGGCCGCGTCGTCGCGGGCCTCGCTGACCTCCTCGGCGACCTTCTCGACGACCGCCGCGACGGCCAGGACCACGACCACCGCGACGACGACCACGGCCACGACTTCGAGCACCGCCACCGCCGCCGCGGCCGCGAGCAGCAGGGCGAAGTGGCCGTCGATCTCCACGTTGCTGACCGGGTTGCCACCGGTGAAGGCGTACCGGTTGCCGGTGAACGGGTCGGTGGCCAGGCTCATGTCGGCGAGCGCGCCGTTGTAGAGGTCCCGGGTGACGAAGCGGTTGATGCCCGGGTCGTAGTCGCGGAAGCCCATGTCGTAAGTGCCCGAGTCGGGGTCCCAGCGCTTGGCGTTGAAGCGGTACGAGTTGTACTGCTCCTTCGTCGGGTCACCGGGGTCGGGCTTGTCGATGCCGGTGAACTCCGTCCGGTCGTCGTTGCCGTAGGCGGTGTAGCCGTACGTGGCCTTGGTGTCGCCTGCACCGTCGGTGACGGTCTCGACGTCGGTGTGGCTGTTGTAGCCGTAGAAACCGTCCTCCGTCGTCCCGTCGGTGTTGTGCTTGATCTGCGAAAGGCGCTGGCCCCAGGGGCTGTACTGGTAGGACTTGGCGAGCTCGCCGTCCACCTCCTCGCTCAGCACCTCCTGCGAGAGTCCGAGGTACGAGAAGTCGGTGGTCTCCCCGTCGGCCGTCTTCGAGACGGTGCGGTCCAGCGGGTCGAAGGCGAAGGTCGTCTTCTTCATGGACCCGTCCGCGTCGCGGTCCTCGGACTCGACCACCCGGTCGAAGCCGTCGTAGACGTTGCGCGATACCACCTGGCCGCCGCGGGACACGGATTCCTGCCGGCCGAACGGGTCGAAGGTGAAGGCGGAGGTTGCGCCGCCCGTGGTCGAGGACTGCAGCCGGTTGCGGTCGTACCGGAAGGTCGTCGACACGCCACCGACGGTCTGGCTGATGACGTTGGCGTTGTCGTCGTGGACGTAGGTCTCGGTGGCGGCGCCGTTGCCGGTCTTGGCCGACCGGGCGATGCGGTCCACCGGGTCGTAGGTGAACTCCGTGGTGGAGTCGAGGTACGCCGTGTGGTCGTCCGCGTTCATCTTGCGGGCCTCGTCGCGTGCCTTGTTGCCGTTGGCGTCGTACCCGTACACGTGCGACGCGACCAGCGTGCCGTCGGCCTTCTTCTCTGTGGAGTCGCGCACCGTGCGATCCGCGAAGTAGGTGGTGTCGACGGTGTTGCCGTTGTCCTTGGTCTCCCGCGCCACCTGACCGAGATCCGTGTAGGTGTACGACGTGACCTTCGGCGCGGGATCGTCCGGTGAGGAGCCCACCGAGACGGTGGCGATGAGTTCTCGCAGATCGTAGGTGTACCGCGAGAACTGCTCCGGGTGCGTGATCGTCTCCGCCTGGCTGTTGGCGTCGTACGTGTAGGAGGTCGCCTTCTTCGCTTCGCCCTTGAACGACTCGGTGACCGACCTGACCTGGTCCAGCTCGGTGTACGCGAGCGTGTACGCGTCGGCCTTCGCCCCGGACGACAGGTCGTCGATCGAGGCCAGGTTGCCGTTGAGGTCGTAGCCGTACCGGAAGTCGTGCTTCTCGGTGTCCGCCTCGCCGGACGTGTCGCGGACCAGCTTGACGCCGTCGGCCACGACGACTCCGCCGGCGTTCTGGGCCAGCTCCAGCTTCGCGACATCGCCCTGGGAGAACTCGTAGGCGCCCAGGTTGACCCACGTGCCCGCGCCGCCGGTCTGGTCCACCGTGCGTTCGGTGGTCCCGCCGGCGTGGGTGATGGTGTATTTCGCGTCTGTGGCGGCGCCGGAGACCTGCGGGAACTTCACATAGGCCGTGTACGTGCCGTCGCGCGGGATGGTGAGGGTCCAGGTGAACGTGTCCTCGCCCGCGCCCGCCGCGTGCACCCGGTGGTCGAAGCCCTGCTGTCCGGCCGCGCTGGCCGTCAGCCACTCGCCCGTGGCGGTCACGTGCTGGGCGTCGGAGTTGTCAGCCATCGGCACCGCGCTGCCGACCGGCACGCCGTCGTCGGTCTTCGCCTTCAGCTTGCCGTTCGGGTAGTACGACCAGCCCATGGTGCGCCCGGTCGACCCGCCGGCCGACGTCAGCGTCCGCGCGGTCTGCTGGCCGATCTCGTTGTAGTCGTAGGTGGTGACGATGTCCCACGGGTCGGTCGACGACTTGGTCCACCCGTTGTCGAAGTACGTGTACGTCGTGTCGCTGCGCTGCGTCTGCCCCTCCGACGGGGGCAGTGACGTCCGGCTGATCCGGCCGGCCTCGTCGTAGCCCGTCTCCGTGTACACGTCCGCGTGGTTGTAGCGTCCGTCTGCCGGGTCGTACGGCTGGAACTGCTTGACCGGGCGGTTCAGCGCGTCGTACTCGGTGCGGGCCGCGAAGTCGTCGGGGTCCGTGGTCTGCGTGCCGCGCGGGCTGATGACCCGGACGGCGTTGCCGACCTGGTCGTACTCGGTGCGGGTGATGCTGTAGACGATCTGGGTGCCGGTGCCCGTGCGGGGAACCATCGTCTCGACCGGCTTGGCCCGCTCGTCGAAGGCGTAGAGGGTCTCGTTGCCGGCGGTGTCGCGCGTGGAGACGGTCAGGGAGTCGGCGTCGTACCCGCGGGTGCTGGTGTTGCCGAGCGCGTCGGTGGATCCGATCAGCCGGTGGTTCAAGTCGTACGTGTACTTCGCCGAGAAGTCGTCCTTGTCCGGCGTCGCGTTCTTCTTCGGGTCGGTGACCAGGATCGCGTTGCCCACGTCGTCGTACCGGTAGGAGATCGTGCCGCCGAGCGGGTTCACCACGGACGTCAGTTGATAGATCTCGTCGTAGTGGTTGGTCGTGGTGTAGTCGCCGGGGTCCGCCGACGCGACACCTTTGGGTTCGGTGCTCGTCCTGACGTGTCCCGTCCTGTCGTACGTGTACCGCGTGACCCGCTCCGGTGCGGTCGCCGAGTCGCGTGGCGCGGTCGCCTCCACGATCTGGTCGAGGACGTCGTACACCGCGGTGGACACCGCCCCGTTGGGTGCGGTCGCCCGGGTGACGTTGTCGTTCGCGTCGTACACCGGCGCCGGCGTCGTGATCATGTCACCCGCGGCCTGGTCCTTCGGCTCGGTGAAGGCCAACGGCCGGCCATAGGTGTCGTACGCCTGGGTGGTCTTCTTGCCGAGCGCGTCGGTCGCCGTGGTGACCTGGCCGCGCTCGTCGTAGAGGTACCTCGACGAGTGGTTCAGCGCGTCGGTGATCCGCTCCGGATAGCCGGTGGGGCCGAAGTCGGCGTTGACCGTCGCGTTGCCGTTCGCGTCGGTCGCCTTGGTGAGCTGTCCGTACTCGTCGTACTCGTAGCGGCTGGTGTAGTCGCCGGTCGCCGGGGAGGCCACTCCCTTCGGGTCGGTGACCGCGGTCAGGTTGCCCCGCGCGTCGTACGCGAAGGTCCACGTGCGGCCGCCGGGTGAGGTCTTGCGGACGAGGTCGGCGGAGAAACCGTTCGGACGGATGCGGTACTCGTACTGCCGCGCCTTGGCCGGGTACTGGCCTGCTGCGCACAGCGTCTGCGGCGGGACGCCGTTGCGGTTCTGCTCCGCGTCGCGTTCCCACAGCGGGTAGCCGGTCAGCGGGTCGTGGCAGTACGCCGTCTGCGCGCCGTTCGCCTCCCGCAGCAACGTGACGTTGTTGTCGGCGTCCCAGGCCATGACGGATTGCTGGTTCTTGGCGTTGACAGTGCGCATGGGGCGGTCGAAGTCGTCGGTCACGTGCTTGGCGGTGTGCTTCTCCGCGTCGGTGACCGCGGTCTCGACGTAGTTCGTGCCGGCCTTGAACGCCGTGTAGCCGAACGTGGTGGTGCCATGGGCACGGTCGATGATCGAGCGGGTCCAGTCCTCGAACCGGTCGTCGGAGTGGTCGTCCACGTAGGACAGGCTCGTGCTGTTGCCGCGGGGGTCGGTGACTTTGACCAGCCGGCCGTCGTCGTCATCGTCGTCGTAGCCGAACCGGAACACCTTGGGCTGCGCCGTCCCGGCACCGTCGGTCAGCTTGGTGAGCAGCGCCTCATGGGAGTAGTCGAAGGTGATCCGCCGGCCGGAGACGTCGGTGATCGACTTGACGTGGTTCTCGACGTCGTCGTCCGCGGTGCTGCGCTCGTCGTAGTACTCGACGCTCAGCGTCCGCCGCCCTGCCGGGTCGGTGATCGCGGTCAGGAACTTCGTCTTCCCGGACGTGCGGTGCTCGTACGTGAAGGTCTGGGTGTTGCCGTTCTTGTCGGCGGCGGATCTGAGGTAGCCGGCGCAGTCGAACCGGAAGCCGGTGCCGTCCGGACGGGTCATGGTCCAGGCGTCCGCCGTGTCCGGCTTGTGCTCGTCGCAGTCCAGGCCCGGCTTGGAGGTCAGGCGGTAGTGCACCCCGGCGGGCGCCCGGTACGAGCCGTCGGCCTGCCTGCGGAACAGGTGCGTGGTGCCGTCGCCGTCGGTGAGCTCGACCTCCTTCGGGTGCGAGCCGTCCTCGAGGTCCAGCGGTTCGCCGAGCCGGACGGGCCCGGACAGCTGGAACGACCAGCCGTGCCCGGCCCCCGTGTCAGACCTGTCCTGCGAGTTGTAGGAGAACCGCGCGAACGTGGTCAGACCCCGGCCGGGATTCGTGAAGGCGTTGTAGGTCCAGACGCTGTTGCCGGTCCCGGTGTTGTTCATCAGGGTCGACCCGGCGCCGGTGTTGTTGCCCGCGAACGAGAAGAACTTCTCCAGGCCCAGAGGGCCGGAGGTCGGCTTCTCGATCGTCACGGTGCGGGTCAGGGCGGGAACGCCGTCGCTCTGCGACAGCCACTTCCCGGTCTTCTTGTCGAAGACCTCCCACGCCAGCAGGAAGGCTCCGGTCTCGTCCTCATCGTCGGGCGTGGCCACGCGGGCTTCGAACGTCGCCGACTCGCCCGGCGCCAGATCGCGGGGCAGTGCCGTACGGATCTCGTCGTCGCCGTCGACATGCTTGCCGTCCACACGCGACCACCGGTAGGTGAGCACCTTGTCCTTGGCTCGCCAGGTGGCGGCGGTGGAATTGGTCAGCAGAAATTCCACCGGGTGGGTCGACTCAGGAGTCATGCGCGCCGGCGTTCGCGGCGCGTAATAGGTGGCGTTCTCGGCGGCGCGCGGAGCGCCCGTGACGGCCGACAGAGCCTGCCGGGCGGCGGCGACCTGTTCCTGCACGACTTTCGCCGGCACCAGGTCCACCGGACCGGAGCGCAGGGGCGCCGCCGGAACCGGCGCCCGTCGTGCTGCGCCGGCACGAGCCGGATCCACGAGTGCGATCGTCAACGCCAGCGCCAGGACGCCGACAACCCTGGGTCCACTTCGGACGGACGAACGGACGGGCATGGCCTACCTCCCCCGTTGGTTTCTTCAGGCGTTAAACCATCCATTTAGATCGATGGCTTGACTAGGGCCTAAAGCCTCTTTCAGGGAGTGGCGGCCGGCGCGGAGCCGTCGGCGTGGGGAAAGGGCCGCCCCTCGCGGGACGGCCCTCTCGTCAGTCGAGCACCTCGGTCACCGTGCCGGCGGCGACCGTACGGCCGCCCTCACGGACCGCGAAGCCCAGACCGGCCTCCATCGGCACCTCCTTGCCCAGGTGCACGGTCAGGTCCACGGTGTCGCCCGGCAGGACCATCGGCAGGTCACCGAGGTCGATCGCGCCGGACACGTCCGTGGTACGGAAGAAGAACTGCGGCCGGTAGTTCGCCACGAACGGCGTGTGCCGGCCGCCCTCCTCCTTCGTCAGCGCGTACATGTGGGCCCGGAAGCTGCGGTGACCCGTGACGCTGCCCGGCAGCGCCACGACCTGCCCGCGCTGCACCTGGTCGCGCTTGATGCCGCGCAGCAGCACCGCCGCGTTGTCGCCGGCCTCGGCCTCCGGCAGCGACTTGCCGAAGGTCTCCAGGCCGATGGCCACCGTGGCGATCGTCGGCCCGAGACCGACGACCTCCACCGGCTCGCCGGCGCGCAGCGTGCCGCGCTCCACCTTGCCGGTCACGACCGTGCCCCGGCCGCTGATGGTGAGCACGTTCTCGATCGGCATCAGGAACGGCTCGCCGAGCTCGCGCGGCGGGATCGGCACGTACGCGTCCACCGCGTCGAGCAGCTCCTCGATCGAGCGCGTCCACCGGGGGTCGCCCTCGAGGGCCTTGAGCGCGCTGACCCGCACGACCGGCACCTCGTCGCCGGGGAAGCCGTACTCGGTGAGCAGCTCGCGGACCTCCAGCTCGACGAGCTCGAGCAGCTCCTCGTCCGCGACGGCGTCGCTCTTGTTGAGCGCCACCACCAGGTACGGCACCCCGACCCGCCGGGCGAGCAGCACGTGCTCACGGGTCTGCGGCATGGCGCCGTCCTGCGCGGAGACCACGAGGATCGCGCCGTCCACCTGCGCCGCCCCCGTGATCATGTTCTTCACGTAGTCGGCGTGCCCCGGCATGTCGACGTGGGCGTAGTGGCGGTGCTCGGTCTCGTACTCGACGTGCGAGATGGTGATCGTGATGCCCCGGTCGTGCTCCTCCGGGGACCTGTCGATCCCGTCGAACGCGACGTACCGGTTGGTTGCCGGGTCACGCTCGGCGAGGACCTTCGTGATGGCGGCCGTCAGGGTCGTCTTGCCGTGATCGACGTGTCCCATCGTGCCGATGTTCAGGTGTGGCTTGGTACGGACGAACTGGCTCTTGGCCATGGGGAATGTCCTTACTGGATGTAAGAAACGGGAAAGGGATGCCGGAACCCGCGCAGGGACGGACCACCCTTCCCCCGGCGGTGCCGGACTTGCGGCGGGGGAAGGGTCAGATTCGGGTATCGGCGCCGGGAAGAACGCACGCGGGAGCGGCCGGCAGGGGGAACCCCGCGGGCAGCTGCAGACCGGGCGCGAACATGGCGATCACGGTAGGCCGCAACGCCAGAGTGCGCGAGCTTATTTCAGACGCGGCCTATGTCGGCGAGCGGCGCCATCACGATGCGCGGCGTCGTCGCCGGATCCAGCCACGTGAGCACCTTCATGAGGTCGGCGCGTGGCGGACAGGGCCCACACCACGCCGAGGCCGAGCACGACGGCCGCGAGGGCGAGGCCACCGGCCAGTGTCTTGCGCACGGTGCGGACCCTACCGCCTCAGAACGAGAACTCCTCGCCCCGCGCGGAACCGCTCTGCAGCCGCTCGCCGTTGTTGAAGCGCCACGACATGACGACCTTGTACCGGCGTCCCCGCTGCGGGCTGACCGTCAGCGTGCCGCATTCCTGCGTGCGTGCGCCGTCGGTGAAGAAGAGCCGGCCGCACGTCTTGGTGGCGCCCACGGTCGATCCGGCGGCCACGTCGAGCAGACCCACCGAGATCATGCCGGTCCCGTCGCCCGGCGAGGTGAGCTTCGCCGACAGCCGGACCTTCTGGCCGACCTGGCGGCAGGGTGTCGGAACGAGCGGATTCCGGAAGTCCCATGCGATCTGCTCGTGGCATTCCCACGGGCCCTCCGTCTTCTCGATGACGGGGGCCTTCGTCTTCGCCGGCTTCGGTGTGTGGCGGGCGCGGGGCGTCGTCATCGCGCGCGCGGCCGCGGCGTGGGTGTTCGCCTGCAGCCGGTCGGCCGCCGCGCTGCCGGAGTCCTTGCGGGCGGTCGCCGACGCGGACGCGACGACGGACGGGGCCAGGGTTACGGGGCCGGCGGCGGCCGGCGACCCGGCGAGCGGCGAGCCGGCCCGCAGGTCCCCGTCGGCGCGGCCCATGTGCCACGCGGTGGTCGCGACGCCGGAGGCGACCATCGCCGCGCACACCAGCCCGATCATCGCCCAGGGCCGGGCCCATCGCCAGCTCGCCGGTTGGTTGCGCCGGCGGGGCACCGGCAGCTTGCGCATGCTCGCCAGCGAGGGGTGCAGCGGTGGCGCCGGGGCCGGCGGCTCCGGGTCGGGCGTGCGAGACCTGCGGGGCTTGGCGTCCTGCCGGGCGGCCGGCGCGGGCAGGGCCGGCGCGTCCGCCGTGGACCGGGCGACCGCACCCAGGTCGGCGACGAGCTCCGCGGCGGACGGCCGCAGCCGCGGCTTCTGCTCGAGGCAGCCGGCGATGACGTCCCAGAGCGCGTCGGGCACGCCGGGCCGGCGCTCGGGGTCGCCCTGCAGGTGCAGCCGCATCAGCTCCGTCACGGTGTCGCTGTCGTACGGCGGCCGCCCCGACACCATCTCGTAGAGCAGCACGCCGAGGGCGTACACGTCCGCGGCGGGGCTCGTGCTGGAGCTGTGGAACGCCTCGGGCGCCATGTAGTGCGGCGTGCCCACCACCGCGTTGGTGGTGGTGATGCTCGGCATGTTGAGCACCCGGGCGATGCCGAAGTCGGTGAGCCGGATGTCGAGGCGCTCGTCCTCGAGGTGCAGCAGGATGTTGTCCGGCTTGAGGTCGCGGTGCACGATGCCCAGCTCGTGCGCCTCGGCCAGCGCCGCCGCCACCTGGGCGCCCAGCCGGGCCGCCTCGGCGGGCGGCAGCGTGTGGTGCTCGCGCAGGTGGTCGCGCAGGCTGCCGCCGGGGACGAGGTCCATGACCAGGCCGAGCGATTCGCCGACGCTGAACAGGTCCCGGACGCGGACCACGTTGCGGTGCCGCAGCATCAGCAGGATCGTGCGCTCCTGCACGAAGCGGGTGACGAGGCGGGGCTGGCGCAGCAGGCTCTCGTGCAGCAGCTTGACCGCCACCGCTTCACCGGAGGCGCGGTCGACCCCGCGCCAGACCGTGCCGGTGGCGCCCTGCCCGATGGGGCGGATGAGGATGTACGAGCTGCCGACGCACCGGCCGCTCAGATCGAGGGTCGACGCGCCGTCGGAATCCGCCCGCGCGCCGCTGCTCGTGGGATCCTTGTCCACCTGTGGTCGTGTCCTTCCGCCCCGCCGCGTTTCTCCGGCAATCGACTCGGCCGACCGGAATGATGCTGTTTGTCCGTATCAATGCGCAACTCTCCACGTCGGAGTTCGCACGACAGGACGTTGTCCGCGCCGACCCGTCACCACCGGGCCCCCGCCTCGTTCCAGCCCATGAGGGGGGTGGTGAGCTGCGGAAACGCCCAGAGTGACGGGCCCGGGCGGGTGAGACCGGTGGGATCGGGCTCGGCCGGACGGTTGCATTCCTTGTGAACCGCCCGCACCGCCGGGCAGTTACGCAGATAGTTGCCACATGGGTGTCATGGCTTATCCCCTCCGGTACGCACTGGCCGACCTGGCGCTGGCGCTGAGCCGCGTCTCGGAAGACACCGGGAAGGTGTGCTCGACCGCCGCGCGGGCCGCGGCGGACATGCTCGGCGACGGCGCCGGCGTGCAGCTGCTGCGCGACGACGGGCGCTACGAGGCCATCACCTACCACCACGCCGACGACAGTCAGGCCGAGTCGTACACGCGCCTGCTCGACCGCGCCGGCGAGCTGCCCGACGACGACTTCTCCACCAGCCTCGCCGCGAGCCGGCGGCCGGTGGTGCTGGCGTCCGAGGGCACCGATCCGCTGACCGAGCTGCCCCTGCCGCGGCACTCCGCGTACGTCGACCCGGGCGTGCCCGCGCCGGCCGTGCACGCCGCCGTGCTGTGCCCGGTCATCGTCGACAACACGTACGCGGGATATCTGGCCCTCACCCGCGCCACCCCCGGCACGATCTACTCACCCGCCGAGGTGGAGCTCGCCCGTGACATCGCCGGTGAGCTGTCGCTGGCGCTGTCGTCGGCCCGGGCCATGGAGCGGCTGCGGGCCAGCGAGGAGCGGTACCGCCGGGTGCTGGAGACCATCCCGGAGGGGGTGCTGCAGCTCGACGAGACCGGCGTGGCGACGTACGCCAACGAGCCCATCGGTGTGGTGCTCGGCCTGCCCCGCGCCCAGCTCGTCGGCGTCTCCCTGCGCGGCTTCCTCGACGAGCACGGCCAGGCGGACCTGACCCGGCGGCTGGCCGAGTGCAAGGCCGGACGCTCCACCGTGGGCGCCACCAGCCTGCTGCGCGCCGACGGTTCCCGGCGCAGCGTCCGGATGAGCATGATGCCGATCGAGGACGGGAGACGGCACCGCGGCGTGCTGTGCATGGTCACCGACACCACCGACCACATCGACGCCAAGGGCCTCAAACGCCAGCTCGACCACCTGCGCCGGCTCGACAGCATGGGCCAGCTCATCGGCGGCATCTCGCACGACTTCAACAACCTCATGACCGTGGTCGCCGGCTCCGCCGACATGATCGCGACGACGACGGCCGAAGGCAGCCCGCAGCACCAGATGGCACAGGACATCCTGCAGGCGGTCGCCACGGGCCGGACGCTGACCCATCAGCTGCTCGCCTTCGGGCGTACGGAAGGCAACCGGCCCGAGATCATCCCCATCCCGGACCTGCTCACCGACGTGCAGAGCCTGTTCAGCCGCACCCTGGGCGAACGGATCGGGCTCGACCTGGCCTTCGGTCCCGACGTGTGGCCCGTCCGCGCCGAGCGCGGCCCGCTCGAGCAGGCCCTGGTGAACCTCGCCGCGAACGCCCGCGACGCGATGCTGCACGGCGGCATGCTCCGCGTCGCCGCCACCAACGAGGTGGTGGAGCCCGGCCAGCTCGCCGAGGGCGCCCCCGCCGGCCGCTGCGTGCACCTGGTCATCCAGGACACCGGCGTGGGCATGAGCGACGAGACCCGCCGGCGCGCGCTCGAACCGTTCTTCACCACCCGGCCCACCGCGGCCGGCCTCGGCCTGGCCACGGCGGCGGGCATCGTGCAGGGCCTCGGCGGGCACATCACGCTGGAATCGCAGCCCCGGATGGGTACGACCGTCCACCTGTACCTGCCGGCGGCCGAGGAGCGGCCCTCCCCCGCCGTGGACCGCCGCGTCACCCCGGCGGTCATCGGCCGCGTCCTCATCGTCGAGGACCAGCCGGAGGTGGCCCAGCTCGTGCAGCGCCTCATCGAACCGGCCGGCTACGAGATCACGGTGGCCACCGACGCGCTCACCGCGGTCGGCCAGGTCGCCGCGGGCGCGCACCCGGACCTGCTGATCACCGACGTGGTGATGCCCACGATGACCGGCCCGGAACTCGCGTCGGCGCTGCGGACGCACCGCCCGGACCTGCCGGTCCTCTACATGTCCGGCTACACGGCGGCGTCGCTCGGGCCGCAGCTGCACCTCGACGCCAACAGCATGCTGGTGGAGAAGCCCTTCACCCGCTCGACGCTGCTCGGCGCCATCCGGGCCCTGTGCGGCCCCCAGCCGCCGAAGCCCGGCTCCTGACCGCGAAGGTGCCAGTTCCTGGCACCTTCGCGGGGCAGAATCGCGGTCATGCCGAAGACGTCCGCCCGCCTGCTGGCCCTGCTGTCGCTGCTGCAGACCCGCCGCGACTGGCCCGGGACGCTGCTCGCCGACCGCCTCGAGATCAGCCTGCGAACGGTACGCCGCGACGTCGACCGGCTGCGGGAGCTGGGCTATCCGATCGCCGCGATCAAGGGGCCGGACGGCGGCTACCGGCTGCGCGCCGGCACCGAGCTGCCCCCGCTGCTGTTCGACGACGACCAGGCGGTCGCCCTCACCGTCGCCCTGCAGATCGCCGCCACCACCGCCGGCAACGGTCTCGCCGAGGACGCCGCCCGCGCGCTGACCACCGTCCGCCAGGTCATGCCGTCCCGGCTGCGGCACCGCATCGACGCCGTACGGGTCACCGCCGTCGACCGGCCCACCACCCGACCGGCGGCGACCGTGGACGGCGACGTGCTCCTGGCGCTCGGCTCCGCCGTCCACGCGCGGGAGATCCTGCGCTTCGACTACGGCTCCGGGACCACCGACCGGCCCCCGCGCCGGGTCGAACCGCACCACGTGGTCACCTGGGACGGCCGCTGGTACCTGATCGCGTTCGACCTCGACCGCGACGACTGGCGGACGTTCCGCGCCGACCGGATGCTGCTGCGGACGCCCAACGGCCCCCGCTTCACCCCGCGGGAGATGCCGGGCGGGGACGTCGCCACGTACGTCACCAGCACCTTCCGTGGCTCGGCCGACGCCTCGGGGACCTGGCCCTGCCGGGGCACGGTGATCCTCGGCGCGCCGGCCGCCACGGTCGCCACCTACACCCGCGACGGCATCGTCGAGGAGGCCGGCCCCGGCCGCTGCCGGCTCACCCTGGGCTCCTGGTCGTGGCCGGGCCTGGCCGCCGCCTTCGCCCGCTACGACGCCGACATCGAAGTCGTGGGGCCACGCGAGCTCGCCGATGCCTTCGCCCAGCTGGCCGATCGCTTCCACCAGGCCGTGGCAGGCAACCCCTAACGCTCAGCGGCGGCGCGGGCCAGCAGGTGGAAGGCCTGGGCCTCGCTGGACGCCCCGGGGCGGTCGAAGTGCGGCGAGGCCGCCGCGCCGCGGACGACGCCGTACCGGTCGAGCTGCCGGGTCGCCGCAGCGAGCAGGTCGCGGCCGGTGTCCGCGTACGCCGGGGGAAGCCAGCCGTCGGCCGCGCCGGTGAGGGCGGCGTACGCGAACATCTGCGCGGCGTTGGTCTCCGGGAAGGTCGACGGGTCGTCGAGGACGTCGTGGAACAGCCCGTCGTCGCGGCGCAGGCGCAGGCAGGCGTCGAGGACCTCGCGGGCGTGGGCGGCGAGCCGGTCGCGTTCCGGGAAGGCCGGGACCAGGCGCAGCGTCCGGGCCACCGCAGCCACCACCCAGCCGTTCCCGCCGCCCCAGTGATCGGCCCGGCGCAGCGCACCGGTGTCCTCCGACCAGATCGCCGAGTACAGGCCGTCGTGGCAGAGCCGTGCGCGGTGGCCCTCGATCTGCTGCCACGCCAGGTCCGGGCGGCCGCTGAGCGCGAGGAAGGGCACCACCATGTAGACGGTGTCCGCCCAGGCCTCGCGACCGCCGAGCAGGTGGAAGAGCGTGCCGTCCGCGGCCCGGGGCGCGTCGGCGGCCAGCCAGGCGAGCTGGCGCCGGGCCGCCTCGGCGAAGACCGGATCACCGGTACGCGCGTACGCCGCCAGTACCGCCTCGCCGCAGCAGGCGCCGTTGACCGCCCCGGCCTCCCCGTCCACGTCGCCGAGGCGGCCGTCGGCGCTCTGCCGGGCCACGGCCGCCTCGGCGAGCAGCAGCGCGAGGTCGTCGTGACCGAGGTCGAGCGCGGCCTGCGCGGCGACACCCTGCTCCCACGACTGGCGTTGCATCGCCAGCAGCGCAGTGAGGACCCGCGAGCTCATGTGAACAGGGCGCTCACGGACTCTCCGTTGTGGATGCGGCGGATCGCCTCGGCGAGCGCCGGCGCCACGGAGAGCACGGTCAGCTTGTCCGTACGGTTCGCCGCCGGGATCGGCACGGTGTTCGTGCAGACGATCTCCTCGACGTCCTTCTCCGCCGAGAGCCGCTGCACCGCGTCGGCGGCGAACAGGCCGTGCGTGCAGGCCACCCGGATGCTGCGGGTGTTGCGCTCGCGCAGCCGGCCGAGCAGCTCGAAGACCGTGCTGCCCTTGGCGATCTCGTCGTCGAGGATGATCACGTCGCGGTCCGCCACCTCGCCGATCACCGAGCTGATCACGACCTTGTCGTCGGCGTACCGCTGCTTCGCGCCGGCGGCCACCTCGATGCCGAGCATCCGGGCGAAGGCCGCCGCCTCCTTGGCGTTGCCGAGGTCCGGTGAGACCACGACGGTGTTGCTGAGGTCGTAGCCACGGAAGTGGTTGGCCAGTTCCCGCAACGCGTGCAGGTGGTCGACCGGGACGCTGAAGAAGCCGTGCACCTGCGGGGAGTGCAGGGTCATGGCGAGGATCCGGTGCGCGCCCGCGGTCTGCAGGAGGTCGGCGACGAGACGGCCGCCGATCGAGATGCGCGGGGCGTCCTTCTTGTCGCTGCGGGCGTACGCGTAATGCGGCAGCACGACGGTGATCCGCCCGGCCGACGCGCCGCGGGCGGCGTCGAGCATGAACAGCAGCTCGACGAGGTTCTCCTGGACCGGGGGCACGAGCGGCTGGATGAGGAACACGTCGCGCTCGCGGCAGTTGCCCTGCAGCTGCACCTCGATGCAGTCGTTGGCGAACCGTGAGGTCCGCGCGGGCAGCAGCGGCACGCCGAGGTGCTCGCAGATCTCCTTCGCGAGGTCGGGGTGGGCGTTTCCGGTGAACACGGCGATGTCACGCACGGGCACACCCTAATGTCCGCGATTCCGACACGGACGGGCGACCACCGGGTCCCTGACCAGGCCGGGCCGTCTACCCGACCGGCACCACCGTCGCCGTGATCGTGATCGCCGAGGTGAGCGAGTTGGCGATGTAGCACTCCTCGTGCGCCTGCTCGACGAGCCGCCGTACCAGCTCCTCGTCGGTGCCCGGCGCGACGTGGACGACCGGGTTGAGCTCGATCCGCTCGATCCGCGCCCGGCGCAGGTCCTCGCCGAGGTGGCCGGTGGAGTCGTCGGTGTAGCGCACCACGTCGAGGTGCTTGCGCGCCGCCAGCGACAGGAACGACAGCATCTGGCACGAGCTCGCCGCCAGGACGAGCAGCTGTTCCGGGTTGAGCAGCTCTTCGTCGCCGCGGAAGTGCGGGTCGGCGCTCAGCCGCAGGGAGGCCTCGGCGGGCGGAGCGGTCGCCGAGTGGGCCCTCGAGTAGGCCCGGTAGCCCTGCCCCGTGGAGCCGTCCCATTCCAGCCGCGCGTGATGCGAAAGTCCCATGGTCGTCACCCTAAGGGAGGCGTCAGAGCCAGCCGCGCCGCTTCAGGTACGCGTACAGCCCGCCGGCCGACACCACGATGAGCGCCGTGCTCACCACGAAGCCGGACAGGTGCTCGTAGCCCCAGTAGGGCACGTTCTGACCGAAGAAGCCGGTGAGCGCGGTCGGCACGGCGATGATGGCGGCCCAGGCGGCCAGCTTGCGGGTCACGTCGTTGAGCTGGTTGCTCTGCTCGTTGAGATCGGCTTCCAGCAGGCCGTTGATGCGTTCCCGGGCGCTGTCGATGGTCTCCGTGGCGCGCCGGGCGTGGTCGTCGATGTCGCGGTAGTACGGCGCCAGACGCTCGTCCACCAGGCCCGTCTCGGCGCGCAGTACGGTGGCGATGACGTCGGGCATCGGCGCGACCGGCCGGCGCAGGGCGGCGAGGGCCTTGCGCAGCGCGAAGCCGTACATCCGCACGGGCCTCGGCGCGCCGCCCTCGTCCAGGATCGCGTCCTCGGCGTCGTCCATCGCCTCGTCGAGCGCGCGGGCGGCCGCGAACTGCCCGTCGACGACGACGTCGAGCAGGCCGTACACGAGGAACGCGACCCCGCCGTCGCGGGCGAGCTCGCTGTCGGCGTCCCAGCGGCGGATGAACGGCGTCAGGTCGCTCTCGGACTTGCGTACGGTGATCAGCGCGCGATCGGTGACGAACGAGCTGATCTCCGCTTTCCGCACCTGGGGATCGCCGTCGCCGGTGGTGACCTGCACGGCGTACACGTTCATGAAGAGGTGGCCGGGATACCGGTCGATCTTGGGCCGCTGGTGGTCGTGCACCGCGTCCTCGACGGCGAGCGGGTGCAGCCCGAACTCGGCGGCGACGGCCTCGAGGTCCGGTAGGTCCGGGTCGAACAGGTCGAGCCAGACCACGGCCTTGGGGTGCTCCTCCAGCAGCCGCGGGATGTCGGCGGCGCCGAAGCCCTCGGCCACGACGCCGCCGCCCTCGTAGAGCCGGGTGGTGGTGGGACAGATCTGTGTCACAACACAGCACTATGCCCCCACGCCCGGGGTTCCAGCCGCGCGGGAGCGGCGACGGCGACCGCTACAGTCGGCCCTCGATGAATACCGACATCTACGACGTCATCAGCCGCCGCCGCGACGTACGCGCCGAGTTCACCGGCGACCCCGTGCCGGCGGACGTCCTGCACCGGATCCTCACCGCCGCGCACGCCGCGCCCAGCGTGGGCCTCTCGCAGCCGTGGGACTTCGTCCTCGTCCACGACGAGCACACCCGCCGCCGCTTCCACGACCACGTGCAGCACGAACGCGCCACCTTCGCCGCGACCCTGAGCGGCGCCGAGGCCGAGCGCTTCGCCCGGATCAAGATCGACGGCGTGCTGGAGGCGGGCCTGTCGGTGGTGGTCACGTACGATCCTCAGCGCGGCGCGCCCGCGGTCCTCGGCCGGCACGCGATCGCCGACGCGGGCCTCTACTCGGTGTGCCTGGCGATCCAGAACCTGTGGCTGGCCGCGACCGCGGAGGGGCTCGGCGTGGGCTGGGTGTCGTTCTACCGCGAGGAGTTCCTGGCCGAGCTGCTCGGCATCCCGGCCGGCGTACGGCCCGTCGCCTGGCTCTGCCTCGGCCCGGTGACCCACCTGGAGACCGTGCCGGACCTCGAACGGCACGGCTGGCGTACGCGCACCCCGCTGGCGGACCTCATCCACCACGACCGCTGGTGACCGGCCCGGGGCGGACCAGGAGCAGGGCGATGTCGTCGCGCCGGCTCGGCGCCGCCGCGAGCAGCAGCTCGCACAGCCGGTCCCCGGGCAGGCGCCGGTTGGCGTCGAGCAGCCGGACGACCCGCCTGATGCCCGCGTCGACCATGCGTCCCGGCTCCTCCACCAGCCCGTCGGTGTAGAGCAGCAGGGTCGAGCCGGCCGGCAGTGTCCGGTGGTGTGTGGTGCGCTGCGGACAGGGCACCGGGCCGAGCAACGGTTCCGGCTGCTCCCACCACACCTCGACGCCGCCGCCCGGGCGGACCACCAGGGGCGGCAGGTGCCCGGCGCTGGCGAAGCTGACGGCGTGCCCGCGCGGGTCGCGGACGAGGCGGGCCAGCAGCATCGTGGCCATCACGGGCACCGCCATGCCGTCCACGGCCGAGTGCACCTGCCGCAGCACCCTGCCGGGCTCGTCCGTGCGTCCGTACGCGTTGCCCCGCACCAGATTTCGCAGCTGCCCCATCGCCGCGGCGGCTTCGATGTCGTGGCCGCACACATCGCCCACCGCCAGCATCACCGAGCCGTCGGGTTGCTCGAACGCGTCGTACCAGTCGCCGCCCACGGTGGTGTCCGGGCCGGCCGGAAGGTAGCGGGCGTGCAGCTCCACGCCGGGGATGACCGGCAGCGTCCCGAGCAGGCTGCGCTGCAGCACCTCGGTGACGTGCCGGTGCCGCCGCTGCAGCCGGACGCCCTCGACGGCCGGCCCGGCGGCCCGGCCGGCGTGCACCACGGTCGCGGCCTCCGCGCCGGAGAACCACCCCCGGCCGGACCCGGCGAGGACGACGCCGAGGACCGAGCCCGTCGCCGGCGCGACGATCGGCACGCTCAGGTACGCGAGGCAGCCGGTCTCCCGGACCAGCGCGGCGGTTCGCTCGTCGGCGCCGCGAACCTGGATGCCCCGCGGCGCCTCGGCATCTGCCGGGCGGGTGAGAACGGTCAGGTGGCTGCCCCCGGCGTACCCCTCGGCCTCCGTGCGGGCCAGCCGGCGCACGGCCGCGACCGGGCAGGGTCCGGCGTAGCGGACGGCGATCCCGGCGGGGTCGTCCACCAGGACGGCGGCGGCCCAGCCAGCCGTCCCGGGGACCAGCGCGGCCACGACGCACTCCAGCACGGCCGGGACGCTGTCCGCCCGGGCCAGCCGTTCGGCCAGCCGTACGCGGGCCGCGAAGTGCGTCCGCGCGCCCTCGGCCCGTACCCGGGCCTCGTCGGCGAGCCCGCACGCGATCCGCACCCGCAGCTCCGACGAGCACGCCACGGCGAGGTCCGCCACGACGGCCAGCTCCGCCGGCGTCCACTCGCGCGGCCGGTCGTCGATGGCGCACAGCGCGCCGAGCACCTGGCCGTCGACATCGGTGAGCGGGAACCCCGCGTACGCCACCACGGCGAGACCGGGAATTGCGAGGCAGTCACCGGCCTGCGGGTCTGTACGCGTGTCCCGGAAGATCCTGGGCCGCCCCTCCCGGACCACGTGCCGGCAGATCGAGTGGCTCAGCGGGGTCTCCCGCTTGGTGTTCCAGGGTTCCGGCAGCCCGGCGGCGCCCGGGAAGAACTGCCGGTCGGCGTCCACCAGCGACACCAGGGTGACCGGCACGCCGAGCAGCCGACACACCATGGCGGCGATCCGGTCGAACGTCTCGTCCGGCGCCGCGGCGAGGCACGAGCGGTGCAGCGACCGCAGCCGGACCGGATCGGTGAGCACGGGGTCACGCGGTCGATCGCATCGCGTCATGGGGTCCTCCGGTGGGCTGCGGCACCACCTGCGCACCGGCGCGCCCACGCCTCGGCCCCCACCGACAGGTCGCGCAGCCACGTTACCCGCGCGCGAGCCCGCCCACGATCACCCGTAGGTGGACGTCTCACGCGGCCGTGCAGGCGGCTCCGTTCAGCGCGAAGGACGCCGGGCGGGGGTTGCTTCCGGTGTGGGTGCCGTTGAAGCCGAAGCTCACCGTCGCGCCGGGGGCGAGGGTTCCGTTGTAGGCCGTGTTCCGGGCGGTCACCTGGGTGCCGGCCTGGGTGACCTCCGCGGACCAGGCCTGGGTCACCTTCTGCCCTGCGGCGTACGCGAAGGTCAGCGTCCAGCCGGTCACCGCGGTGGGCCCGTTGGTCACGGTGACCGTCGCGGTGAAGCCGGAACTCCAGTCGTTGGTGCTGTACGCGACCCGGCACCCGGACGCCGGCGAGGGCTGCGACGGCGACGGCTGGGACGGTGACGGCTGGGAAGGAGAGGGCGACGGCTGCGACGGTGAGGGCGACGGCTGCGACGGCGACGGGCTCGGGTTCGCGCCGCCCGGTTCGTCGCCCCACACGCGCGTGGTGCCGTCGTACAACGGCACGCCCGTGTTCGGACCGGCCGCCGCCTGGTACGACGGGTCGTCCGTGGGATCCCACGTGCCACCCTCGACGACGCCGATCTTGAGCTGCACCTCCATCCGGTGCGCGGACTGCCCGGCCGGCGCGATCGTGTAGCCGGTGCAGTCGACCTCGACGTACCAGACGTCGCCGGAGTACTGCTTCGCCGCGGCCGGCGCCGGGCAGCCCTGTGTGTACGGCGAGCTGACCGTCAGCGCCGCGTCGCCGTCGCGGGTGAAGTAGTAACGGAACTTGCCCGCGGTCAGCGCCCGCGCGGGGAACGCGGACTTGTTGTAGATGACGACCTTGACCCCGGTGGACCGGGTCTCGTTCTGCATGATCGTGGTCTCGACCGACAGCTCCGCCATGTCCGGCTTCTCGGGCTGCGGGAAGTTCGCGAGCGGCGCGCCGCCGTACTCGCCGTAGAGGCGGGCCACGGCTGAGGTGAACCCGGCGTTGTAGTCGGTGGCCACCTCGTTCATCACGTAGTCGCTGCGCTTGTCGGTGTACGCGTCGTCCGGCGACGAAGGACCGCCGACCAGCGCGCCGTACAGGGTGTGCCGGGTCTGCTCGGGCACCTGCTGGCTGTCCCACCAGGAGCCGTGCGCCGTACGGTGATGGGGGTTCTTCGGCGGGTTGGCGCCGAAGCCGATCACGTAGCTGGAGTTGCGCGGGTTGTCGCCGAGGGCGTAATTGATCTGCTTGACGGCGAAGTCGTGGTAGCGCTGCTTGCGGGTGGCGTCGGCGATGTGGTCACTGTGGACGAGCGCGACGAACGCGGTGTTGGCGGCGTAGCGCAGGGCGCCCCAGCTGTCCACGACCACCATGCCGCCGGGTGAGGTGCGGACCTTTTCGCCGTTGACGCCGACGGTGAACCAGTCGAGCCAGCGGTTGGCGTCGTCGAGGTACTTCTGCTTGCCGGTCAGCTGGGCGAGCAGCACGTAGGTGCCGTACTGCTTGTTGTCCCAGGAGATCGTCCACTTGTACATCTTGGTGCTGGTCTGGTTCTCGTTGCCCTGGGCGTCGTAGCCGGCCTCGGCCTTGGCCAGGTAGGAGGCGTCACCGGTGGCCCGGTGCAGCCAGATGGCGCCCCACACCAGCTCGTCGGCGTACCCGCTCCAGGACTTGTAGAAGGCGGTCGCGTCGGTGATGCACTCGTGGTAGCTCTTCCGGACCGTGTCGGCGAACGTGTAGAGCTGCTTGGCGTGGGTCAGCAGGGTGTCCGCGTACGCCCGGTCGGTGGCGCGGAAGACCATCGAGCTGGCTGCCATCGCGGCCGCCGTCTCCGCGGCCAGCTCCGTGCCACCACAGCTGGCATCGATCTTGTACGCGGGCCGCGCCATCGGCAGCACCTCGGCCGGGCCCCACCACTTGTGGTCGTCGTCGCCCTTGCCGACCTGCCCGTACAGCACGTTGGGCGAGGGGTGCGCCTTGATGAAGTAGTCGTTGGGCACGCGCAGGTTGTTCAGCAGGTGGGTGAGCTGGCCGGAGCTCGCATACGCGTCCCGGTTCTCGACCGCACCCCAGGCGAGCATGGTCGTGGTGAACGCCATCGGCAGGCCGAACTTCACGTGGTCGCCGGCGTCGAACCAGCCGCCGGTGAGGTCGAGCCCGACGTCGGAGCCGTCGCGCATCGCCGAGTCGCCGCGCCAGGACACCCGGTTCCACGCCGGCTTCTTGCCGGACACCTGGGCCTCGTAGAACAACAGCGACTTCTGCAGCGCCTCGCCGTAGCTGTGGGCGGGGGCGGCGGACGCGCCCTCGGGGGCGACGATCCAGGCCAGGCCGAGCGCCAGCACGGCCAGCAGGGTACGCACTCTCATGACCGGCTCCTCGCAGGCAACGAAGTGACCGCCATCGTTGCATGGGAGCGCTCCCAGAGGCAATGATCGTCAGTTCACCAGCGGATCTCCGAGCAGCCGCTCGAAGGCCAGCTCGGCGGCGCCGATCAGCGCCGCGTCCTCCCCCAGGCCCGGCGTCCGCAGCCGGACCTGCTCGCGGCAGGCCGGCAGCGCGACCGCGTTCATGCGGCTGCGGATGTGCGCGGCGGCGACCAGATAGATGTCGCGCAGCGTGCCGCCGAAGACGACCGCCTCCGGGTTGACGATGTTCGCCAGGTTGCCCACGCCGAACCCGAGCCACCCGCCGACCTCGCGGATCGCCGACTGCGCCCGGTTGTCGCCGCGCATCGCCGCCGCGACCACGCCCAGCACCGCCTCCCGCCCGGACTCGCCGGACCGGCCGGCGTGCTCGAGCAGGGCCCGCTCGCCGATCTCCGTCTCCCAGCAGCCGCGCGACCCGCACGGGCACGGCCGGCCGTACGGGTTCACCACCACGTGCCCGACCTCGCCGCCGCGGCCCAGCGTGCGGCGGCCGTCCGCGACGATGCCCGCGCCGACGCCGATGTCGCCGTACAGGTAGAGGACGTTGTCGCAGCCCGCGGCGGCGCCCCGGCTGTGCTCGGCGAGGGCGGAGACCTCGGCGTGGTTGCCCACGCTCACCCGGCCCGGCACGCCGAGCTCGCCGGCCGTCAGATCCTCGATCTGGCGCCGCGGCACCAGGACCGCCGTCCCGTCCGCGGCCCGGGACCGGCCGACGACGGCGACGCCGGTGCCCACGAACCGCGCGTCGTCCGGGACCTCCCGGGTCATGTCACGCACGAAGGCCGCGAGCGGGCGCACCGCATCCGGTACGGGCATGCCGGGCGGGCGCGGCGCCTCCCGGCGGTCGAGGATGCGGCCGCCCAGCCCCACGCGGGCCGCCCGGACCCGGTCCACCTCGATGCTCAGCGCGTACGCGTAGACCGTCGCCGACCGGGGCCGGACGACCAGTGAGGGTCGCCCGGCCCGGCCGGTGTCGCGCTGGGTGCGCTCGAAGACGAGCCCGGCGGCCGCGAGGTCCGCCGTGAGCGCGCCGATGGTGCTGCGGTTGAGGCCCAGCCGGGTGGTGAGCTCCGCACGGGACGTCGCGCCGTGCACGTGGACGTACCGCAGCAGCGTGCCCAGGTTGTGCCGGCGGACCTCCTCCCGGCTGGGTGCGGCCCTCATCGCGTGCCGGTGGCAGCCGCCCTGCGCCGGGCCAGGGCGTCGACGCTGGCCGCGACGAGCAGGATCAGACCCGTGAAGATGAACTTCTGACCGGACGAGAAGCCCATCAGCCCCATGCCGTTGTCGATGACGGCGATGACCGCGCCGCCGATGACCGCGTTGATGACCTTGCCCTTGCCGCCGAAGAGGCTGGTGCCGCCGATCACCGCCGCGCCCACCGAGTACAGCAGGATGTTGCTGCCGCCGGTGTTCGGGTCCACCGAGCTGGCCCGGCTGACCGCCAGGATGCCGCCGATGGCCGCCATGAAGGACCCGATCACGAACACCGAGATGCGGATCCGGTCGACCGGGATGCCGGCCCGGCGGGCCGCCTCGGTGTTGCCGCCGACCGCGTAGACGTGCCGGCCGTACGTGGTCCGCCCCAGCACGAACGTCCACAGGATCAGGAACGCCGCGATGATCGGCACCACGATGGGTACGCCCTTGAGCGAGTTGATCGCCGGGTTGACGGCCCGCTCCTGGGTCAGCACGGCCGTGGTGGCGAGCACGACCGCGCCGAGCCCGCCCACGCGCAGCAGCACGATGCCGATGGGGTCGGTCGTCAGCCCCCGCGCCGCCCGGCCGCGCCGCCGGCTCAGCTGCACCAGCGCGTACCCGGCCACCGCCGCGACGGCGAGGATCCAGCTCCACAGCACCGGGATGTTCTTGTTGTTCAGCGCGATGACGAACGGGTCGCGGATGGAGATGTTCACGCCGCCGCCGAGCAGCACCAGCAGCAGCCCCTGGAAGCCGAGGAACGCCGCCAGCGTCACCACGAACGACGGGATGCCGACCTTCGCGATCAGCAGGCCGAGGACCAGCCCGATCACCAGGCCGGTGAGCAGGGCGGCCGGGATCGCTCCGTACCAGGGCCAGCCGTGGTTGGTCAGCAGGATGGCCATGACCGCGCCGCAGACGCCGCTGGCGAAGCCGGCGGACAGGTCGATCTCGCCCAGCAGCAGCACGAAGATCAGGCCCATCGCGATGAACACGACCTGCGCGCCCTGGTTGAACAGGTTGGCGAAGTTGAGCGGGCTGGTGAACGTCTCCCGGGCGACGGCGAAGATCAGCGAGAGCACGATCAGGCCCAGGACGGCCGGCAGGCTGCCCAGGTCGCCACCGCGGACCCGCCTCCAGTAGTCGTGCAGGTGACTGGCCACCGTCGGCTGGGCGACCTCGACGCCGCCGGCCGTGGTGGTGTGCGTGGCGCTGGTGGTCACTGGTCGCCTCCGGGCGTGATGTCGACGACGAGGCCGTCGCCGTTGGCCTCCGGGCGCTCCGGCGGCAGGCCGAACGAGCCGCTGCGGCCGGCCGTGATCAGCTCGACCACCTGCGAGTGCGTCACCTCGTTGGTCCTGACCTGGGCGGCCATCCGGCCGAGGTAGAGGGCGGCGATGCGGTCGGAGACGGCGAAGACGTCGTTCATGTTGTGCGAGATGAGCACGACGCCG
>NZ_JBFAQM010000053.1:0-33494 GCF_040677315.1 Actinoplanes sp. NPDC049316 | reverse complement strand
CGTTGAACCCTCTTACCGGAGACCTCTTCAGTTATGAATCACCGCCACGCCGTGACCTCGTACCGGCTAAGCGGGACTTACGAAACACGCCTTAGGCGGCCGGGTAGCCGGCGGCGCTCAGGTATCTGTTCAGGGCTTCGGCGTAGCGGCTGGGTCGGCTCAGACCGGTCGTGCCTTCGCGGGCCTGCTGCTCTGCGCGGCGGTTGTCGAGATCACCCATGGTGTTCCTCCCGGACGGTCGTACGTCCCTGTGTCTCTATGGCACCGTGACTCGAGTGCTGATCAGTAGGGTCACGGGTCCCGCTGGTGAGGGTCTTCTGCGTCCTGCTGGTGCCCGGGCTGGTGGGGACGACCATGACGGGGCAGGGCGCATGGCGGATGCAATGCGTGATGGTGGCGCCGGTCTGTCCCGTCCACGGCGCGGAGGATTGGTGTGCGCCCAGGACCAGTAGCGCCGCGTGCGCGCTGTGGTGCAGCAATGCCTTCTCGGGCGCCCCGATGATCACTTCGGGTACCGCGTAGACGCCGGTGGCCGCGAGTTGAGCGGCCAGCCGCTCATGGCCCTGGTGGTTCAGTCGTGCTGTCGCGGCGAGCAGCAGTTGCGCGTCGACATTGCCCAGTGAGCGCGCGTGGACAACGATCAGGGCACCGGCGCGCCACCTGGCTTCTCGGGCGGCCGTGACAAGGATGCTCCGGGCGCCGGTCGAGGACCGGATGCCGGCGACCACGAAACCGCGGACGCGGCGCAGCTGAGTGTGGTCGCGGATCATTACGACGGGGCAGGGCGCGTGTCGCAGGCAGGCCCGGCTGACCGATCCGAGCACCACCTCGCTGATGGCCGGCCGTGCCCGGGTGCCGAGCACGAGCAGATCGTGCGGTGTGCAGGCGGCGCATAGGTGGTCTGCGGCATCACCCGGGTGGTGCCGCACGGTCACCGGATAGCCGCCGGTGAGCTGGCACGGGAGCGCGCCGAGATCGCCGGGGTCGTCGTGGTTGCCGGTGACCGTGTAGGCGGTGAGCGGGACGCGGCGGAGCCGGGCCTCGTCCGCTGCCCAGCGCAGCGCCGCGGTCGCGGCCGGTGAGCCGTCGAATCCGACCATCACGTGACCAGCCGACATGTCGGGCTCCTACGGGGTGGGCTGCGCAGTTGTGCCGGTTTCGTGCTGGTGGTGAACGACCATGACCATGCGGTGTGCCCGGTGCAGGGTGCTCATGGCGACGCTGCCGAGCGTGATCTCGCGGACTGCGGATCGCCCGCGCGACCCGAGTACGATTACTGCCGCGCCGTGCTCGCGGGCGGCCGTGGCCAGGGCGTCAGCGGCCGCAGCCGAGGAGCCTTCGTGCCGGCTGTCGAGCTGCAGCACTGTCATCTGCGGTGTACCGGGCAGGGTGGGTGGGTCCACCTCGTCATCGACGGTGGTGAGCAGGACCTGGCGGTGCGGCCACAGCCGTACGGCCGTGCGCAACGCGATGGTGGCGCCCGTGGATCCGTCCCAGCCCACGAGTACCGGGCCCTGTGCCAGGGCGTCTTCGTCGGTGGCTAGCAGTGGGTACGGTGCCACCAGGATCGGCTGGGTGGCGTAGTGCACTGCCATGTCGGATACGCTGCCCAGCACGGCGCGGGTGCCGCCCAGCCCGCGGGATCCGATCAGCAGCACCTCTGCGTCGACCTTGCGAGCGAGTTCGGTCAACGCGAAACCCTCGCCGCCGTAGCAGCGCACGGTCAGCGGCTCGGCGGTCCAGCCAGCGGCCTGGGCCAGCGCGACGCCCATGGCTGCGATGCGGTCGGATTCGCGTTGCCCTTCCCGCTCGACGGCGGTGACGAACGTGTCCACCTGCCGGGTGCCTCTCCAGAGCCGCCGCCGCAACTGCTCGCTGGCGAACGGCGGGGTCCACAGATGGGCGATCTGCGCATGCGCGGCGGGCAGCAATCGGGCGCAGTTCTCGATCGCCGAGCCGGACGGCAAGGACCCGTCATAGCCGACCACTACGCGTACCGCGGACCCGCTCATGGATCTCTCCTCTCTCGACGTAGGTCTTGGGGGACATCCACCGTTTCGAGCGTGCAGACAGCCTCGGTCGCAGCGCCAGAGGCGACTGGCCCATCCGCGCCAAGGGGACAGCGCCGAGCCCTGGCCTGCTACCGCTACGAAGGGCCTTCGCCTCTGGCCGTCTTGCGCGCCGGCGGTCATCGTGGGGCTATGGCGCGCGGAGAGTACATCACTGTGGCTCTGGCGTTGTGGGTCGGCGCGGGGCTGGCGGCGGCGCTGTGGATGGCGCGGCGTGGTCACCGGGATCCGCTGTGGATGTTCTCGGCGGTGGTCTTCGGTCCGGTGCTGGCGGTGATGGCCCCGGAACGTATCGAGCGGGTGCCGCGGCTGGTGTCGGCCGAGGCGCCGCAGGAGCCGGCTGAGGGCGTCACGGTCCTGGTCGGCGTCGACGGCTCGCCGGAATCCGGCGCGGCGTTGCGGGCCGTCCTGGATCTGCTGCCGGGCGGGCTGGGTCGGCTCATCGCGGTCGAAGTCGTCGACTACGACGCTGCGGACAGCGACTGGCGCGGCCGGCAGGCGGCGGCGCGTGCGCACTTCACCGCCGCGCACGCCGTGTGCGGCCGGCGGAAGGTCGAATGCGAGGTGCTGGCCGGACCACCGGCGCAGGCGCTGCTGCGCTGCGCCCGCGAGCAGGACGTCGACCTGATCGCGGTGGGCCGGCGTGGCCGCGGTCTGTCGGTACGCCTGCTCGGCAGCGTCGCCGACGAACTGACCCGTACGTCGCCGGTGCCGGTGCTGGTCGTCGGCGCCCTCGCCGTGACCGATCGGCCGCAAGCCGAAACGAAAGCCACCGCACCCGGGTAACGGGTCCGCGATCGACCGCTGCGGGAGGGCAGAACGATGACGACGTCCGTACTCTCGGGCAGAGCCGCGCACCATGGGCTGCCCGCCCACGAGGTGGTGCTGCTGCTGGAAACCGACGCCCATCGCGGTCTGGGCGAACACGAGGCGGGCGAGCGGCTGGCCCGGTACGGGCCGAACACGTTGCCGCCGGCCAAGGGCGCCGGGCTGCTGGTGCGGATCCTGCGCCAGTTCCATCACCCGCTGATCTACGTGCTGATCGCCGCCGGTGTCATCACCGCCGTGCTGGGCGAGTACGTCGACTCGGCGGTGATCTTCGGCGTCGTGCTGATCAACGCGGTCGTCGGGTTCATTCAGGAGTCGAAGGCCGAGGCTGCGCTGGAGGGCCTGAGGTCGATGGCACGTACCCAGGCCACGGTGATCCGCGACGGCCACCCGCGCGCCGTCGCGTCCGAGGAACTGGTCCCGGGAGATCTGGTGCTGCTGGAGGCGGGCGACAAGGTGCCCGCCGACATGCGGCTGACCCGGCTGGCCGAGTTGCGCATCAACGAGTCTGCGCTGACCGGGGAATCGGTGCCGGTGACCAAGGACGAGGTGGTGCTGCCCGCAGGGCTGCCGGTGGCCGACCGGCGCAACATGGCCTACTCCGGGACGCTGGTCACCACCGGCAGCGGCGCCGGCGTCGTGATCGCCACCGGAGCGGAGACCGAACTGGGCCAGATCCACCGCCTGGTCGGCGCCGCCGAGGTCCTCGACACCCCACTGACCCAGAAACTTGCCGGCTTCAGCAAGATCCTGACCGTCGCCATCCTTGCGCTGGCCGCGGTCACGTTCGCGGTGGGCCTGCTGCGCGGGCACGACGCGGTGGAAACCTTCACCGCCGCGGTGGCGCTTGCCGTCGGTGCGATCCCTGAAGGACTCCCCGCAGCGGTCACGATCACCCTCGCGATCGGGGTGACCCGAATGGCCCGCCGCCGGGCGGTGATCCGCCGCCTGCCCGCCGTGGAGACCTTGGGTAGCACCACCGTCATCTGCTCCGACAAGACCGGCACTCTCACCGAGAACCAGATGACCGTCCGCAACCTGTGGACGGCTGCCGGCCTCTACGAGACCACCGGATCCGGGTACGCCCCGGACGGCGCCCTGCACAGCTCCGCCGGTGAGGTGACCGCCCTCGACGCCGATCAGGCGCTGCGCTGGGCGCTGCTGGCCGGGGCGGCCTGCACCGACGCCGCGCTGACCTGCCGCGACGGGCAGTGGGACATCGTCGGTGACCCGACCGAAGGCGCGATGGTGGTCGTCGCCCGCAAGGCCGGCTTCGCCTCCGATCAGGTCAAGGCGATGCTGCCGCGGGAGGCGACGATCCCGTTCAGCTCGGACCGGCAGTACATGGCGACGCTGCACCGCGACGCCACCACCGGCAGCCCGCACGGGCAGGTGGTGCTCGCCAAAGGCGGCGTCGAACGGGTGCTCAAGTTGTGCGGCACGCAGATGGAAACCGACGGAACCGTCCGGGGCGTGGACCGCGACGCGGTCCTCGAGGCGGCCGGCGACCTTGCCGGAAGGGGACTGCGGGTGCTGGCCACCGCCATGCGCCCGGCGGCCAGCGCCGCTGAATTCACCGAGGACCGCCTGCCCGGCAGCATGGTGCTGACCGGACTGCAGGCGATGCTCGACCCGCCCCGCGCCGCCGCGACCGCCGCCGTGACGGCCTGCCACACCGCCGGCATCAAGGTCAAGATGATCACCGGCGACCACGCCGCCACGGCAACCGCGATCGCCGCACAGGTCGGCCTGCTCGACCCGAAGCAGTCCGGCGCGGATGTGGTGCTGACCGGCGCTGACCTGGCCGCGTTGCCCGCCGAGGAGTTCCCCGACGCGGTGGACCGGGCGGCCGTGTTCGCCCGGGTGTCGCCCGAGCAGAAACTGCGTCTGGTCGAAGCTCTCCAGGCCCGTGGTCACGTGGTCGCGATGACCGGTGACGGCGTCAACGACGCCCCGGCACTGCGGCAGGCCGGCATCGGGGTCGCCATGGGCGCCAGCGGCACCGAGGTGGCCAAGGACGCCGCCGACATGGTGCTCACCGACGACGACTTCGCCACCATCGAGGCCGCCGTGGAAGAAGGCCGCGGCGTGTTCGACAACCTCACCAAATTCATCACCTGGACCCTGCCCACCAACATCGGCGAGGGCCTGGTCATCCTGGCCGCCATCCTGTTCGGCGCCGCCCTGCCGATCCTGCCCACCCAAATCCTGTGGATCAACATGACCACCGCGGTCGCACTCGGCCTGATGCTGGCCTTCGAACCCAAGGAAACCGGGATCATGACCCGGCCACCGCGCGACCCTGACCAGCCGCTGCTCACCCGCGCCCTGATGGCACGGATCCTGCTGGTGTCCACCCTGCTGGTCGCCGGCTCCTGGTGGCTGTTCCACTGGGAGCTCGACAACGGGGCCAGCTTGGCCGAGGCCCGCACCGCGGCCGTGAACCTGTTCGTCGTGGTCGAAGCGTTCTACCTGTTCAGCTGCCGCTCCCTCACTCACTCGGCCTGGCGGATCGGAGTGTTCACCAACCGGTGGCTCATCGCCGGTGTCACCGTCCAAGCCCTCGGCCAGCTCGCGATCACCTACCTGCCCGCGATGAACACCCTGTTCAGCACCGCCCCCATCGCCGGCGGCGCCTGGCTGCGCATCCTCGGCATCGCCGCGATCGCCAGCCTCGTCGTGGCAGTCGACAAGCGGCTGCGGCGACCGGCCTGAACCCATGAGGGCGGGAGGAGACTCCCGCCCGCACGGTGCGCCCGAGGAGGTGAGGTGACAGGGATGCTTACCGGACCACCCGCCGGGGTGCGGGTCGCCACCAACCTATCCGACCGGGCCGTACGGCGGGCCGCGCAACTCGCCGGACAACACCACGCGGCGCTTCGCGCCCTCTACGTTGCGCCCACCGGGCTCGACCCGCAGCTCACCGCATTCGCCCACGCCCGCCTGCGCGCCCCGCTCAACCGGCACGCCGCGAACGCAGCAGACGGCCGGGCCATCGTCCGCCACGGCTTCGTCGTCCATCAGATTGCCACCGAGGCCGCTGAGAACGACACGGAGCTGCTCGTCCGAGGATTCCTACTGGACGGTCGTGCTGGCCGTCGACATCTCACCCGCCTTTGGTGCCCTTGTCGATCAGCCCACCTGGTCCCGGTGTGGTCTGCCTCCGCACAGTCCACGTCCACGTTGCCCGGTCGATGTCCCCGGCCCGGATGCCGGACACCTCGCCGATGCGGGCTGCGGTGCACGCGACGAACGTGGCGATGTGCCCCCACCCGGTGAACTGACCGTGCGACCGGGCGACGAGCGCGTCCGCGAGGGTGGTCAGCGCTTCCCAGCTTGGCAGGGCGAGCGAGCGAGGGTCGTCCAACTCGTCCTCGGCGCGCTGGTACTCGCGCTGCCAGCCTGTGACCCGTGCGACGTTGCGGTCACCACGCCGTCACGCACGGCCTGTTCCAGCATCCTGACCAGGATGGCGAGGGTGTTCTTGACCGTCGAGCGGCTGTACTCGTCCTCGATCCACGAGCAGACGGCCCGGTCCACCACGCCGTTGGTGATCATCCGCATGGGGATGCGGCCGAGGGTCGGCACGACGCGCAACCGCCGTTCTTGGCTAGGTGGTCGAGGTTCGTCGGGCATAGTCGGCCGAGCGGGCCGCGCAATCCACCTCCCGCCGACTCGCCGCCGCAGCGCCTACTGTGGGGTCGGCCTCACCGGCGCAGCGATCGGTCGATGCGGGCGAGCGCCATGGCGTCATCGCCCTCCGATGCCTCCGCCGGTGCCTCCGCCGGTGCCGGCCGGACCAGGCGCTCCAGCATGATCGTGGCGACGATCTCGGCCTCCTGCTCGTCGTGGTTCTGGTAACCAGAACGGCCGAGCATCTCGCGGACGAGGTCGGGATCGAGGTCGGGGAAGAGCAAGCGGGCCGACTCGTCCGCGATCGCCTCGATGCCGGCGTGACCGCAGAGCATGTGGGCGAGTTCATGGGCGATGATGTGGTCCTGGTGACGCGGGCTCGTCATCGACTCGTGGAACACGAGGTCGCCCTCTCGGGTGGCGATCCACAGGCCGCAGGCGCCGGAGTGGCTCATCGGCATCGGGATCAACTGGATCGGCCGGCCGCGTTGCGCGCCCACTCGATCGAGGACGGTGGTGATGTCGCCGTCGGCGGGGAGATCCAGGGCATCGACCAGCGCATGCGCCGTACGGCGTAAGTTCTTGAGCCGCCGGCCGTGGGTGAGCCGGTCAACCAGCCGTTGTCGGATCAACATCCACCTCGTCCTCGCTCGGGTAGGTCGCTGTGTAGCCTACGGATTCCGCCTGGATTTCGGGGGGCGGTGTGGCGGGGACCCGGCGCCGCGCACGCCCACGTTGTGCAGCTGTTCCAGCACTGCGAGCTGGTACGCGACCCGGTCGGTGTGCGCCTGGTCGAAGAAGTAGCTGATCTCGACGCCGAAGAACGCGGCAAGGGAGGCGAGCAGGGCGGCCGGGGGATTGGCCTGCCGGCCCGTGCGTAACTCGCGAAGGTAATCACCGGTGATCCGTGCGTCCGGACGTTCATGACCGAGGTGTTCGGCAAGTTCGTCGTCGGTCCACACACGACCCTGTGGGCGGCTCATCCGGAACAGCTGATCGACGCGCTGGGCTAGCAGGCTCGCCTCGGAGGGCACGGCGAAGTCGTCATCGGGCACCGTGCCACGATAATCAACCTTCAGTTGATTTCAGTACCCAGCACGGACTGTCAGTTGATTTCTAGTTCTCAAGTTCATTATCGCCCTCGATCGCCGGCAGGCCCTGCAGCTTTCGCACCTGATCGAGAACCGAGGTGATGGCGGCCAGGCTCTCCGGCGGCAGGCCGACCGCGCGCAACGCGATGCCCTGGACGCCGGCCGCACGCAGGCCGTCGAGCATGGCCAACTGTGTCGCGACCCGGTCGGAGAACTCCCGGTCGAGGAAGTAGCCGACCGGTACGCCGAAGAATTCGGCGAGCGCGACCAGCAGATCGGGCGACGGGTTGGTCCGTTTGCCGGTCCGCAGGGCGGACAGGTAGGCGCCGCTGACCCGCAGACTGGGGCGGATCTTGCGGAGCTCTTCAGCGACCTCGCTGTTGGTCCAGCGCCGACCCCCTGGTCGGCTCGTGCGGAAGAGCTCGTCGAGTCGCTGGGCAAGCGCCGCCGCATCGGGTGACCCCTCGCGGGCAGGGCTGTCGTCGGGCACGTGTACCTCCTGGAGACCCCCACCCACTGTACCCAACGTTCCGTTGATTCCCGCACGGCGAGCGCAACTGGTGGTTGGCAACCAGTAGTTGACACATACCAGACGAATTCAACTAGCAGTTGCATCGATCTTGGTCGCGACCTAGGCTTCCCCCTGTCTGGCACTCCGCCGGATCGCGACAGCCCTAAGGAGACGTCCCCTATGCCGGAAACCGGGCCAACGATCCGCATGGCGCTCGAAGAAGCCGAGCGTGATCAGCTGAACAGTCTCGTCCTCAAGGTCCACGAGAACTGTCCGGGTCAGATGGAATACCGGTACCTCGCCTTCATCCGCGACCATGTCGGACTCACGATCGCGGGGCTACGCGAGACCTACGCGACCGCTGGCGGTCAACCAGTCCTGGTCACCGGCCTGCCGCGGTTCGCCGACATCGAGCAGACCAAGATCCTCGCTTTGTTGCTGGGGCAGACGGTGGGCAACTGCGTCGCCTACAGCGACTACAACGGGTCCTATCTCACCGACATCCGGCCGACCACCCTGTCCCGCGAGAAGAGCTCCGGCACCGAGCTGCTGGCGATGCACAACGACCTGGCCTGGGCGAGCAACGCCTGCCGGCCGCGCACCCTGGTGCTCGTGCCGCACGTCGCCGAGGGCGCGGTCCCGCGTACGCTTCTCGCTCCGGCGAGCGAGGTGGTGGCCCGGCTCGACGACGACACCATCGCGCTGCTGCGGCAGAGCGTCTTCGAGGCCCGCTCAGGCTCGTCGCTCGGGTGGAAGTACGAGCGCATTCGCCGCATGGCGCTGCTCGAGGAGTCCGGTGGCCGGCTCGTCATCCGGCTCAACTTCGACGCCTTCACCCCGGCCGCCGGGCTCGACACCGACCAGCGCGCCGCCGTCGCGGCCGCCCACGAGCGGCTGCACGAGGCTGCACTTGCCGTCGGCCGCGAACGCGGGCACGCCGCGCGCAAGGGCGAGGCGCTGATCATCCCGAACGACGAGTGCGTCCACGGCCGCGACCCGATCGACTACGGCAACTGCGAGCGCCTGCTGCTGCGCAGCTACGTAGTGCCGGACGAGGTGGTGGCGCGGCAGCGCCGCACCATGATCTCGCTCGAGTCCTGAGCGGCGGGCGACCATGACTGACATCGCCGTCATCGGCGCCGGCCACGTCGGCCTGACGCTGCTCACCGATCTCGTGTCCACCCAAGATCGGCACGGCCTGAGCGCGCGTGCGCTGACCGTTCGGGACAAGCCCGGCGCGACCGCGCGGCGGATCGCCGGGCCGTTCATCCGCACGAACATGATGAACGGCGAGAAGGACCGGGTCGAACTGCGCCCGGAGCACTTCGGCCAGCTCAGTGACCCCCGCACCGACGGTCTGCTGGAAGGCGCCCGCCACATCATCGTGACGGTGCCGGATATCCCATCCGTACGCCTGCGGCTGCTCGACCGTATCTCCCGGCTGAAGTCCCTGCCCGGCAAGGTGATCACTTTCGTCCGCGCCGGGCAGGGCGGCCAGCCTGTGCTCGCCGAGTGGGCCCGCCGCACCCCCGAGCTGCGCGACACCTCGCTGGTGCTGATCGAGGACTCGTTCTACGGCACCCGCGCGATCGGGACGTGCATCTCGTACAAGCGCAAGCTCACCGTGAACGTCTCCATCTATTCGCGTACGCCCGAAGCCGCCGCCGACGATCTGCGGGCGCTGTTCCCGCTCGGGCATCTCATCGGCCGCCCGTCCTGGCCGGACGTCGAGGTGCGCCCCGGCATCGGGCTGCAGTTCGATCCGCTCGGCTACATCATCCACGTCGGTATCGCCCTCGACTCTCGCAACCTCGAGCGCACCCGGGCAGGCATCGTCTACCAGCACTACACCGACGGCGTGCACCGGGAGCTCGCGGAACACCTGGACGCGCTCGACCAGGAACGGGTCCAGCTCGCCGCCGCGTACGGGGTCGAGGCGCAGACCTTCCCCCGCATCATCGAGCGGCAGTACGGCATCCCGTACCAATCGGACTTCTACCAGATGATGCAGTCTTGCCGCGAGATCTATCGGTCGGTCTCCTGCGCGTCGATAGACGAGCTGAAGCAGTCGCGGATCGTCCGGGAGGACATCCCCGGGCTGCGCACCATGCGCTGGCTGGCCGACGCGGCCGGAATCCGGCTGCCCGCCACCGAACGGTACGAGGCGCAGGTCATGCGCACCGCGGCCGAGATCGACGTGCACGGCAGTGACCTGGTCGGCTATGTGCCCGAGCTCAGCGCGATCCCGGCCTCGCTGCCGCACCTCACCCGGCTGCTCACCACACCGCACGACTTCGAACTCGCCGACGCGACAGGACGGATATGATCTCCAGCGCCCTCGAGAAGGCCTACCGTCGGTACGCCGACAAGCGCCCCAACAGCGCGACGCAAAACGCCCTCGCGCGGGCCGTGCTTCCGTCCGGGGTGACCCGCTCGGTGCTCGACTTCGACCCCTTCCCGTTCACGGTCGCGTTCGCGTCGGGCTGCCGGCTGACCGACGTCGACGGTCACGAATACCTTGACTACCTCGGTGACTACAGTGTCGGCATCGCCGGGCACAACAACCCGGTCGTCCGAGACGCGGTCGCTGGTGTCCTCGATAGCGGCTGGTCGTTCGGAGCAGTGGCCGCCGACGAATACAACGTGGCGCGCCTGCTGTGCGAGCGCTTCGCGTCGATGGACCTGGTCCGGTTCACCAGCTCCGGCACCGAGGCCAACCTGGTTGCGCTGTCGCTGGCGCTGAAGTCGGCGGCCCGGGGCAAGGTGCTGGCGTTCGACGGCGGCTACCACGGCGGGTGTCTGAGCTTCAGCCGGGACGGCTCGTCGCTCAACGTCCCGTTCGACGCGGTCGTGTGCGAGTACAACGACCTCGACTCCGTGGCGACGGCCTTCGACCGGTGGCCCGATCAGATCGGCTGCGTCCTGGTCGAGCCCATGCTCGGCTCGGGCGGCCGGATCCAGGGCACCCCCGCCTTCGTTCGCGGACTGCGGGAACTGTGTGACCGGCACGGCGCCCTGCTGATCTTCGACGAGGTGCAGACGTCACGGATGGCGTACGGCGGTGCGCAGTCGCTGTTCGGGGTGCACCCGGACCTGACAACGCTCGGCAAGTACATCGGCGGCGGGTTGAACTTCGGTGCCGTCGGCGGCAGCCGCGACGTGATGCGGCTGCTCGTCCGCGGCCGTGAACCGCATTTCGATCACTCCGGCACGTTCAACAACAACCGGTTCACGATGGCAGCAGCCGCCGCCATGCTCAGCACGGTCCTGACCGAGGAGAACCTCGGCGTGCTGTTCGAGCGCGGCGAAGGGCTGCGCAAGCGCGCCGATGACGTGCTGCGCGCCGCCGGGTTTCAGGCCACCGGCTGGGGCTCGCTGCTGAACGTCCACCCGACGGACGTGCCGGTAACCCGGGCCGCGGATCTGGCCGGCACCGACCGGCGCCTCACCCAGCTGCTGTTTCACGAAATGCTGGATCGCGGCGTCTACATCGGCAAGAGCGGCTTCGTCACGCTCAGCCTGCCGCAGGCGCCGGAGACCGACGACATCTTCGTGGCCGCCCTCGAAGACTCGCTGCGCGCGATCCCGGCCGGCCCGCACCACTCCAACCGATCTACCTGGGGAAGCTGACCATGACGACGATCACCGTAGGCCCCATCTCCTTCGAGACCGGATTCCCCTCCATCGCCCAGCTCGAGGGCGACCACGCGGAGCCGGCCACCCTGCTGGCAAGCCTGGACCAGAAGCAGCGCGAAGTTGTCCGCGAGCTGCTCGACAGCACCGGTGCCGTGCACTTCCGCGGCTTCGGGATCCGGACGATCGACCTGTTCGAGACGGCCGCACACAGCCTACTCGGCGAGCTCGCCCCGTACCGTGGCGGCGACGCGCCGCGCCGCGCCGAGCGCGGGTTCGTCTACAACGCGGCCGGCCCCGACAAGTCCAAGCTGCTGCGCGCGCACAACGAGCTCTCGTATGCGCCGTGGCACCCGAAGGCGCTCTGCTTCGCGTGCGGCCGGCCCGCGGACGAGGGCGGCGCAACCACGATCATCGACGGGCACCGGGTGTACACGTCGCTGCCGCGTGCCGTGCGCGACGCGTTCCGCACCCTCGGCGTCGCCTACATTCAGCACCTGCCGCACGCCGCCGGCGACCCCAGCGGCATCAAGTCGTGGCCGGAGACCTTCGAGACCGACGACGCGGACGAGGTCATGCGGATCTGCCAGGAGAGCTACACCTCAGCCAAGTGGACGCCGCTGGGCCTGCTGACCAGGAACGTCACGCCCGGCACGCTCGAGGTCGGGTCGGACAACCGGATCGCCTGGTTCAACCAGGCGCACATCTGGCGTAAGGACCCGAGCGTGATGCCCCACGTCAGCGACATGGGGGTGTGGGAGACCCGGTTCGGCTACGGCGCCACGTACGGGGACGGCACCGAGATCACCACCGAGGACATCGACCTGGTCAGCAAGACACTGATCGACTGCACGGTGGAGGTCACCTGGGACGCCGGTGACCTTCTGCTGGTCGACAACCGGGCGGCCATGCACGGGCGTACCCCGTTCAGCGGCGAGCGCCAGGTGTTCGTCGCGTTCGCCTGACCGTCGTATGCCGCACCGAAGTGGAGCCCGCATGCCCGACACCGAAAGGCTCGCGTCGATGTACGTGCGAGAGGTGGAAACGCTCGCCGATGTAGCGCCGCAGGACTGGGACCGGATCAGTGCCGGGCTCGGGCTCTACTACTCGCACGCCTGGTTGCGCATGCTCGAGACCAACCCGGGCGCCCGGGTCCGCTACCTCCTGGCGTCGCGCGGCGGCACCCTGCTGGCCGGCCTGCCGATACAGCAGGTACGCCAGGAGACGCTGCGCAACTATCTGCCGGAGAAGCACGCGAAGGTCACCGGGGGCGGACGCTGGCTGCTGGTCGGCACCCGGCGGGCCTACGCCAGCGGGGTGGCTGTGGACCCGGCGGTGACCGGACCCGACCGGCTGGAGGTGATGCGTTCGCTGGTCGAGGCCGCGCGCGAGTATGCCACCGCGACCGGACACGACGGCGTGGTCTGGATGTATGCCACCACTGCGGCCGCAGCGGAATTGGTGGCGTGCGGCGCACGTGCCGGCTTCGCCGGTGCGGACGCGGTCATTCAGCCACCACCCGGCGGCGTCGAGGGCTACCTTTCGTCGTTCCCGTCGAAGGCCCGGCGGGAGATGCGGCGGGAGATGCGGGTGTTCGAGGCGGCCGGTTACCAGGTCACGAGGTCACCGCTGTCCGAATGCTGGGCCGAGGCGGGCGCGCTCCAGTTCAATATCCAGCGCAAGTACGGGCACGAGACCACGCTGGAGGCCGAGCAGGCGTCGCTGCGTAACCAGGCGGCGGCGCTCGACGCCCACAGCCTCGTGCTCGGCGTGCGCGCCGACAGCCGGCTCACCGGATTCCTCCTGCTCTACCGGTGGGCCGGGACGCTCTATGCCCGCGTGACGGGCTTCGACTACGACGCGCTGCGCCGGGCGTACGAATACTTCAACCTCACCTACTACCGGCCGATCGCCCTGCTGGACGAGCTCGGCCTCACCCAGTTGCATCTCGGAACCGGATCCCTCGACACCAAGATCGACAGGGGTGCGGTCCTGCGGCCGCTGTGGATGGTGGCCCTGCCGGCCGGCGGCGGTGACCACCACGGTGCCGACACCGCATCCGAGCTGCGGGAGTGGCGGAAGCGATATCCCGGCCCGGCCACCTCGTCCGCCGAGTGGGAACCCGCGTGGTCCAGCCGATGAAGGAGACAACCGTGCCCACCGACGAGTCGCTTCTGCTGCTCAGCCCCGACCGCTACGTGTTGCGAGCCTGCCGGCGCCTGGGCATCGCTCCCGTCGTCGTCTACGGCGCCTACCACCGCGACACCGGGCTGCAGGAGATCACTGCGCCGGCCGTCCCGGTCTTCTGCGAGAGCCACCGCAGCCCCGACGCGATCCTCAGCGCGCTGCATCGCGCCGGGTATGCCGGACGCCGGTTCGCCGCGGTGCAGACCACCAACGAATACCTGCTCACCACGGCGGCGCTGCTCGGGAGGGCGGTGGGAGCGCGGACCATCAGCCCGGAGACGGCCGTGCTCTTCCGCGACAAATTCCTGCAGAAGCAGCGGGTACGCGACGCTGGTCTGCCCGTTGCCCGATGCATCGTCATCGAGGACGTCTTCCAGATCGACGACACCTTCGACTTCCCGTACGACAGTGCAGTCCTCAAACCCGCCACTGGCGCGGGCACCGAGACGACCTCGGTTGTGGATGGGCGCGACGACCTGCTCGCCGTCGCGAAGGAATACCGGCGCCGGCGCATAGCGACCAGAACCTTCGTGCTGGAGGAGTTCGTGGCCGGCGACGAGTGGACCGCCGACGGCATCGTGTCCGGCGGCGAGGTGATCTTCTACGGTCTCGGCCGCTACGACCAGCCCTGCCTCACCACGCTGGCCCACAAGGCCGCGCTGCGTATGCGCAAGTTCGACCCCGATACCGAGGCCTGGGCGTACGCCGCCGCCGACGACATGGTCCGCCGGGCGATCGCCGTGCTCGGGCTGACCGACGGCGTGTTCCACATGGAGCTCTTCCACGACCCGGCGACCGGCCATCTCACCTTCAGCGAGTGCGCGGCTCGCCGCGGTGGCGCCCTCACCGCCGAGGAGATCCTCGCCAAGTTCGGCGTCGACCTCGGCGAAGCGGCTGTGCAGTGCGCGCTCGGCCGCACGCCGAAGCTCGACGTCCGGGTCCGCACCGGCAGCGTCGGCATGGTCTATCTCCCCTGCCGTCCCGGCGTGCTGGTCAGCTGCCCCTCGCCGGCCGAGCTCACCGCGTTGCCCGGCGTCGACTTCGCCCGCATCGAGCTGCCGTTCGGCGCGACGATGGGCGGCGAGCTCGACTCCACCACGACCCGGGTCGGCATGGCCATGATCACCGCGGACGGGCCCGATGCCCTCGAACGCACCGGTACCGAGGTGCAGCGGTGGTTCGACGAGCGCCTCGTCGTCGCGCCGACCGGGGCCACCGGAGCCGAGCTACGGGCATGGCATCGCGGGCTCGGCGGTGCCTACGGTTTCGCCGACACCGCGTACGGCGAATGAAGGCGGTGATCGCGCGGCTGTTGCCCGCCACCTCCGCCGGCCGCCGGATGGTGCTGGTGGCCCTCGTCGACTCCACCGGCACCGGCGTCTTCCTGGCCGGGAGCGTCGTCTTCCTTACCCGGGTCGCCGAGCTCAGCGCGAGCCAGATCGGGCTCGGCCTGTCCGCCGCCGGTGTCGCCGGGCTGCTCGCGACCATGCCGATCGGGATGCTCGCCGACCGGTACGGTGAGCGTCGTACCCTCGTCGTGCTGCAACTGTGGCGCGGAGCCTGGTTCCTGGCGTACGCGTACGTCGGCAACTTCTTGATGTTCGTGGTCATCGCCTGTGCGATGGCGCTCGCCGAGAAGGCGACCGGCCCGCTCAACCAAGCGGTCGTCGGCGCCGCGGCCGGGACGCAGGACCGGGTGCATATCATGGCGTCGATCCGGGTCGTACGCAACGTGGGCTTCTCGGCCGGCGCGGCCGCCGGCACCGCGCTGGTCGGCCTCGGCTCGCACACCGGCTTCCGGGCCGTCATCCTGTCCAACGCAGTCTCGTTCTTCCTGGCTGCATTCCTGCTGGGCAGGGTTCCACTCGCCGGGGCGGTGCGCGCCCGCCTCAGTGGCTCGTGGCCCCGCCCGCGCGCACTACGCGACCTCCGCTACCTAACGCTGACCGGCCTCAACGCCGTCCTCGTCGTGCACATGACGATCCTCTCCGTTGGGATACCACTGTGGATCGTCACCCGCACAACCGTGCCGCCGGCGATGGCCGGCATCGCCGTACTGATCAATACCGTCGTCGTCGTGCTCTTTCAGGTGCGCGCCTCCCGCGGCTGCGACAGCCTGCCCGTCGCCGCAGTCCGGATGCGCTGGTCCGGCTTGGCACTCGCCGGTTGCTGCGCGGTGCTGGCGGTGTCTGCCGGCACGGGACTGGCCGTGGGGTGTGCGCTCGTGGCGGGCGCCGTACTGCTGCAGACCGCGGGTGAGATGTGGCAGTCGGCGGGTTCGTGGACGGTGTCTTATGACCTGGCGCCTGCCGAGCGGCGTGCCGAATACCTCTCCGCGTTCAGTCTTGGGTCGACCGTCCAGTCGATCGTCGGACCAGTGCTGCTGACCTCGATTGTGGTGCGCCAGGGCGCCGTCGGCTGGCTCGGGCTCGGCGCGCTGCTTCTCGGCGCGGGCCTTCTCATGCCGGTGCTGACCACCCGGGCCGCCGCGGTCATGACAGAACTCGAGGGGAGCGCCCGGTGAAACGCGACATTCTCATAGTGGGCCGCCGCCGCCTGGAACTCGTGAACCGGCTCGTGCTCGACCCGCGACTACGGCTGTCGCTGATCACCGAGCCCGACTGCCTACCGATCTACCCAGCCGTCGATGCCGTCGAACTGGTCGGCAACGTCCAGAACCTCGACGAGGTGCGGCACGCGGCCCTGCGACTGATGGCGAACCGCCGGGTCGACGCGGTCGTGGCACCAGCCGAAAGCTCCATCCCCACAGGGGGATACCTGCGGAGCTATCTCGGGTTGCCGGGCATCGCGTTCGATGTGGCGCACGCCTTCTGCAACAAGCACGCCATGAAGGCACGTCTGCGCCGGGCCGGTATCCCGGTCGCCCGGGACCGGCTCGTCCCGAGCGCCGAGGGCATCGCGCCGGCGTTGCGCGCGCACGGCCTGCCCGCGGTCATCAAGCCCGTCTGGGGCGACGGCTCCGCGAACATCCACATCGTGCGCGACGAAACCGACGTCGCCGAGGTGGCACGGCCGGACGGGCCGCTGCTCGCCGGCGGCGCCTACGACGAACCGCCGTTCCTCGTCGAGGAGTTTCTCCAGTTCGACGACGAGTTCCACTGCGACGGGCTGGTGCGCGACGGCGAGGTCCGGTTCACCGCGGTTTCCCAATACCTGGTGCCCTCGCTGCGCTCGATTGGCTCGGTGTTCGGCTCCTACACGCTACCGGTCGACGATCCGCTGACCCTCGAGCTGACCGCCTTGCACGCCGACGTCGTCAAGGCGATGGGTCTCATCGACTCGGTGACGCACCTCGAGATCTTCCGCACGGAACGCGGGCTCGTGGTCGGCGAGATCGCCTGCCGGCCCGGCGGATCCGGGATCGCGCGCAACCTGCGGCGCGCCTACGGCTTCGACACCTGGGAGCACTTCCTCGCCACCGAGCTCAACGACCCGCTGCCGTGGCGCCCGAAGACGCCGGACGGCACCTATGGGTGGATCATGTTCCCGGTACGCCGGGGCACCGTTCGCCGGGTGTCCGACGCCGACGTGTTCGCCGGTCTCACCGAGGTGGAGGAAGTCGCGGTCAAGGTGAAGCCTGGCGACGTCATCGACGGTCCTCTCTACTCGTCGAGCATGTCCGCGGTCGTGCACTGCCGTACCGAATCACCGGCGGACATCGCGGCGCTGGTGTCCGCAGTGGAGGATCGGTTCACCGTCGAGTACGAATAGCGGTTCCACAGCCCGTCCGCGTGGCGACATGTCCCTCGGCGGTCGCGAGCACGCACCGGCCCAGCGGATCCAGCGCCTTTCACCCGTAGAGGCCGGCCGGTCGCCGAGCCGGTGCACCAGGCGGGATGGTTATCCTCGTGCCCGGATCGACCAGTGTTTGCGCGGTGGTTGAGGGAACGGGGGCATGCGTGGATCAGGTGAAGGATTGGGTGTTTCTGTTCAGCGCTCTGACATGCACGGTGGCTCTCGCCTACAAACTGCGTGATCTGCGTACGAATCGGCATGACCAGGCCCTGCTCGCGCTAATCGCGGCCTTCGGCTGCAAGACCGTGTCGCTCACCCTCTCCTCTCCGGCCACCTCGGCGGTGATCGAGCGATGGATCGGCGTTCCCAATCTCTGCGCGCTGGTCGTTCACCTGTTCGGCGGGGTGGCGTCCAGCACCGCGCTCCTGATCGCTCTCGGGTACTGGAGCTACCCGCCGGAGCGGGCGCGGTCGCAGGCCAAGATCTGGCTGGTCGTCTCGAGCGTCATGGCCGGCACGCTGACCACACTGTGGGTGGTCGCCGGCAGCGTGGTCTCCACCCGTCCCGGGAATTATCTGCTGGACAACATGCAGCACCCGATCGTTGCGGTGTATCTGCTGCTGTACATCATTGCGTTCGCCGCCGGCCTGCTCGAGACGCTGCGACTCTGCGTTCGTTACGCCGAGATGGCGGCCAACACCTGGCTGCGCCGGGGTCTGCGGATAACCGCCATCGGCAGCGCCGTCTATCTCGCCTACTGCCTGCACCGACTGGCCGCCCTGACCGCCGTCTGGCTGCACGCCGAACTGCCGACTCCGGAACTGCTCACGCCGCTCTGCGTCGGCGTCGGCGTCAACCTGGTCGCCTTCGGTCTGACCCTGCCGTCCTGGGGTACACATCTGTCGACCGCGTCCTCCCGGCTGGCCGCCTACCGCCAGCACCAGGCGCTCTATCCGCTGTGGCTCAAGCTTTACCGGGCCACCCCGAGTATCGCGCTCGAACCGCCGCGGTCTCGCCTGCGAGACCGGCTGCGCGTCCGCGACGTCCGGTTCCACCTGTACCGGCGGGTCATCGAGATCAACGACGGCCGGCTCGCCCTGCGCCCGTTCATGGATGACGCGGTCGCGGCGCAGGCCGTCACCGCGGCCCGCGCCGCCGGTCTGGGCGGGGAGCGGCTCACCGCGGCGGTCGAAGCCACCTGCCTGGACGCCGCGGCCCGGGCAAAGGCAGACGACATTCCGGTACGGCCGGACGGCCCGGTCGAGATGGTCCACGAGGGAAGCGACGACCTTGCCGACGAGGTGCGCTGGCTCGTCCAGGTCGCCCGGAACCGAGTTCGCAGGCGCCTGCCACGCCGCGGGACGGGGTCGCCCGCGAGCCCGGCCCAGCGCACCGAGCAGGCGGCCGGCGGTCACCCTCCGGGCGAGACCTTCCGGGCCGGGCAGGCAGCACCGCGCTGAAGCCGGCAGGGCGACTCCGGCGAATGGCAAGCCGCGAGGGCGCGTCTGCCGCCAGCAGAGCAGCCCGGTGAACCGCCGTAGCCTCAGCCGTTGTTGTGCAGAGCATCGTTCAGATCGATGCCGGCGTCAGCTGGCGGCTCGCGACGCGCTCCAGGAACCGCAACTCGCCGACTCGCTCCGCAGGGCAGGGGTCGGCCGACGTCCACGCCACGGTGGCCGGCTTGTGGAAGATGCCGTCCAGGGTCACCTTCGGCCAGACCAGCGATGCGACAGCAGGTGCAGACGCAGATAACCATCGGCGACATCCGTGATCGGGTCGTCCAACGACTTGGTCACCAGACGCGCCTCGGGTGCGCAACCCAGGGAGCAGACCGGGCCGGATCTGCCCGGGGGGCGGCGCGGGCAACTCGGCGGGCTCACCCAGGCCGAGATGTCCGGACCGGAACCAGGGTGTCCAGGACCAGGCCCTCGGTGGTGACGGTGGCAAGGCCGATGCCCCACGCGGCGGAAGGAGACATGGCAGTTCCCATGATCAGCCACCCTACTGTGTCGCACCGCAACCATGATCGATGGCACATGTGGCGCGGGCCTCATGAAGGGCGGCCCGGCAGGGCGTCTATTGTCGCCGCATGACAGTGCGACCGGCCACCGCGGTGACCCTCGATGCCATGCTCGAGGATCTCAAGATGCTCATCGAGGTCGAGTCGCCCTCGGGTGACCTCGGCGCCGTGACGGCGTCCGCCAAGGCGGTCGCCACCGTCATCGAGCGGCGCCTGGGTGGGCACGCCGCCCTCATCGAGAGCGACCGCGGGCCGCACGTGCACTGGTCAGGTGGCGGTGATCCCAAGGTGCTGCTGCTCGGACACCACGACACGGTCTTCCCCATCGGGACGCTGGAGCGTCGCCCGTTCACGATCGACGGCGGGCGGGCAACCGGCCCGGGGATCTTCGACATGCTCGGCGGGCTCGTTCAGGCCGTGCATGCGGTGGCAAGCCTCGAGGACCGATCCGCTGTCGAAATCCTGATGACCGCAGACGAGGAGACCGGTTCATACGCCTCCCGGGTTCTCATCGAAGAACGGGCTCTGGCCTGCGGTGCGGTCCTGGTGCTCGAGGGTGCCGCCGACGGCGGCGCTGTCAAGACCGGCCGCAAGGGATGCGGCACCTTCCACGTGACCGTCAGTGGCCGCGCCGCGCACGCCGGCCTGGAGCCCGAGGCCGGAATCAACGCCCTGATCGAGGCGGCGCATCTGGTGCTGGAGATCGCCGCGCTCAACCGGCCCGAAATCGGCACCACGGTGACGCCGACCATCGCGTCCGCCGGGACAATGAACAACGTCGTGCCGGCCGAGGCGACCATCAGCGTGGACGTCCGGGTCGAGCGGGCGGAGGAAAAGGAGCGGGTCGAGGCCGCGTTCGCCGCGCTGACGCCGCATCTGGACGGGGCGCGAATCGCCGTTCGCGGCTCGGTCCGGCGTGCTCCGCTAACCGAGGCGCACTCGAAGCAGCTGTTCGCGATGGCTAAACAGCTGCTTCCCACTCTGGAGGGCAAGACGGTCGGCGGCGGAAGCGACGGGAACTTCACCGGGGTGCTGGGGGTGCCGACTCTCGACGGCCTGGGAGCCGTCGGCGGCGGCGCGCACGCCGACCACGAGTACGTGGAGACCGGGATGATGGTCGAGCGGGCTGAACTCGTCGCCGGGCTGGTGCAGTCCCTGCAGACAGCCTGAACCGACAACGGCCGACAGCTGCTCGGCCGGGCATCTGGTGGCTGCGTAGGTCACAGAGCCCGGCTGCGCACATCAGCCGTTCGATGATGCACCGGGGCTACCCGCCCGCCACGTCGCAGCTCATGGCAGATCTCGCGGGCCACTATCCCGCCGCAGGGCCGTGCGCGGCCGCCCCGCAACACGCCAGACGCCGAGGCCGGGATCAGCTCGCCGGCCTTGACGCCAGCTTGGCCAGGCACGCGATCACCGTGCACCGCGCCCGTTCCTAGACGGCCTCATCGGCAGCCTGCTGCGGACTGCCTTCTCACTCGCTGTGGCCGTGCTGTCGGGTGCATACCGTCGCCGGCAGAGGATGACCAGGACGACGATGAGCAGCCCACTGCCGGGCGCTCGTGGCCCGCACCAAATCGCGGAACTCGAACGGGTGTGCTTCTTTCTGAGGGAGATCGCCGGGAAGCCTTGGAGCGAGCAGGGTTCGGGGCGGTCGGTGCACGCGTTGCCGGTGGTGTGTGCGTCACCGCCCCTGCGTGTGCCGGGCGGCGGCGGTGGGCGTACGCGCAAGCTCTTGGTCTGTGGTGGCCGCCGCCGGGCGGACGGTGAGCGCACGCGACCGGTTTACGCGTGAGCTGGCCGTCCCGCCGATCGGCGTGGCTTCGCGGTCACATCTCCAGCCGTACAAACGTACGCCCCGCGTTGTTCCACTGGACGTGGCTGAAGCCAGCGCCTGGGAGCCTTCTTCGGGCTTTCGGCCGGGGGAGGCTCCCTCTGGTGGTCGGGCACTTCGCTGGAAAGCGGTGCTCAGATCGACGAATTGCCGGCGTAGATGGCCGAAGATGCGGCAGATGGTCGAGGCTGATAGTCCGCAGGTGCGGCGATCCGACGTTCGGTCCGTAGGTGGGGCGAGCCGGGCCGAGTAGCCCGCCGAGCGAGCCCCCGTGGAATCGCTGGCCGGTGGTCATGAGGTTAGGTGGCAGCCCCCGACCTTCCGTCAGCTGGCACCTGCCCGGGAAGGTGCCGACTGACGAACGACAGCTCCTGGTCGAACTGCTTGATCCGCTCGGCGGCCACAAGTGAGCCGTGACCTTCTTCGTAGCGGTAGAACTCGTACGGCTTGCCCATCTCGTCGAGCAGCCGCACATAATTCTCGATCTGCCGTAAGGGGCAACGCTCGTCGTTCACGCCGGCGCTGATGTACAGGGGCGCCCGGACGTGACTGACGTAGGTAAGTGGCGAGGAGGCCTGGTACCTGCCGGGAACCTCGACGGGGGAGCCGCCGAACAGAGCGCGGTCCAGGGCTCTGAGCGACTCCATCTCGTCGTCGTAGGCGCTGAGATAGTCGGCGATCGGGGCCGAGGCCACCCCGGCCGCCCAGGCATCGGGCTGAACGCCGAGGCCGAGCAGGGTCAGATAGCCGCCCCACGAGGATCCGGCGAGGACAAGCCGGCCGGGGTCCGCGAAGCCCTCCGCGACAGCCCATTCGCGTACGGCAGCGACGTCCTCGAGTTCGATCAGCCCAACGCGGTACCGTAACGCGTCCGTCCACGCCTTGCCGTACCCGGTCGAGCCTCGGTAATTGACTCGAACGACGGCGAAGTCGTTGTCGATCCACGCGGCCGGGCGGGCACTGAAGGCGTCGCTGTCCTGCTGGGTGGGACCACCGTGAAGCTCGAACACCGTGGCGAAGGGACCGCTGCCGGGCGGAACATGCACCAACGCGTGGACCTTGCCGCCGGGGCCGGGCACCCAGGCGTCCCGGACGGCGACCGACGGCGGCGTCCTCCGGTATCCGGGTACCGCGATCACAGTGCCGTCGAGCGTCCTGACTTGGTGCGGCCGCTCGGCGGACGACCACAGGTACTCGACATCCAAGGCTGGGCTCGCCGTGGTGCCGGCGGGTATCCCGACGAGAACTTTCGAGTACGCGGCGGCAGCATGGATTGTCCCGGGTGGTGTGGCCAGGCGAGACAGCGCTTGCGTCGACAGCTCGTAGCGCCAAAGATCACTGCGGCCCGCCAAAGTGCGGATCAAGAGAAGCGCAGTTCCGTCGCCGTACCACCTCGCCTCAAGATCGCCGTCGAGGTGGATCACAGGATCGATCTCCTCGCCGGTGACCGCGTCCCACACCAGGGGCTCCCAGCGGCCGCGTCGCTGATGCTGGAGGAGAAGTCGCGCATCTGCGGTAAGCGGGGCGAAGCCCACCGGGCGAAGGCCCATGCCGGGCCCGCCGCGCACATTGTCGTCCAGGTCAGCTACGCGGAACCCGTCCACCGTCATCACCCGGATTCCCGGATGCCGGACGTTGCCGTGCTCGCTGTGCTTCAGCGCGATCAACGAATCGTCGTAGGAGATCGCGCTCACAAACGCCGGTTCGCTGTGTTGGTAGATTTCCTTCGGGTGCTGTCCCGGTCTGACCGCATGAACGGTGAAGCCAGCGTGGGAAGTGGATGTGCCCACGACCGCCAAGCCGGCGTCGCCCAACACCAGACCGCCAGAGTGCGCAGGCCCGAGCTCCGGCACAGCGGGTTCGTCCGGACCGTCGGCGAATGGTTGCCTTCGCCATACCCCGCGTTCGTTGCCCGCGTCGTCGTCGAACCACCAGATCCATTCGCCGTCCGGGCTGATCGCTCCGGTGGGAGTGCCGCCGGGGCGGCAGGTGAGTTGCCGTCCGGCGCGTTCCCGCCGGTCCCAGGCGTACAGCTCGAAAGCCCCGGAGGCGTTGGACCGCAGAACAGCACGATGCGGGGCATTGCGGGCCGGGACCGGAAGGGTCGGCAAAGCGGTCCGGAAGTGACGGCTCCAATGGGAGTGCGCTTCACTGATGTCGCGCTGGGATAGGTTCACCATAAGGTTATCGATCATGTCGAATTTGGGGGTTGATACCCACCGACAGTGGGTTGCATCGTCATTCTTGTGATGCGGTGACGTCCCTGACTAGAGCCGATCGTCGACGGAGAGGGGCCCTCCGTAACACTCCCGTCGAGGGCCCGCTGCCTTATTTCGCTGCCGATCGCTACGTCGTTCTTACGTCTTCCCAAATGGACTTGGCGGCGTTGAGCCCGCTCGCGGCCGCACCCGTCCACATGTAGTAGGGAGAGCTCAGGGCGTTGCCCGCGCTGTAGACCCGGGGGTGTGACGTCCGCCCGTACGTGTCGAGTCGGGGATAACCGTTGTCCTGCAGTTCCAGGTTCAACATGCCGGTGAACCGCTGGTCCGGTTGCGCGATCTCGGCCAGCAGCACCACGTCGACGACGACCTCACGCCCCGCCTTGGTCGACAGCCGAAGCTCACCCCCGTCGCCGACGACCGCGGAGGAGACCTCGTCAGCGAACACCTCGGCGCCGTCGGCAACCAGGAGATCGCGGGCCCGGTCCGGCTTCTTCAGCACATCGGGATCGCCGACCAGGACAGTCATGTGCCCCGCGTGCACCTGCGCCAGCCGAGCCAACCACGTGGTGTTGTCCGTCCGGCCGACCACCGCGAAGGTCTTGCCGGAGTTCTCGAAGGTGTGGCAGTAGGGACATTCGAACACTTTGCTTCCCCAGACACCCTCCGGCAGCCAATCGGGGATCGCGTCCCGGCGGCCCGCGGCCAGTAGCAGCCGGGCAGCTGTGATCTCGCCGTTGGCGCGGGTGGTGACTGCAACGCCCGCGTCGCTGGCCCGGACCGAGACGACCTCGTCCCAGCAGAGCTTCACGCCCGCTTCGATCGCGTCGCGTTCCATCTTCGTGTAGATCTCGGCCGGTGAGAGGCCGTCGGCGTACGGCACGTTGCGAACCGCTCGGGCAGCCGAGTTACGCCGCTGCGGCAGGGACACGACCAGGACGCGCTGTTTCAGGCGGCCCAGCATCAACGCGGCGGAAAGACCGGCGGCGCCGGCGCCCACCACGATGACGTCAAAAGGCGAATGCTGAGTTTCCACAGTTCTCCTCGTCATCTCGGTTACCACCCGGCGGTCATTCCCTCATGTCGGCCGTCGTCCAAACCGTACAAACCGGTGGGCCGGCGCTCGAGCACCCGCATGACGCCGCCGATGCTGGCCTTCGGCACCACTTTGTGTCCCCGGTTTCGCAGGTCTTCGACGATCGTCGCCGGCAGATCCGCATCGACCCGGAGCTGCAGGCCCATGTCCTTTTCAGCCTTGTCGCAACCGGGATAATAGGTCCACCGCGGACGGTTGAGCGCGGCGAGGATGGAGGCGCGCTCCGTTATCATGCGGATGATCACCTGGGCGTTCCACTGCGTCTGCCCGTCGCCCCCGGGCGTTCCGCCCGCCAAGCGCAGACCGGCGTCGTCGAAGCTGAGCCAGGGCATGATCGTGTTGACGGGTCGCTTACCCGGCTCGGCGCGGTTCGGCGTACCGGGCTGCAGGGTGCTGCTGCGGCCGAGACGATTGCACAACAACATCCCATACTCCGCGACGCCCACACCGCTACCGAACCCGAGACCGAGACTCTGCACCCAGCTCACGCCATTGCCGCGCTCGTCGATCACCGCGAAGTGTGTGGTGTCACCCTCGGTGTAGCGGCCAAGGCACAACGACGGGCTCAGCTTGTCGCGATCGACGCCGCTTTCCATCGTGTGGAGCAGGTCCTCGGCCAGGAAGTCGTCCTGCGGCACGAAGTCGGGATCGCCGAACGAGTCGAGACGCCAGCCATAGGTCTGATTGGCGATCTCGGTCATCAGGTGGATGCCTGGACCCGAGTCGATCGGTTCGTCGCGGTGGAGCCGGTGGTAAAGCGCGAGGTTCTGCAGCATCAACGGCCCCTGGGTCGGAGCGGCCGACGTGGCGACCCGCTGATCACCCACGGCGACGGTCGGCGCCACCTCGAAGCGCGCATGGTCGGCCAGGCAGTCCTCCTCCGTGATGAATCCACCGAGTTCCGCGCTGACCCGGCCCACCGCACGCCCTACCAGGCGACGGAACTCCGCCGGCTCACCGGCCATCTCGACGAGCAGCCGGAAGAGACGCGCGAGTCCCGGCTGGCGCAGGACCGACCCATCCGCGTCGGGGGCACCGTAGCCGGCGAAGGCCTCTTGGAAGTGCCGCTGTTCGAGGAATTCCAGGTTGTCCTTGCCCCATCGCACGGCTTGGCCGGTGTTCGCGACGCCGTTCTCGGCCAGCTCGATGGCGGGACGCAGCAAGCGATCGAGGCCCATCGTGCCGTGTCGGCGGTGCAGAGCCAGCCAGCCGTCCATCAGCGCCGGGGTGGAGACCGAGAGGATTCCAGTTTCCGGTACGTCGCGCAGGCCGCGGGCGGTGAAGGCTTCCGCGGCGGCCCTCGCCGGGGTGCGCCCTAGGGCGGTGAGCGAGATCGCCTCGGACGATTGGGCGACCTGCAGAACGACGGCGCCGTCACCGGCCGGACCGCTCGCCATCGGCAACACGACCGTCATGACGGCGGAAGCGGTGATGGCGGCGTCGAAGGCCGTACCACCCTCATTCAACACCTGCAGTGCGGCGAGGGTGGCGAGCGGATTGCCGGTACTCACCATGCCTCGACGCGACCAGGCCTGCCGGTCGCGCAGGAAGTCCCTCATCGAACGCCGTTCCTGTCCACCGGCTTCAGCCCGATGATCTCGCGAGCCTCGGCCGGACTCGCCGGCTCCCGTCCGAGTTCCCGGGCAATCCGGACGACCCGCTCCACGAGGCGCGGATTCGTCGCGGGCGACCGGTCGGACCAGTCGTAGTACGGGTTGTCCTCGAGCCCGACCCGGACATGGCCGCCGAGCGACATTGCCAGCGTGTTGGCCGTCAGCTGGTAGCGCCCGATACCGGCGAACGCCCACGTGGCGTCCTTGGGCAGAGCGGTGATGAAGGCGGCCGCGTTGGCCGCACTGACCTCAGCCGTCCCCCGTGAGCCGAGCAGAATGTTGAAATAGTGCGGGCCCCGCAGGATGCCCTTGTCGATGAGATAGTTGGCGTAGTTGACCATGCCTACGTCGAAGCACTCGAGCTCTGGCACGATGCCTCGGTCCGCCATCGCGGTGGCGAGCGACTCGATCATCTGGGGGTCGTTGACCGAGGCCGAGGTCGGGAAGTTCATCGAGCCCACGGTCAGCGATGCCATCTCGGGGCTGGGTTCGGTGATGTTCAGCGACGCGCTGCGCTTCTCGAAGTCGTTCCAGTTGCGCCCGCTGGTGGTGACCACCAGCACCATGTCGGGTGCCTCCACGGCCACGGCCTGGAGAATGTCGGAGAACATCTCCGGGCGCCAGGTCGGCTCCTCGTCGCTGTCTCGCGCGTGCAGGTGAACCATCGACGCGCCGGCGTCGCGGCAACGGCGCACATCCGCGGCGATCTCCTCCGGCGTAGTCGGCACATGAGGGACCTTCGCCTTGCGCGGGATCATGCCGGTGGGGCACAGGTTGACGATGAGTTTGTCGGTTGCGTTCATTCCGGGTCCTTCTCGAGATCAGACGAGATTTCGGTGTGGTTGGTCTTCTCCGGCAGCAGGACGGGATGCCATCGGCCGACCAGCCGGCCGCCGTCCGATACCGTGCGTGGAACATCGACCATCGCGAGCGGACAGATGTGGGCAGGAAGCAGTTCCACCACGGTGCCGGGAATGAGCACGGCGTCGGCGAGCGGAGTCCCGTCGGCGAGTACGGCGACGGTGCCGGGATCCCACTCCTGGGCGGCGCCGTCGAGCAGCTCGTCGGCATCGGTACGGACGGCTCGCCCGGCCGACTCCAGCACGGTGGCACGGAGGGTGACGGCGACGTCGTCAAGGGTGCACAGGCCTGCCAGGGCGTAACCGGCGTCGTAAAGTGGGCCGGCTCCCACGCAGATCTCCGTCACGCCGGCGACTTCCAGGCCGGCCGCGGCGTTCGCCGTCCCGCTCACCGACACCGTTGGGCACTCGATGCCGTCCACCCGCACCCGGGCGGCCAGCTCGGTGAGCACTTCCGCCACGGATCCGGCGGGGCGCGCCGCCTCGCGCAAGGCGGACAGGCTGGCGTACGACCGGTATCCGCTGACGCCCTCCAGCGATACGCCGGGTGTGCGCTCGATCAGGCGGGCCAGTTCACCGGCGCGTTCAGGTGCGATCCCGCGATCATCATCGAACTTGACGTCGATGCGTACCGGTACGACGACGCCGGCGTCAGTAGCGAGCGCGCCAAGGCCCCGCACCGATTCCGCGCTCGAGACCGTCACCACGATTCGGGCTGGTGGCTTCGTCCCGGCGGGATCGGCGACCGTGTTCGTCCGCCCGGCATGCTGGGCGATGAACTGCACGATGGGGTGCAGACGCCATGGGTTCAGCACCGGTCGAGACAGTACGATGTCCGCAATACCGGTGCGCAGGTACTGCTCGGCTTCCGGAGTGGTCTGGGCCATGATTCCCGACGCTCCGGCCTCGATCTGGAGGGTGGCCAGAGCAGTCGTCCGGTGGCCTTTGACGTGAACTCGTAGTTTTCGGCCAGCCGACGACACGCTGTCCTGCAGGCGGCGGATGTTCCGCTTCGCCTTCTGTAGGTCAACAATAATTGCGGGCGTGTGCATATATTTCGCCGAGCACTTCCGGGAAGGGCGCCCGAAATGGCACCGCGATTTTATCGATACCAGCCTGCCGGCCTCATTCCCATGAGGGATGAAGGCCGGCAGGGCCTCAGGGTTCGCTTCAGAGCGTGCTACGGCAAGACATTGCGATTCACCCCCCATCTGACTCGACTCGGGAAACGTAACGTTAAGAACCCGTCAACGACAAGATGAATATAGAGTGGCGCGGATCACTGCGTGCGGGGTCGCGCGAAATCAACTGCCCTGATATGAACGCGCGTGGGGTTGATGCAGTACTCGAATAACTGCTGCTCGTGCCCGGGCTCGTACAGGATGGAGGCTCGACGTAAGCTCGACACCCGCCACCGGCTTCAGCGGGCCACGACGTGGAAGTCATGGAAAGCCGCTGCACAACTTCTGCTTAACGGCCCGTTAGATTTTCTTAGTCACAAGGCCCTGGAACCAGGGCACTGGCCCTCGGGGAGGAAGCCCTGAAAGCTTTTTGGTATCTCACCGGCGCGTCTGCGGCATCCACCTTGGGAAACACATTCCTGTTCCTGGCCGTTCCGCTTGCGTTGCTGGCGCATACCGGGGACCCCCTGGTGTCCGTGCTCAGCGTGGCAGCACGCACCGTCCCGTATGTCTTCGCACCGTTTCTCGGCGCCTTCATCGACCGATATGACCGGCGCACGATGTTCGCCGGCGCGGACGTGGTCCAGGCCGCCGCGGTGGCGTTGATCCCCGTCGCGCTGTGGTGGGATGTCACACCCGCGGTGTTCGCGGCGCTAATCCTGCAAGGGCTTGCCAACGTTGTCTCGAACGTGGCGGCCGACTATGGTCTGATCCCCGCCCTCGTCCCGGCGGAACGTCTCGACCGGGCGATGAGTCAATTCAACACGATTATCCTGGTCGCTCGCTTCGCCGGCCCTGCGCTGGCCGGAGTGCTGGTCACCGTGTCCGGCCCGAGCTGGGCGCTGTTCCTGGACGCCATCACGTTCCTGCTCACCGCCGCGACGGTCCGGTTCATGCCGGCCATGCGGCCGCCAGGAGACCGGACCCCACTCGGCCGCATGCTCCGAGAAGGTGTTGCATACTTCAGGGAGCGGCCGGACATCGTCCGGCTGACGCTGGTGGTTTCGCTATATAACCTGGGTGCCGGCGCACTCGAGCCGACACTTCTCGTGGTCGGTCGGGAGCGCTGGGGCTGGTCCGCCAGCGCGCTGGGGGTAGCGGTCTCCGGTGCGGCGCTCGGTGCGGCGCTCGGCGCCTGGTTGAGCCCCCGGGCATTGATCAACGAGAACCGGCACCGGCAGATCGCTGTATGGTTTGCCCTCTCGGCGGCCGGCGCGGTCCTGCTGATGGCGCCGTCGCCCTACGCCGCGGCCGCCGGTTTCGTCGTCTTGTCCATCGGGGAGGGTGGGGTCAACACGGCCACCGTCTCGTACCGGCAGAAGCAGATCCCACCCCACCTGGCAGGCCGGGTCAACACCATCATCCGGGGGTTCGTCACCGGCGCCGTGCCCGTCTCGGCGTTCCTGCTCGGCCTCACTGCTCAGCTCGGCACCAACCTCGGAGTCTTCCTCCCGGTCGTCGTCAGCAGCATGATCGTGGTGCCGCTCTGGCTGCTCCGCAATCCCGCCCGCCCCCCAACGTCGTCACCGGTGAGTGCGGCGGAGGCGGTGACATGAGACATGTACTCCTGATCAACACCAACAAGGAGACTCCGGCTCGCAAGCTTCTTGCCCGGACCGACGTGGAACTCTCGGTCATCACCACCGAGCGCTTCCGGGATCGCTATCCGGCGGAGATGCCGGTTGAACTGGTCGGCGACATCGAAAACGTCAGCGAGGTGAAACGCGCCGCGCTGAAGTTGCTGGCTGGGAACCCCTTCGAGCATGTGGTCGCGCCTTCCGAGTTCAACCTGCAGGCAGCCGCCTTCGTCCGTTCCTACTTCGGCCTTCCGGGCCCCGGCTACGACGTCGTTAACCGCTTCAGCAACAAGTACGTGATGAAGCAGCGTCTCCGTGAGCAGGGAATTCTGGTCGCCAGATCGGCCCGCGTCGCCCGGCTGCGCGCAGCCGGGCAGGCCGCGGCCGAACTGGGCTGGCCGATCGTGATCAAGCCGGTCGTCGGCGGGGGCAGCGAAGACGTCATGGTCGTCCACGACGAGACCGAACTTGCGGCGCTCTGCGCCGCCGGCCGTGAGGAGGCACTGCTGCAGTTCGGGCACTTCCTCGTCGCCGAGGAGTTTCTGCCGATAGACGAGGAGTTTCACTGCGATGGTGTGGTGAGCGCGGGGGAGCTCCACCTGTCGGCGGTTGCCCGGTACTTCGCGCCGGTGCTGCGCAGCGTCGGCGACGTCGTCGGTTCGTACACCCTTCCTGAGGCCGACCAGCGCACCGCGGTCCTGCGCGATCTGCACGCCCGCGTCATTGGTGCCCTAGGGCTGCGGGACGGTGTCACGCACCTGGAGGTGTTCCGGGTGAGCGACCGATTCATCGTCGGGGAGATCGCCGTCCGGCCCGGCGGCGGTGGAATTCCTGAACAGTTGCAGGAACAGTACGGGGTAGATATCTGGGATGCATTCCTCGCTACGAGCCTCAATGAGGAATTTATCGTGGAGAAGCGTCGTCCGGACGACTTTCTGGCGCAGTACATGCTGCCGATTCGCAACGGCCGGATCGCCCGGATAAGCACTGCGGACGACCTGCGCGGCATTCCTGGAGTGGTACGTGCGGACGTGCGGTTCAAGGCCGGAGACGTGGTCAGCCGTTCATTGAACTCCGTTGCCATGGCCGGGCTCGTCCTCCTACGTGCACCCACGGAGGCGAGTATCCAGGAGGCAGTCAATTCTGTCCGGAGTGCCTTCAGATTGCGCGTGGACCCGGTCTAGGTTCGTCCGGCCGATGACCAGTGCACTGCAAGAACGCTGCAAATAGTTTAGGAGGATCCATGTCACTCGAATCGGATGGTCTCAACGTCCTGACGGTGACCGGCGAGCCGGCCCTGCGCGAATCGATCAGCCGGCCGCCGTCGGAAGTCATCCATGCCGTCCAGTTGGAGATGACGGCCACGGATTGGCTGGAGCCTGGTGACGAGGGACTTCTGCTGCGCCCGACCTGGATCCAATGGGTCGCGCCGGTCGATCATGGAGCCATTGATTTGATCAGCCGGCAGAGCAAGCGACGAAGTCATCGCACGCGGGTCGCCGTGAAGGCGCTCGACGCGATGGACGTGCAGATGTCCGGCCCTATCGACGAAAAGCTGTTCGATGAATGGGCGCACCTTTATCAGGCGCAGGTCGAATCGATGCGGTTCGGGCACGACATCGCCATCCGAAACCGCTCTAGCCTGCTGGCCGCCGACTCCGACCTCTTCCTGATCGCCTGGCGGGAGAACGGCCGGATGGTGTGCGGGATGATCGCAAGATTCGACCCCGCCCGTTCTGCGCTCGTCACCCGGTTCAGTGCCGTTGCCGCCAGCCACCGTAGTTCGGAACTCCCCAGGGCGATGTACGCCAAGCTCGCCGACATCGCGGCGCAGCGTGGTGCGAGATGGCTGTCCGCGGGCAACGACATCAACTTCTTCGCGACCGTCTGCAGCCCCGGTCTGGCGGCTTTCAAAATGCGACTCGGCTTCCGGCCGGTGCCTGCCGACCTGCTGGGCAACTCCTCGTGCCGTACCGTAGCCGAGGTCGTCACGAGCACCGCGGGTCTTAACCTGCCTGTTCTTCGATTCGGATACCGGCGCCCGCGCAGCGGCGCCTCCTGCCTGGAAACCTTCCTGGACGGGCCCGATGCGCTGGAACTGGTCTCTGTCACGCCGGAGGGGACGACCAACGCGTTGCTGGAGTCGCTGCCGTCGCACCGGAGGTTGACGCTCGCCGCTTCACGGACCTAATGGTCTCGAGCAGGCCTCTCTGGTACAGGGATCGGTGCCACACCGCTAGACGAGCAAGTCCTAACGACCCGGCGTCCAGGGGATAGCCGAAGGGTGGTGAAGATCAGTTTGTGACGACCGATGGCAACACCCTTCTGGCGGCACTGTACGTGAAGATCGATGACTGGCTCGGACGGCCACGCAAGAGCGGCGGCCACCACGGCTGAGCGATGCCGAGTTGCTCACCCCGGCCGTGGCGGTCCAGGCCGACGTTTCCGCCGAGCTGGACCGGTGGCTCGCCGAACGAGGCGTCCGGCTGCTACGAGGGCCGACTCGACCTGGAACTGCACGGCGGGTGCAGCATCGAAGGCGTTGGCGCCCGCATCGCCCAACGCCTACCGGCAATGACCGCCGCGATCCGGCACAACCGCCACCGGACGGCCCCTCACCAGGTCCCTGATCGCCTAGGACCGCTAACCCGACTTCGGACTTACGCGTCTAGGGCCCGGACAGGGTGGTGGTCGGTGTCGAGACCGATCGTGGCCCGTGGCTGCAGGCCCTGATCACACTGGTTACCCAGTGTTCGCGATCAACCGGATGTCGGCGGCCCGGTATCGCAGACGGCACGTCACCTCGGGGGCAAAGCAACCCGGTGACGCGAAGGTCCTCGTGGACCCGGTGCGCGCGCCGCCGGCAGCCCTACGACGAAACCACCGCCGGGTCACCCTCCGAAACGCCCGGCTATCGCCGCTTGCCTTGCTGAGCACGTAGATGTCTATCCCGACGGGTTGAGCGGACACTGCCTGCAACCCCGTCCATGGGCCTCGTGCCGCAACCTCCAGTTGAATTTCTGGAAGAATTTCAACCGCCAGTTGCCACGGCCATGGTGGGCTTCGTACCCTTCCGACAGACCGCTGACGCAGCATGTCGCGTCCGGCCGGACTCGGCGCAGTCCCGGCCGGAGAGGAGGAGGCATCGATGCTTGACATACGACGACTACGACTGCTCAATGACCTCGATCGGCTCGGCACGATCGCCGCTGTGGCTGCCCTCCATGCCTACACCCCATCTGCGATCTCCCAGCAGTTGTCCACCCTTGAACGCGAGGCCGGCGTCGCACTGCTAGGGCGTGTTTCATAACCACTCGCCGATGACGGTGATGGTCAGGACGGCCTGGAAGCGGACGGCTAACTTGTCGTAGCGGGTGGCAACACCG
>NZ_JBFAQM010000052.1:0-38058 GCF_040677315.1 Actinoplanes sp. NPDC049316 | reverse complement strand
CGCGTCCGCGCCCGCCGCGACGGCCGGCGGGAAGTGTTCGATCTTGCCCGCGCCGCCGCTGGCGATCACCGGGATGTCGACGACCGCGCGGACCGCCGCGATGAGGTCCAGGTCGAAGCCGGCCTTGGTGCCGTCGGCGTCCATCGAGTTGAGCAGGATCTCCCCCGCGCCGAGCTCGGCGACGCGGCGGGCCCAGCCGACCGCGTCGAGGCCCGCGCTCCGGCGGCCGCCGTGGGTGGTGACCTCCCAGCCGCTGGGGTGCTCGGGGCCCGGGCCGGACGCGACGCGGCGGACGTCGAGGGACAGCACGAGGACCTGGTTGCCGAAGCGGTCGGCGATCTCGGAGATCAGCTCGGGGCGGTGGATGGCCGCCGTGTTGACACCCACCTTGTCGGCGCCCGCGCGCAGCAGCGTGTCGACGTTGTCCACCGAGCGGACGCCACCGCCCACGGTGAGCGGGATGAAGACCGACTCGGCGGTACGGCGTACCACGTCGAGCATCGTGCCGCGGTCGTCCGACGAGGCCGTGACGTCGAGGAAGGTCAGCTCGTCCGCCCCGGCCGCGTCGTACGCCGCCGCGAGCTCCACGGGGTCGCCGGCGTCGCGCAGGTCGAGGAAGTTGACGCCCTTGACCACGCGCCCCGCGTCGACGTCGAGACAGGGGATGACCCGTACCGCCACCGTCATGATGTTCCCCCTATCGGGACGAGAGGACGGCGAGCGCCTCGGCGACCGTGAACGCGCCCGCGTACAGGGCCTTGCCCGCGATCACGCCCTCGACGCCGACCGGTTCCAGGGTGGCCAGCGCGCGCAGGTCGTCCAGAGTGGAGACGCCGCCGCTGGCGATGACCGGGGCCGGCGTACGGGCGCAGACCTCGCGCAGCAGCTCCAGGTTCGGCCCCTTCATGGTGCCGTCCTTGGTGATGTCGGTGACCACGTACCGGGCCGCGCCGGCCTTGTCGAGGCGTTCGAGGACCTCGTACAGGTCGCCGCCGTCACGGGTCCAGCCGCGGGCCGACAGCGTACGGCCGCGCACGTCCAGGCCGATGGCGACGCGGTCGCCGTACTCGCCGCAGATGCGGTCGCACCATTCGGGGTCCTCGAGGGCGGCCGTGCCGATGTTGACGCGGGCCGCGCCGGTGCCGAGCGCGGCGCGCAGCGACTCGTCGTCGCGGATGCCGCCGGACAGCTCCACCTTCACGTCGAGCCGGCCGACCACGTCCGCGAGCAGGGCGGCGTTCGAGCCGCGGCCGAAGGCGGCGTCGAGGTCGACGAGGTGCACCCACTCCGCGCCGTCGTTCTGCCAGGCGAGGGCGGCCTCGAGCGGGTCGCCGTAGCCGGTCTCGGAGCCGGCGGCGCCCTGGACGAGGCGCACCGCCTGACCGTCGGCGACGTCGACAGCGGGCAGCAGGGCAAGGGTCACGGCGAGGCTCCCAGGTAAGAGACGGCGAGAACTAGGAACGGCGGCCGAGGACGACGACGACCAGGGCCGGCAGGACGAGCACGATCATGGCGATGAGCACGAGCCGGAGGGCGAGCTCCGGCACGAGGAACCAGACGGTGGCCGAGGCCACCAGCGGGACGACGACGATGCCGAAGCGCTGCGCCCGGCTGCGCCGGTACAGGCGGCCGGAGCTGCGGCGTTGCGGCGTGAGCTTGCGGACGAGAGCGCGGCGGCGCTGCCGGCGGGCGACCTTGCGGGCGCGGGCGGCCTTCTCCTTCTCCAGGACGGCGAGCCGTTCCGCCCGCCGCCGGGCTCTCTCCTTCGACACCGGTCACGCCCCGGCGACGGCGCGAAGCGGGATCACAGCCGGGAGACCCAGTTGCGCAGCAGCGCGTAGCCGGCGTCGGCGGACTTCTCCGGGTGGAACTGCGCGGCCGACAGCGCCCCGTGCTCCACCACCGCGGCGAACGGCCCGTCGTGAGCCGCCGTGGTCACCGTGGCGCCCGCCTCGGACAGCGCGCCGAGGTTCTGCGCCGCGTACGAATGCACGAAGTAGAACCGGGTGTCCGACGCCAGTCCGTCGAGCAGGACCGACCCGGGCGGCACGGTGACCGTGTTCCAGCCCATGTGCGGGATGCGCCGCGCGGCGAGCTTGGTCACCGCGCCGGGCAGCAGGCCCAGGCCGCGGCTCTCGACGCCGTGCTCCACGCCGGTCTCGAAGAGGATCTGCATGCCGACGCAGATGCCCAGGACCGGGCGGCCGGCGGCGACCCGCTCGGCGATGACCGGCCCGGCGCCCAGCTTCTCGATGCCCGCCATGCAGGCGGCGTACGCGCCGACGCCCGGCACGACCAGGCCGTCGGCGTCGGCGGCCGCGGCCAGGTCGTCGGTCACGGTCACGTCGGCACCGGTACGCGCCACCGCACGCTCGGCCGAGCGCAGGTTGCCCGACCCGTAGTCGAGGATCACGACGGAACTCATGTGTTGTCTCCCGGGATGAGCCACAACACGCCACCGGCCAGCGCCAGCAGGGCGAGCACGGCGACCAGGCCGATCGAGAACTTGGTGGCGCCCTGCCGGACGAGCGAGACCACGCCGCCGACGAGGATGCCGGCGAGGGCCAGCAGCAGGACCGGGACGATGCTGCTCACAGCACACCCTTGGTGGACGGCAGCGCCCCGGCGTTGCGCGGGTCGATCTCGACGGCCTCGCGCAGGGCGCGGGAGAACGCCTTGAACTGCGCCTCGACGACGTGGTGGGCGTCGGGGCGGCCGCCGTCGCGGGCCGCCCGGAGCACGCTCACGTGCAGCGTCACCTTGGCGGTGTGGCCGAAGGACTCGAAGATGTGCCGGGTCATGCTCGTCGGGTAGACCGGCCCGATGTACGGCGCCAGCTCCGGTTCGTCGTGCACCACGTACGGCCGGCCGGACAGGTCGACCGCGGCGCGGCACAGCACCTCGTCCATGGGGATCGTGGCGGAGCCGTACCGCCGGATGCCGGCCTTGTCGCCGAGCGCCCGCGCGAACGCCTCGCCCAGCGCGATCGCCGTGTCCTCCATGGTGTGGTGGGCGTCGATCTCCAGGTCGCCCTCGGTGCGCACGGTGAGGTCGAAGCCGCCGTGCTTGGCCAGCTGGTTGAGCATGTGGTCGTAGAAGCCGACGCCGGTGGCGAGGTCGCCCTTGCCGGTGCCGTCGAGGTCGATCTCGACGAGGACCTTGGTCTCGTTGGTGACGCGCTCGACGCGCGCGGTGCGGCTCACGACAGGATCTCCTCGGCGGCGCTCAGGAAGGCGGATGTCTCGGTCTCGGTGCCCGCGGTGACCCGCAGCCAGCCGGGCAGGCCGACGTCGCGGATGAGCACACCGCGGTCCAGGAACGCCCGCCACACGGCGGCCTGGTCGGCGCCCGCCTCGAACAGCACGAAGTTGGCGTCGCTGTCGGCCACCCGCACGCCGCGCGCCCGCAGCGTCGCCACGATGCGGTCGCGCTGCTGCTTGATGGCCTCGACGCCGGCCAGCAGGGCGTCCCGCTGGGTGACCGCGGCGCGCGCGGCCGCCTGGGTCAGGCTCGACAGGTGGTACGGCAGGCGCACGAGCTGGACGGCGTCGACCACGGCGGGATCGGCCGCCAGGTAGCCGAGCCGGCCACCGGCGAAGCCGAACGCCTTGCTCATCGTGCGCGTCACGACGAGCCGCGGGTGGCCGGGCAGCAGCACCAGCGCGCTGGGTGTGCCCGGCCGGGCGAACTCGAAATACGCCTCGTCGACCAGCACCATGCCCTTCGCCACGCCGAGCACGGCGTCGATCACCGACGGGTCGAGCGCGGTGCCGGTCGGGTTGTTGGGCGAGCAGAGGAAGACCAGATCCGGCTGGTGCTCTTCGATCTGCGCGACCGCGGCGGCCGGGGTGAGCCCGAAGTCGGGGTCGCGCAGCGCACCGATCCAGCGGGTGCCGGTGCCGGCCGCGAGTAGCGGGTGCATCGAGTACGACGGGCCGAAGCCGAGCGCCGTGCGGCCCGGTCCGCCGAACGCCTGCAGCAGCTGCTGCTGCACCTCGTTGGAGCCGTTGGCCGCCCAGACGTTCGCGGTGCTCAGCCCGTGCCCCAGGTAGTCCGCGAGGTCGGCGCGCAGGGCGACGGCGTCGCGGTCCGGGTAGCGGTTGAGGTCGCGCAGCTCGGCCTGGACCGCCTTGGCGATCTCGTCCACCACGGCGTCGGGCACCGCGTACGAGTTCTCGTTGGTGTTCAGCCGCACCGCGACGTCGAGCTGGGGCGCGCCGTACGGCGACTTGCCCCGCAGGTCGTCGCGGATCGGCAGATCGTCGACGGTGGTCACGACGCGAACCGGGCCGTCACGGCCTGGCCGTGCGCGGGCAGGTCCTCGGCGTTGGCGAGGGCCACCACGTGCGGGGCGACGTCGCGCAGGGCGGCCTCGTCGTACTCCACGACGTGGATGCCGCGCAGGAACGACTGCACGGACAGCCCGGAGGAGTGGCGGGCGCAGCCGGCGGTGGGCAGCACGTGGTTGGAGCCGGCCGCGTAGTCGCCGAGCGAGACCGGCGAGTACGCCCCGACGAAGATCGCCCCGGCGTTGCGGACCCGCATGGCCCACTCGCGGGCGTCCCGAGTCTGGATCTCCAGGTGCTCGGCCGCGTACGCGTCCACGACCGCGAGCCCTTGGGCCAGGTCGTCGACGAGCACCACGCCGGACTGCGTGCCGCCCAGCGCCTCGCGCACCCGGGCTTCGTGCTTGGTGGCCGGCACCTGCACGGCCAGCTGCGCGTCGACCGCGTCGGCCAGCTCGGGCGAGTCGGTGACCAGCACGCTGGCGGCCAGGGGGTCGTGCTCGGCCTGGCTGATCAGGTCGGCGGCGACGTGCACCGGCGAGGCGGTGTCGTCGGCGAGGATCGCGATCTCGGTAGGGCCGGCCTCGGCGTCGATGCCGACCGTGCCCTGCAGCAGCCGCTTGGCCGCGGTGACCCAGATGTTGCCCGGGCCGGTGATGACGTCGACGGGCTCGCAGCGGTCGCTCTCGTCGGCGCCGTCGGAGCCGTAGCCGAGCATGGCGACGGCCTGGGCGCCGCCGGCCGCGTACACCTCGTCGACGCCGAGCAGCGCGCACGCCGCCAGCACACGCGCGTCGGGCAGGCCGCCGTTCTCCTGCTGCGGCGGGCTGGCCACGACCAGGGAGGCGACGCCGGCCGCCTGGGCGGGCACCACGTTCATGACGACGGTGGAGGGGTAGACCGCGAGGCCGCCGGGGACGTAGAGGCCGACCCGGGACACCGGCACCCAGCGCTCGGTGACGCTGCCGCCGGGCACGACCTGGGTGGTGACGTCGGTGCGGCGCTGGTCGGCGTGCACTTTGCGGGCCCGCTCGATCGCCACGAGCAGCGCGGCGCGGACGTCGGGGTCCAGCGCCTCGGCGGCGGCCGCGATCGCCTCGGCGGGCACGCGCAGGCGCTCGAGGCGTACCCCGTCGAATTTCTCGGTGGCCTCCCGGATCGCTGCGAAACCATGCTCCCGGACCGCCTCCACGACGGGGCGGATCTTCTCGACGGCCTGGGAGACGTCGAGCTGGGCACGGGGCAGCAGACCGCGCGGGTCCCGGCGGGAGCCGCGCAGGTCGATCCGATTCAGCACGCCGACAAGTCTAGGCCGGGATGCCGGCGGGGCCCCGGCGCGGTTCCAGGCAGTGAGAAGAGCGACTATGCGGCTTTTGCCGAACCCCCGGACAAAGATCACCGCTGCGGGAGGCGCGCGGAAAGCGACCATGCCGATACGCTCGTGCCGTGGGCGCGATTCTCCCGGTCTTCCCGCTGGGCACGGTGCTCTTTCCCGGCCTGGTCCTGCCCCTGCACATCTTCGAGGAGCGGTACCGCACGCTCGTGCGCGACCTGGTCGCCACGACCGACGCCGAGCCGCACGAGTTCGGCGTCGTGACGTTGCGGCACGGCTCCGAGGTGCTGCCCGGCGACGGCGACGGCGAGGCGCCCGCGGGCGGCGCGGTCACCCCGGACGAGCTGTACGACGTGGGGTGCACCGCCGAGCTGCGCCAGGTCACCGAGCTGCCGGACGGCCGCTTCGACATCGTGACGGTCGGGCGGCGGCGGTTCCGGCTGGTGAGTCTCCCGGCCGCGACGCATCCGTACCTGACGGCCGAGGTGGAGTGGCTGCCCGACGAGGAGGCGAGCGGAGGGACCGCCGAGCTGCTGGCGCCGCGGGTGCTGGCCGCCTTCCGCACCTATCTGGACCTGTTGCGCCCCGACTCGGAGGTGCTCGACCAGGTGCCGGACGACCCGACCGTGCTCTCGCACCTGGTCGCGGCGACCGCGCAGCTGACCACCGACGAGCGGCAGGAGCTGCTCGCCGCGCCGGACACGGCGACCCGGCTGCGCGCGGAGCTGCGGCTGCTCAACCGCGAGGCGGGTCTGCTGGCCAGGGTGCGGGCGGTGCCGGTGCCGCTGTCGGATCTGGCGCGTCCGGTGAGCCCGAACTGATCGGCGCGGCCGCCGGATCCCGGTCCTGCGGGTCGTCGCCGTCCGGGTCCCGGCCGTCCAGATCCTGGCCGTAGCCGGGCTTCGCGCCGGGCCGGTCCAGGTCCGGGTCGTTGGACCAGCCGGCCAGCAGCGTGGTGACGATGACGGCGGCGAAGGCCGCCACCAGCAGCGCCCCGTGCGCGTGCAGGTCCGGCGGCCGCTGGTACGAGTCCCCCACCGCCGAGTTCCGCTGCCAGGCGTTCCAGGCGCTCAGCCCGATGACCCGCCCGGTCCCCCACATCGTGGCCGACGAGGCGAGCCCGCCGAGCACGACGCCCAGCAGTAACGCCGGACCGCGGTCGCGGCGCAGCACCAGCCACACGACGATCGCGGCGACCAGCCCGAACCCGAAGCCGATGAGGGTGAACCAGCCGTCGGCCGCGATGTACTCCTCCGGCGACGGGTCGTTGACGACGATGCCGTTCTGCCCGGCGTTGACGACCGGCACGGACGGCGCCAGCCACGACCAGAGCAGCCCCAGCGGGCCACCGGCGACGGCCATGGCGAGCGTGATCAGGGCCGTGACGGCGACCGCGCGGCGGCGGCTGCGGGCCGGGCGCGGCGCCTCGAACCCGAACTCCTGCGGCGGCGGCCCGTACGGGTACGCGGGCTGCTGCTCGTAGAAGGACGGGCCCTGCTCCTGACCGGGGTTCACCCCACGATCCTGCCAGGTCGCGCCGGGCGTGTGCCGCGGACCATCAGGCGACCGCCGACGGGCCGAGGATCATCTTCAGGTCGGCGCGCAGGGCCGGCGTCGGCGCGACCTTGAAGCCGCCGAGACGCATGACCGTGGTCCGGCTGCCGTTGAGCAGGTGGACGTGCACCTCGCTGTCGCCGGGGTGGCTGACCAGGATCTCCTTGAGCTCCGACACCAGCGGCGGCGTGCAGCGGGTGATCGGCATGGTCAGCGTGATCGGCTTGGTGTCCGGGTTGTGCGTGACGTCCGGCATCGACATGTCCATCGCCATGATCCGCGGGGTGTCGTCGCGGCGGTCGACCCGCCCCTTCACGACGACGATCGCGTCCTCGGCGATGTACTGGCCGATGACCTCGTACGTGTTGGGGAAGAACAGCGTCTCCACCCCGCCGGCGAGGTCCTCCAGCGTGGCCGACGCCCAGGCCCGGCCCTGCTTGGTGATGCGCCGCTGGACTCCGGTGAGGATGCCGGCGAGCGTGACGACCTGGCCGTCCGGGACGGATCCCTCCTCGTTGAGCGCCGCGATCGTGGTGTCGGCCGCGTTCGCCAGCACCTGCTCGAGACCCGCGAGCGGGTGGTCGGAGACGTAGAGGCCGAGCATCTCGCGTTCGAAGGCGAGCTTGTCGCGCTTGTCCCACTCGCCGTCGGTGATGGGGGGCATGGCCACGGTCGCGGAGCTGCCGCCGGCCTCGTCGCCGAACGCGCCGAAGAGGTCGAACTGGCCCGCGGCCTCGTTGCGCTTGACGTCGGCGTAAGCGTCGATGGCCTCGGCGTGCACCGCCAGCAGGCCCTTACGGCTGTGCTTCATCGAGTCGAAGGCGCCGGCCTTGATCAGGGATTCGATCGTCTTCTTGTTGCAGGCGACGGCGTCCACCTTGGACAGGAAGTCGTAGAAGTCCTGATACTTGCCCTTCTCCTCGCGGCAGCGGGCGACCGCCTCCACCACGTTGTGCCCGACGTTGCGGATCGCGGCGAGACCGAACCGGATGTCCTTGCCGACCGGGGTGAACGGGCCGGCGGACTCGTTGACGTCGGGCGGCAGGACCTGGATGCCCATGCGCCGGCACTCGGCCAGGTACATCGCCATCTTGTCCTTGTCGTCGCCGACGCTGGTCAGCAGCCCGGCCATGTACTCCGCCGGGTAGTGCGCCTTCAGGTACGCCGTCCAGTACGACACCAGGCCGTACGCGGCCGAGTGCGCCTTGTTGAACGCGTAGCCGGCGAACGGGACCAGCACGTCCCACACCGCCTGGATCGCCTCGTCGCTGTAGCCGTGCTCGCGGCAGCCGTCGCGGAAGGGGATGAACTCCTTGTCGAGGATCTCCTTCTTCTTCTTGCCCATCGCCCGGCGCAGCAGGTCGGCCTGGCCCAGGCTGTACCCGGCGAGGATCTGCGCGGCGCGCTGCACCTGCTCCTGGTAGACGATCAGGCCGTACGTCGGCTCGAGGATCTCCCGGAGCGGCTCCTCCAGCTCGGGGTGAATGGGCGTGATGTCCTGGAGCTTGTTCTTGCGCAGCGCGTAGTTGGTGTGCGACTCGACGCCCATCGGGCCGGGCCGGTACAGCGCCAGGACGGCGGAGATGTCCTCGAAGTTGTCCGGCTTCATCAGCCGCAGCAGCGACCGCATCGGGCCGCCGTCGAGCTGGAAGACGCCCAGCGTGTCACCGCGGGCGAGCAGCTCGTACGACGCCTTGTCATCCAGCGGCAGGGCCAGCAGGTCCAGCTCCTTGCCGTGGTTGAGCTGGATGTTCTTCACGGCGTCGTCGAGGATCGTCAGGTTGCGCAGGCCGAGGAAGTCCATCTTCAGCAGCCCGAGCGTCTCGCACGTCGGATAGTCGAACTGCGTGATGATCACACCGTCGGTGGCGCGGCGCATGAGCGGGATGTGGTCGATGATCGGCTCGGCGCTCATGATCACGCCGGCGGCGTGCACGCCGGTCTGCCGGATCAGGCCCTCGATGCCGCGGGCGGTGTCGATGACCTTCTTGACGTCGGGGTCCTGCTCGTACAGGGCCCGGACCTCGCCGGCCTCGCCGTACCGCTTGTGCTCCTTGTCGAAGATGCCGGAGAGCGGGATGCCCTTGCCCATCACGTCCGGCGGCAGCGCCTTGGTGATCCGGTCGCCCACCGCGAACGGGTAGCCGAGCACCCGGGCCGAGTCCTTGATCGCGGCCTTGGCCTTGATCGTGCCGAACGTGGCGATCTGCGCGACCTTGTCCTCGCCCCACCGCTCGGTGACGTAGCGGATCACCTCGCCGCGCCGGCGCTCGTCGAAGTCGATGTCGACGTCGGGCATGGACACGCGCTCGGGGTTGAGGAACCGCTCGAAGATCAGGCCGTGCGGAAGCGGGTCCAGGTCGGTGATGCCCATCGCGTACGCGATCAGCGAGCCGGCCGCCGAGCCGCGGCCCGGGCCGACCGCGATGCCGTTGCGCTTGGACCACTGGATGAAGTCGGCGACCACGAGGAAGTACGACGGGAAGCCCATCTGGCTGATGACGCCGAGCTCGTACTCCGCCTGCTTGATGTGGGTCTCCGGGATGCCGTCCGGGAACCGGCGCTTGAGCCCCTCGAACGCCTCGTGCCGGAACCAGGACTCCTCGGTGTGCCCCTCGGGCACCGGGAACCGCGGCATGAGGTTCTTGAAGGTGAACATGCCCTCGGTGTCGACCTTCTCGGCCACCAGCAGCGTGTTGCGGCAGCCCTCCAGCCAGGCGTCGGAGGAGTCCACCGCGCGCATCTGGTCGGCGGACTTGATGAAGTAGCCGCCGCCGTCGAAGCGGAACCGGTTGGGGTCGGCGATGTTGCTGCCGGTCTGCACGCACAGCAGCACGTCGTGCGCCTCGGCCTGCGACTCGTGGGTGTAGTGCGAGTCGTTGGTGACCAGCGGCGGGATGCCGAGCCGGCGGCTGATGTCGAGGAGGCCGTCGCGGACCCGGTTCTCGATCTCGAGGCCGTGGTCCATGATCTCGAGGAAGTAGTTGTCCTTGCCGAAGATCTCCTGGTACTGCGCGGCGACCTTGAAGGCCTCCTCGTCCTGTCCCAGGCGCAGCCGGGTCTGCACCGCGCCGGAGGGGCAGCCGGTGGTGGCCATGATGCCCTCGGCGTGCTCGGCGATGATGTCCATGTCCATCCGCGGCCACTTCACGTAGTGGCCCTCCATGGACGCGCGGCTGCTGAGGCGGAACAGGTTCTTCAGGCCCTGCGCGTTGCGCGCCCACATCGTCTTGTGGGTGATCGCGCCGTTACCGGAGATGTCGTCGGACTTCTGCTCCGGGCGGCCCCACTTGACGCGCGCCTTGTGCAGGCGGGACTCGGGGGCCACGTACGCCTCGATGCCGATGACCGGCGTGATCCCCGCCGCGGTCGCCTGCGTGTAGAAGTCGTACGCCCCGTGCATGTTGCCGTGGTCGGTGATCGCCACGGCGGGCATCCCGAGACGATTGGCCTCGGTGAACAGGTCCTTCAGCCTCGCGGCGCCGTCGAGCATCGAATACTCGGTGTGCACGTGGAGGTGCACGAACGAGTCAGACACCCAGGGCCCCCCTTACTCCCGCGGCGGTTGTCGGCCCTGAGAGCCTAGTCCCGGCCCGCGGCGGGCGGCACCGCTGACACCCGCCTATTCGGCGAATGGCTCGATCATCACAGCGGCGGCGCGCAGCCACGCCTGCTTGGTCTCCGGCTGCAGCACCCCGTACTCGATGGAGGAGCCGACCTCCAGGGCCGGGTCGTACGGCACCACCGCGACCGCGCGGGTGCGGGTGGCGAAGTGCTTGGCGAGGTCGTCGAGCAGCGGCAGCTTGCCCGGCGAGGGGCAGGAGATCAGCGTCACCGCGTTGGCGACCAGGTCCTCCATGCCGGTCTCGTTGAGCACGTCGAGCATCCAGTCGGCGGTGAAGGCGGCGTCCTCGCGCGGCACCGTCGTGACGACCAGCTGGTCGGCGCTGCGCATGACGGTCTGCCAGTTGACGCTCTCGACGTTGTTGCCGGTGTCCACACAGACCACGTCGTGGGTACGCCGCAGCAGGTCCATCACCCGCCGCACCGTGCCCTGGTCCAGCCGCTGGGCGAACCGCGGGTTCTCCTCGCCGGCGAGCACGTCGTACGACCCGTCGGAGGCGTGCCGCAGGTAGCCGTCGAAGAACTGCATCAGCTCGTTGCCGTGCATGTTCTCGATCTGGAGCAGGTCGCTGACCAGGTGCCGGATCGTGCGCGCGTGCCGGGCGCTGCCGGCGCGCAGGCCCAGCGTGCCGCGCAGCTCGTTGTCGTCCCAGGCGAGCACCCCGCGGCCGCGCACGCTGCCGATCGTGGCGGCGGCCAGCACGGTGGCAGTGGTCTTGTGCACGCCGCCCTTGGGGTTGGCGAAGGCGAGCACACGCGGCTTGCCGAGCTTGCGCCGCAGCACCGAGGCCGCCCGGTCCTCCGGCTCGGGCCGGGTCTGCCGCCACTCGATGCGCGCCGCCGGCGAGGTCGGTGCGGCGGCACTGCGCGGCGGCCCGCTCATCGGCGGAACGCCCGGCGCGGCGAGCGGCGGCGCGCCCGGCGCCGTCAGCGGCGGCGGGGCGACGGGCGGCGGAGCGACGGGCGGGGGCAGCACGGACGCGGAACCGACCGAGGCGGCCCCGCGGCTGGGCGGGGCCTGCTCGGGGCTGACCCGGCCGAACGGCGGCGGCACCGACCGGGTCGCCGGGTTGAAGAAGCTGTGCGGCTCGGCGTCGGGGCGGGCCTGGAAGCCCTCGCCGATGCGGGACTGCCGGCGGGCCTCGAGCGGGTTGACCGGCCGCGGCTCCGGGCCACGGGGATCGAAGCCGCGCGGGTCCGGGCCGCGCGGGTCGGCGGCGGGGCGCTCCGGCGGCGGCAGCGGCTCCGAGGCGCCGAGGCGCTCGCCGAGGCTGGCCCGGCCGGGACGCCGCTCGAGCGGGTTCACCGGCGGCGGGGGCGGCGCGGGCGCGTAGCCGTTGTGCGGCGCGTCGCGGCCGGCCTGCTCGCGCAGCCGCGGGTCGAGCGGGTTGAACGGGCGGCCCACCGGGCGGCTGGGCAGCGGCGGCGCGCCCGCCTGGCGGCGCGCGGCGGCCTCCGGATCGTCCTGCTCGGCCTCGGACTCCTCGGCCGTCCGGGATCCGTGCCGGGCGCGGTCGAGCAGCGCCCGCCAACGCGGGGCTGGTTCCGCAGGCCGGCCCCAGCCGGTCTCGGTCCCGTCCACGGCTCGTCCTCCCAGCGCCTACTCGAACTCGGTCCTCGACGGCGTCGTCGCCTCGCAACAGGCTACGGACGCCCACCCTATTCGGGCCACACCTGTACAGCCGCAAATGCGCGAGCCGTTGATCACCGGAGCGATCCACACACGCACGTGCATCCACCCGTCCATACGGTTCGAACGGCCCTCTCGGCCGACGCCGACGGAGAAATTAACGCCTGGACCCGCTCCGGGATGCTCCCGAGGCCGGGGCGGGCACATCGGGACCCGGGCTCGCGGGCGGGGCGGACGGTGCGGCAGCGCTCTCCTCCGGCGCCCTGGCGGACTGTGCCGGCCCCGGGATGGGACCGTCCGGTGAGGCCGATGTCACACTCGCCCCGGTCGATGAGGGTAGTGGTGTCAGGGTTTCCGGGGCAACAGGGCCGCCCTGCGACGACCGCGGCACGGGGCCGAGGTGGTCGGGCGCCTCCGGAAGGACCGGGCGGAATTCCGTACGGTCCAGGCGCCGCACCTCGGGGGCCGGATCGACCACACGCACCTCGGGACGATCGGCGATGCGGTTCAGCGCCACCGGGGCGGCCCGGACGACCGCGGCGAAGACGCAGGCGCACTGCGACCGGTAGGCGGCAGCCTCCGCGGCGGCCGTGCGCGCGGCGGTGTCGTACGCCCGCCGCAGCCGCACCTCGTTGATCCCGTCGCCCTCGAGCTCGCCGCCGAGCTTGCGGTAGTCGGCCTGTTCCTGGTCGCGGGCCAGCGCCGCGCCGAGCATCCCGGAGACCACGTCCTGCGGCAGCCGGTAGACGGAGATCTTCACGACCTGGGTCCGGACGTCCGGCAGCGGCGCCCGCGCGTACACCTGAGCCACCGCCGCGCCGTCGAGCACCCCGGGCAGCCGGTCGGGCGAGTAGTACGCGGCCAGGCTCACCAGCGCCCACGTCTCCCCCGCGACCGGCGAGCCGGACGAGGGCAGCAGCGCCGCCAGCTCCATGCGGCTGGACCGCAGGTACGCCGGGACGGCCTGCCCCTCGACCACCCCGACCCGGACGACGTCACCGGGCGGGCTCTCCACGCCGGGACCGCGGTCGGTGATCGTCACGACCGTGATGAGCATCGCGGCGGCCGCCGCCAGGGCCAGGCCGGTGAGGAGACGCTGCCGGAGCGCGCCGGCGCCGCCCCGGGACAGCCCGCGGGCCGCCCACGGCATCATCCGGTCCCCGGGCCTCATGGGACTTCCCCTCCGGCGGCGGTCGTCAGCTCGCGTCGCGGAGCACGTCCAGCGCGTACCCCAGGTCGTCAGGGTAGTCGCTGACGAACCGGACCTCGTCCTGCGTACGGGGGTGGAGGAAGCCCAGCTCGCGGGCGTGCAGCCACTGCCGGCCGAGCTGCAGGCGGGCGGCGAGCGTGGGGTCCGCGCCGTACGTCAGATCGCCCACGCACGGGTGCCGCAACGCCGAGAAGTGCACCCGGATCTGATGCGTACGGCCCGTCTCCAGCTTCACGTCGACCAGGCTCGCGGAGCGGAACGCCTCGAGCGTGTCGTAGTGCGTGACGCTGGGCTTACCGCCGGACATGACCGCGTACCGGTAGTCGGCCGTGGGGTGCCGGTCGATCGGCGCGTCGATCGTGCCGCGCAGCGGGTCGAGGTGGCCCTGCACGACCGCGTGGTAGCGCTTGTCCACCTCGCGCTCCTTGAAGGCCCGCTTGAGCACGCTGTACGCCATCTCGCTCTTGGCGACCACCATGAGCCCGGTGGTGCCGACGTCGAGGCGGTGCACGACGCCCTGCCGCTCGGCGGCGCCGCTGGTGGCCACGTTCTGGCCCATCGCGGCGAGCCCGCCGACGACGGTGGGCCCGGTCCAGCCGGGGCTCGGGTGCGCGGCGACGCCGACCGGCTTGTCCACCACGACGATGTCGTCGTCGCTGTAGACGATCGCCATCCCGTGCACCGGCTCGGCCACGACCGCCGGCGCGGTCACCGGCGGCGGCAGCGTGACCTCGAGCCAGGCGCCCGCGGCCACCTTGTCGGACTTGGGCCGCGGCACCCCGTCGACGAGGGCGTCGCCGTTCTCGACCAGCGACGCGGCGGCCGTGCGGGACAGCCCGAACAGCCGCGACACGGCCTGGTCGAGACGCATCCCGTCCAGGCCGTCCGGTACGGGCAGGGAGCGCGCGGTCATGCGGCCGCCTTCTGCTTCTTCGCCACCCGGGATCCGTCCCGCTGGCGCCCGGTCAGCTCGAGCAGGACCGCGAGGACCACCCCGACGCTCAGGCAGCTGTCGGCGATGTTGAAGACCGCGAAATACTCACCGTACGGCCCGAAGAGGCTGATCATGTCGACGACGTGCCCCTGGAACACGCCGGGGGCCCGGAACAGCCGGTCGCCGAGGTTGCCCAGCGCGCCGCCCAGCACGAGACCGAGCGCGACGGCCCAGGGCACCGAGCGCAGCCGGGTGGTCATCCACCCGATCCAGCCGATCACGGCCAGCGTGACGAGCGGGAACACCCACGTGTACCCGCTGCCGAGGCTGAAGGCCGCGCCGCTGTTGCGCAGCAGCGACAGGTAGACCAGCCCGCCGAGGATGCGGACCGGCTCGCCCTCGGTCAGCCCGTTGGTCGAGAGCTCCTTGGTGATCTGATCGAGCAGGACGGCGAGCAGCGCGGTGCTGCCCAGGACCACCACGGCCCGGCGCGAGAGCGCGGGCCGGGCCGGCCGCGCGACGCCGGTGGTGCCGTCCGCTGCCTCGTCGGCGTTCAGCGTCGTTCCTCCAGCTGCTTGCAGGACACACAGAGGGTCGCGACCGGGAACGCCGCCAGCCGCTCGACCGGGATGGCGTTGCCGCATCGCTCACACCAACCGTAGTTGCCCTCGCCGAGCCGCTCGATGGCGCGTTCCACCTGTGTGATCCGCTCCAGCAGATTGTTCGCGAGCGTGATCTCCTGCTCGCGTTCGAACGTCTTGGTGCCGGTGTCCGCCTGGTCGTCCCCGGCGGAGTCGGCGAGCCGCTCCCGCTGCAGCTCGGTGATCTCGCTGAGCGACTGGTCGTACTCCGCCTGCAGCTCGTCGCGGCGTTCCACGAGCGCGACCCGGATCTTCTCGGTCTCCGCCTCGCTACGGGACCGCTTGGGCGCCGCCTTCTCGGTTGCCTTGGCCATCGTCGCTCCCCTGGGCCGCGCGGCGAGCGCGGCGAAATCGGCGGTGTCGGTCGGCAGGGAACGGCCGCCCGCCGTCCCCGCCCCTGTGGTCCGGCCGCGCCCCCACGCGGCCCCCGTGCACGGCCCCCACGTGCACGAACGGCGCGGCCCATGGGGACCGCGCACTCCTTGAGGCACGCAAGGATACGGAACGTGAAGGGTAGCGACAACACGGCGCACCGGCCCGGTTACGGCGCAACCACCAGAAACCGCCCGTTCCGACCGTCGGATACCCGACGCGAGCGGCGAAAGCCCGCGCCGAAGGGTCACGCACGCGACGTCGGCCGGTCGCTCGGGGACGGCGTCAGGCGCGGTCGGCGCCGTCCTCGCCGAACCAGCGGGCCAGCCGGCCGCGACGGCTCACGGCCCGCATCCGGCGCTCCGCGACGTCCCGGACGTCCGCGGTCGCCACGATCAGCAGGCTGTCGCCCGTACGCAGGCGGGTGTCCGGTCCCGGCACGAAGCCGGCGTCGTCACGTACGACCAGGGTGACGCTCGCCCCCACCGGCAGCCGCAGCTCGTCGATGTGCACCCCGGCGAGCCGCGAACCCGGCGCCACGTCGATCTGCAGCAGGTCGGCGCGCATGCGTTCCAGCGGCGCGGTCTCGACGTGGATCTCCGCGGCCTCCGCCGGGGCGGTGATGCGCAGCAGGCGCGCGGCGGGGGCGAGCGTCCCGGCCTGGACCAGCGTGAAGATGATCACGAGGACGAAGACGGCGTTGAACAGGCCGTCCGCGCCCGGAGCCGCGCTGGACAACGGGATCGTGGCCAGCACGATCGGCACCGCACCGCGCAGCCCGGCCCAGGACAGGAAGGCCTGGCCCCGCCAGCCCAACCGGCGGGTGCTGCGGGTCGCCACAGCGGAGACCCAGACCGACGCGGGACGCGCCAGGAGCAGCAGCGCGCCACCGACGACCAGGGCGGGTACGAGCACCCGTGCCAGCTCGTCCGGCGACACGAGCAGGCCGAGCAGGACGAAGAGGCCTATCTGCGCGAGCCACGCGAGGCCGTCGGCGAACCCGAGGACCGCCCGGCGGTGCGGCAGGCGGCCGTTGCCCAGCACCACCCCGGCCACGTAGACCGCGAGGAAGCCGGAGGCGTGGGTGACCGCGCCGGCCGCGTACGCCAGCACGGTGAGGCCGACGGCGGCGATCGGGTACAGCCCGGCGGACGGCAACGCGGCGTGCCGTAGCAGCCACCGCCCGACCGCGCCCACGGCGATACCGATCGCGGCGCCGGCGACCAGCTCGTAGCCGACGACCAGCAGCTCGTACCACCACGGGTGGCCGACCACGGCGGTGGAGAGCAGGACCACGAGCAGCACGACCGGCGCGTCGTTCATGCCCGACTCGGCCTCGAGGGTGGACACCAGCCGGGGCGGCAGCCGCAGCCGCCGCAGCGTGGCGAAGACGGCCGCGGCGTCGGTCGAGGACAGCACCGCGCCGTAGAGCAGCGAGAGCCGCCAGTCGAGCCCGAGCGCCCAGTGCACGACCGCCCCGACGACGGCGATGCTGACGGCCACGCCGAGCGTCGCCAGGGTCGCGGACAGCCCGAGGACGGGCCGCAGGGCGGTCCAGCGGGCGGTCAGCCCACCCTCCGCGATGATCACGATCAGGGCGCAGAAGCCGAGGGTACGGGTCAGCTCGGCGTCGTCGAACCGGATCCCGAACCCGGCCTCCCCGAGCGCCATCCCGATGAGCAGGTAGACGAGGAGGCTGGGCAGGCCCAGGCGGGTGGAGAGCCGTACGGCGGCCACCGCGACCAGCAGCACGCCGGCCCCGAGGAGCAGCGCGAGGTCGAGCCCGGGGCTCATCCCGGCCCGTCGCGCAGGTCCGCGAGGCGGCGCTCGACGTCGCCGGCGACCGTGAACACCTTGTCCCGGCTGGTCGCACCGAGCTTCAGGGCCACCGCGGCGGGGCGTACGCCCAGCGCCTCGGCCAGGGCCCGCCGCACCGCCTCGGTGGCCCGGCCGTCGACGGCCGGCGCCCCGACCGCCACGATCAGCGCGGGACCGTGCGGCCCGTCGTAGCGTCCGCCCACGCTGGTACGGCCGGCGCCGGGCCGTACGCGCACCGCCACGGTCCGCTCGCCGCCGCCGGGAGCGGACCGGTCACGGGATCCGGGAGGGGGCACGCGCCGCTTGGCCATGCCTCATTGTGCCGATCTTCGATCCGGCGCCGAAGCGGGGTCGGCCGATGACCAGGCGTGATCACCGGCGCCACCGCCGGGAGCGGTCTCAGGAACGGGTGGCGGCTGCGACGAGCCGGTCGACCGGGCGGCACAGGCCGCACGGGCTGAACCCCAGCTCGACCGCCTCCGCCACGGGCAGCGCCTCGGTGGAGCGGCCCGGCAGGTGCGGACAGTCGGCGAGGTGGTAGCGCGGGCGGCCGTCCACCACCACGACCTCGGCGTCCATGCGTGCAACCCGCACGGCGTCGGACGGGCGGACCCGCTGCGGCGGGGGCTCGTCGTCCGGGTCGTCCGGGTCCGGCTCGTCGAGCTCCCCTGCTGCCGCGCCTGAGGCCTCCGCCGTCCCCAGGCCGGTCCCCGGCTCCGAGCCGGTCGGTGTGCCCGGGTAACCGAGATCGCCGGCGGCCTCGGCCGGTTCGCCGGAGGGCCGGCGCCAGGAGTCGTCGTCCTCCGCGCGGGCCCCGCCGATCACCGAGGAGGCCTGGTCGTAGTCGGTGCCCTGCGGCGTCCGGCCGGCGGTGCGGTCCGCGTCCGCGCCCGAGTACGGGACGTGGTCCGCACCGTCGTCGCCGGAACTGCCGCCCGGCTCGGTCTCCGGCTCGAGGCGCTGGGTGACGTCCGGGCCGGCCGCCGTACGGGGCGAACCCGCGAGCGCCGCCTCGGTGTCGCGCTGACCCGCGGCATAGGCGGCGTCCCGGCCGGCTTCGGCGTCGATGTCGTCGGCTGCCATCTCGTCGGCGTCGCCGAGGCGGGAATCCGGCGGGCTCTCCGCGCGGGCGTCGCCGGATGGCGGTTCGTCGAACGGCTCACCGGCGGCCGGTTCGTCCACGGCGGACCGCTCGGGAGCGGCGGACGTGCGCGACTGGGCCGCGAGGAAGGCCTCGGCCGGATCGGGCTCGGCGGGACGCCGGCGTCCGGTGCCCGCGTAGGCGTACTGCTCCGGCTCGGCCGGCTGGAGGTCAGGGTCGGCGGTGAGGGGTTCGCCGACGGCGCGCCGGCCGGCCGAAGCCTGGCGAGCGCCCACGACCAGGGCCACCGCGGCCAGCAGGCTGGCCACGATGGAGCTGATCAGCAACCCGCTCGAGCCCCCGGCCAGGCCGAGGACGAGCAGGATCACGGCGACGAGGATGAGCAGCAGACTGACAACGATCATGGCTCATCCCCGCCGCGGTGGTTGGGTCCGAGAGGGGTGATTCCGGCGCTCAGCGGCCCGTCTCGATCGAGTTGGCGCGGCTGCCGCCGTACGAGCCGGCGAGACCCGCCGCGGCGAGACCGCCCGAGCCACCGACCGAGCGGCTGGCGTCGGCCCGGCCCAACTCGGCCTCGAGGCCCTGGCCCCGGCCGTCGAGGTCACGCAGCTGGCTCTCGAGGTACGCCTTGAGCCGGGTGCGGTACTCGCGCTCGAACTGCTTGAGCTCCTCGATGTGCTTCTGCAGCGCGGACCGCTTGGCGTCCAGGCCGCCCATGGCCTCCTGGTGGCGCTGGCGGGCGTCGCGCTCGAGGGCGTCGGCCTTGGCCCGGGCCTCGCGGGTGACCTCCTCCGCCTTGGAACGGGCGTCGGAGAGAAGCTTGTCGGCCTCGCGGCGGGCGTCGGACACGTGGTCGTCGGCGGTGCGCTGAGCCATCATGAGGACCCGCAGCGCCTGCTGCTCGCCGTCGCCGCCACCGGAGGAGGACGGGCCGCCGCCGACCGGGCCCTGCGCGCGGACCTGCTCGAGCTCGGCCTGCATCTGCCGGGCCGCCTGCTCGGCCGCCGTCTTATCGCGCTGGACGCGGTCCAGCTGCGCCTTCATGTCGTTGAGCTCGGCCGCCAGCCGCGGGTCGGCACTCGGACCGGCTGGCGCGCCACCCCGACCGCCGCGCTCCACCTGGGCACGCAGCTCGTTGTTCTCCTCGATCAGACGGGCGAGCTCACGCTCGACCTCGTCCAGGAAGGCGTCGACCTCCTCCTCGTCGTACCCCCGCTTGCCGATCGGGGGCTTCTTGAAGGCGACGTTGTGCACGTCGGCCGGGGTCAGCGGCATCGAAACTCCTCGGGTCAGTTGCGGCCGCGTGGGGCGCACAGCCGATCAGTCGCTCCGCGGTCAGGCGAAGGTCCGGATCAGAGGCGCTAACACGAGATTCAAAAGCACGAACAGGATAACCAGCAGGACCAGGGACGCCAGGTCCAAACTCACGGTACCAATTCGAAGCGGTGGGATCACACGCCTCAACGCCTTGAGGGGTGGATCAGTGACGCTCCACACCGACTCCAATGCCGCCGACGCCCCCCGGCCCGGCTGCCACCGGCGCCCGTACTGCAGCACCGCACCCAGGACGAACCGGCCCAGGAGGGTCAGGAAGAACACGTAGACCAACAGATAGATGATCTGGAACACGATCGACAGCACGACAGGCGGGTCCCTCTTTAGGGGTCAACTCTGGGTGAAGAAACCGCCCTCAGCGATCTTGGCCTTGTCCTCCGCGGTGACCTGGACGTTGGCCGGTGAGAGCAGGAATACCCGGTTGGTCACGCGCTCGATCGTACCGCGCAGGCCGAACGCGAGCCCGGCGGCGAAGTCGACGAGCCGGCGGGCGTCGCCCTCGTCCATCTCGGTGAGGTTGATGATCACCGGCACCCCGTCGCGGAAGTGCTCGCCGATGGTGCGGGCCTCCCGGTACGTCGTCGGGTGCAGGGTGGTGATCTGGTACCGCTGCTCGTCCTCGACGGGACGCTGCGGCTGCACCTGCGGCTGCGGCGCGAGGGCCAGGTTCTCCCGGGTGGAGTAGCTCATGGCGCCGGACGGCTCGCCGACCGGCGCGGCCGGACGGGTGATCGACCGCACGCTGCCCCGCTCCGCGCGCTCGGCACGCTCGTGCTCCTCGCGGTCGAGCGCCGCGGCGGCCCGCTCCAGGCGGCCGCTGCCCCGCTCCGACGCGCGCGCCCGCGGCAGCGACGGCGCCTCGTCGACGTCGTCCTCGTCGTACTCGTCGGCGTAGCGGTAACCGGAGTCGCGGTCGCGCTCCCGCTCGCGGTAGCCGCTGTCGCGGTAGCCGCGGTCGTCGTACTGGTCGTCCTCCTCGACGAGACCGAGCCACACGCCCGCCTTGCGCAGCGCGCTCATGCGATCACCAGACCCTGCTCGGCGCCGAACCGCTCGTCCATGCCCCCACCTCCGTCCGTGTACGGCCCGCTTCCCCCGGCGTGCCGCTTCCCCCCTTGCACGGATTCCGTGATCTTGAAACCTTGCTGACCCCGGCGCCCGTCACGATGCTGCGTCGTCGGACGCGGCGGCCCGAGCACGTCGCGCGTAAACAACACGTATGTAGTTTGCTGCCCGCCGCAAGGCTACCGCAGCGGGTTTCGCATCCCGAGCAAAGAAGTGCCGATCCGCACGTGTGTCGCCCCGTGCCGTACGGCCTGCTCGAGGTCCCCGCTCATGCCCGCCGACAGCACCGTCGCGCCCGGGTGCGTCCGGCGCAGCCGAGCGGCCAGCTCGGCCAGGCGCTCGAACGCGCGACCGGGCTCCCAGTCGCGCGGCGCGACCGCCATGAGCCCCCGCAGGTTCAGCCCTTCGGCCGCGGCGACCGCGTCGGTGACCCGCCACAGATCGACGTCCGCGTCGCCGGCGGAGTCGGCGGCGCCGCCCCGCGCCGGATCTCCGTCGATGCTGACCTGGACGAGAACGTCGAGCGGCGTTCCCCGGTGTCTGAGCGCGGCGGCGTCCAGCGCGGACGCCAGCCGCAGCGAGTCCACGGACTCGACCACGTCCGCGTAGCGCACCACGGACTTGGCCTTGTTGCGCTGCAGCTGCCCGACGAAGTGCCAGCGCACCGCGACCCCCGCCGCGGCGACCTCGGCGGCCTTCGCCGAGGCCTCCTGGTCCTTGTTCTCCCCGACGTCCGTGACGCCGAGGCCGGCGAGCAGCACCACGTCGCTCGCCGGGTACGTCTTGGTCACCGCGACCAGGGCCACCTCGCCCGGGTCACGGCCGGCGGCGGCGCAGGCGCGCGCGATCCGCTCGCGCACCTCGTCGAGCGAGGCCGCCAGCTCGGCGCGGCGCGCCTGGTCCGCCAAGCGTCAGGAGCCGTTCTTGAGGAAGTCCGGCACGTCGACGTCGTCGAAGAGCACCCGGCGCGGCGGCGGGGTGGTCGCGGCGGGCGGTGTCGCGGCGGCCGGGCTCACCGGCGCGGGCACGCTGGGCGTGACCGCGGGCGGGGCCGCCGGCTGCTGCACCACCTTGCGGGCCGTCTCCACCGGCTTGTACGAGGGCGTACCCCCGTCGAAGCCGGCGGCGATGACCGTGACCCGGACCTCGTCGCCGAGGGCGTCGTCGATGACGGCGCCGAAGATGATGTTGGCGTCCGGGTGCGCCGCGTCGGTGACCAGCTGGGCCGCGTCGTTGATCTCGAAGAGGCCGAGGTCCGAGCCGCCGGCGATGGACAGCAGCACGCCGCGGGCGCCGTCCATGCTCTGCTCGAGCAGCGGGCTGGAGATCGCCTTCTCGGCGGCCTCGACGGCGCGGTTGTCGCCGCGGGCGCTGCCGATGCCCATGAGCGCGCTGCCCGCGCCGCTCATGACGCTCTTGACGTCGGCGAAGTCGAGGTTGATCAGGCCGGGCGTGGTGATCAGGTCGGTGATGCCCTGCACGCCGGAGAGCAGCACCTGGTCGGCCTGGCGGAAGGCGTCCATCATGCTGATGCCGCGGTCGCCGAGGGCGAGCAGCCGGTCGTTCGGGATGACGATCAGGGTGTCGCACTGGTTGCGCAGCTCGTCGATGCCGGACTCGGCCTGCACCTGGCGGCGCTTGCCCTCGAACGAGAACGGCCGGGTGACCACGCCGATGGTCAGCGCGCCGAGCTTGCGGGCGATGTTGGCCACCACGGGCGCGCCGCCGGTGCCGGTGCCGCCACCCTCGCCGCAGGTGACGAAGACCATGTCGGCGCCCTTGAGCACCTCCTCGATCTCGTCGCGGTGGTCCTCGGCGGCGTTCTTGCCGACCTCGGGCTGCGCGCCGGCGCCGAGGCCGCGGGTCAGCTCCCGGCCGACGTCGAGCTTGACGTCGGCGTCGGACATCAGCAGCGCCTGGGCATCGGTGTTGATCGCGATGAACTCGACTCCCTTGAGCCCTACCTCGATCATGCGGTTCACGGCGTTCACGCCGCCGCCACCGATGCCGACGACCTTGATGACCGCCAGATAGTTGTGCGGAGGTGTCATCGGGCTCAGCCTTCCCTTCCAGGGTTGGCGGACGTCGAGGCCCCAGCGGTCCGCCACAGGAACCGCCATCGACGTCCGCTCCGTACAAGGGAGGGCGAGGAAACCCTCACCCTCTACTAGAGGCTTAGTGTTATGTCAACCACTGAGCCTCTCGGGGCAACGTAAGCGGACGTGTCGCCTGATCCAAGGACCAACGCGGCGTGTCGGCGTCCGCTTACGAGCCCACTATCCGACTCAGCCGTAACCTTCGACGTAATGAGCCGTTTGGCGCACCTTGTCCGGTTCGCGGCGGGGCGACTCAGCGGATGGTGACCACCGTCGGCGCGCTCACGTCGATCGTGTCGCCCTTGCGTGCCAGCAGTGCGGTCGCCACCTGAGCCTTCTTCTCGCTCTCCGTGTCGTCGCCCCACACGATCGTCCTGTTCTTGCGCAACCCCAGGCTGACCTGCGCCGGAGCCGGCACGGAGATCGAGACGAGCTGCTCGCGCAGCTCCGCGGTGAGCGACGAGAGGACCACCAGCGCCGAGCGGGTGTTGATGTCGGCCGGGCTGGGCGCGGCGAGCTTCGCCACGGGCAACCCCGCCGGCCGCCGCGCGACCGTGCGGAACGCGACGCCTTCGGCGTCGATGAGCGAGAACCCCTCACCCACGGGTACGGCGGCCACGGGCGTACGCTCCACGACCTGCACCTCCACCGTGGAGGGCCAGCCGCGCGACACCACGGCCCGCTCCACGGCCGGCAGCGCCTGCACCCGGTCCCGGATCCCGTCGAGATCCACCCGGGCCAGCGGCTCCGACCGGGGTACGGCCGCGGCGTCCTCGACCTGTTCCACGGTGAGCGAGTCGGTGCCGGCCACCCGCACCTGGCGGACTCCCAGCACCGACGTCCCGTACACCAGCCAGGCGAGCGCGCCGACGACCAGCAGCACGCCGAGCGTGACCGCCCACGGCATCGCCGCCCGCAGCCGGCGCTGACGCGCGCGGGCCATGAACCGGCGCACCGACGGCGGCACGGCGTCCGTGTCCGCCCGTACCAGCCGCCAGTTGCGCCTGCCCCCGTCGCTCATCGCGCCCCCCGGCCGCTGTCGTCAGCTGTCCGCCAGCGCGGCCAGCAGCTCGTCACCCATCAGCGAGATCGGCGGTGCGCCCATCGTGACCACCACGTCGCCCGGGCGGCTGCGCCGGACCACCTCGGCCGGCACGTCCTCCCACGACGGCACGAAGACCTTGCGCTCCGCCGGTAGGTCGATCGCCGAGGTCAGCGCGATCCCGCCCTCGCCCGGGCCGCGGGTCTCCCCCGGCGCGAAGACCTCCATGACGATCACCTCGTCGGCGATCGCCAGCCCCTCGGCCAGCTCGGCCTGCAGGTCACGGGTCCGGTAGAGACGGTACGGCTGGAACACCACCACGAGCCGCCCGTCGCCGGCCACCTCGCGCAGGGTCCGCAGCGCCGCCTTCACCGAGGTGGGGTGGTACGCGTACTCGTCGTAGACGCGGACCCCGGCGACCGTGCCCTTGCGCTCGAAGCGGCGGCGGACGCCGGGGAACGAGCTCAGCGCCTCGGTGATCTTGTCGAGGGGCAGGCCCAGCCGCAGCGCGGTCAGCACGGCGGCGGCGCTGTTGAGGCCCATGTGCCGCCCGGGCAGCGCGAGCGTGATCTCGCCCAGCGGCTTGCCGTCGAGCGTCGCCTGGTAGCGCACGCCCTGCACGGACGAGACGACGTCGGTCAGCCTGAGGTCGGCCGCCTCGCTCTCGCCGTACGTGTAGACGGTCCTGCCCTTGGCGCGCAGCGCCGCGATGAGGTCCTGCACGCCCTCATCGTCGGCGCACGTCACCACGAACCCGTCGTCGTCGGCGAGCTGGGCGAAGTCCAGGAAGCCCGCCTTGAGCCCCTCGAGGTCGCCCCAGTTGTTGAGGTGGTCGCCCTCGATGTTCGTGATGATCGCCACGTGCGGGCGGTACACCAGGAACGACTTGTCGCTCTCGTCGGCCTCGGCCACGAAGTACGAGCCGGAGCCGTGGTGGCCGTTGGAGCCGGCCGCGGAGATCTCGCCGCCGATGACGAACGACGGGTCCTCGCCGGCGTGCTGCAGGATCACCGTCATGATCGACGTCGTGGTGGTCTTGCCGTGGGTGCCGGCCACCGCGATCGTGCGGCGCCCGGTCATCGCGGCCGCCAGCGCCTCCGAGCGGTGCAGCACGCGCAGCCCGCGGCGGCGCGCCTCGACGATCTCCACGTGGTCCTGCGGGATCGCGCTCGAGTAGACCACCGTGTCGACCCCGTCGAGGTTGGCCGCCTCGTGCGACATGTGCACCGTGCCGCCCAGCGCGCGCAGCGCCGCCAGCGCCGGCCACTCCCGCAGCTCGCTGCCGGAGACCGGCACGCCGCGGGTGAGCAGCAGCCGGGCCAGTCCACCCATGCCGACACCACCGATGCCGATGAGGTGGACGGTGCCCAGATCCTCGGCGGTCAACCCGCCGGCCGGCTTCAGCTCCGCCGTGTTCACTCCGCGCTCTCCCTACTCACAGAAACGTTCATCGGCGGCCGGCCGCCTCGCACCTTCTCGGCAGAAACGCTCATCGGCGGCCGACCGCCTCGCACACGAAGTCCAGCAGCGCCTCGTCGCCGTCGCGCCGGCCGTACGCGCCCGCCGCCTGCCCCATCGCGGCGAGCCGCTGCGGGTCACGGGCGAGCGGGATCACCGTACGCTCGATCCACTCCGGGGTGAGCTCGGCGTTGTCCACGAGCAGGCCGCCGCCCGACTCCACCACGGGCAGGGCGTTGCGCTTCTGCTCCTGATTGCTGTGCGGATACGGCACGTAGATGGCCGGCATGCCGATCGCCGTGGTCTCGGCGACCGTGATCGCGCCGCCGCGGCAGAGCATGAGGTCGGCGGCGGCGTAGCCGAGCTGCATGTCGGACAGGTACGGCACCACCACGTACGGCACCGGCAGGTCGCTGGGCACCTCGAACGGGTCGTTGCGCCCGCCCTGCACGTGCAGCACCTGGATGCCGGCGTGGGTGATCTTCTTGGCCGCCGCGGCGACCGCCAGGTTGATGGTGCGGGCGCCCGAGGAGCCGCCGGAGACGAAGAGCACCGGCAGGTCGGGGCGCAGGCCGAAGTGCTGCAGGGCCTGCGGGCGCAGCGCCGCGCGGTCCATCCGGGCGATCGCCGTGCGCAGCGGCACCCCGACCACCCGCGCGTCGCGCAGCGACTCGGCGGCCTTCGGCTGGCTCGGGAACCCCACCGCGATGTTCTTGGTGAACTTCATGCCCATCCGGTTGGCGACGCCCGGCGGCACGTTGACCTCGTGGATGACGATGGGCAGCTCGCGCCGCCACGCCGCCAGGTACGCCGGCACCGACACGTACCCGCCGAAGCCGACCACCACGTCGGCCTGCACCTCGTCGAGGATCTTGCCCGCGGCGTGCGCGGACTTGTACATCCGGTCCGGGGTGCGCAGCAGGTTGAGGTTGATCGAGCGCGGCAGCTGGAACGCCGGGATGACGCGCAGGTCGTAGCCGGCGGGCGGGATGAGGTCGTTCTCCATCCCCTTCGGGCTGCCGAGGGTCGTGATCCGCACCTCGGGGAAATGGCGGCGCAGCGCGTCGGCGAAGGCGAGCAGCGGGTAGATGTGACCGCCGGTACCTCCTCCGGCGAGCACCACCGACCGCAGCGAACCCATCACCGTCTCCCTTCCGACCGTCCCCACGCTGAGGGCGGCCTCCGCCGCCCGCCACCCTAGACCGACTAGAGACGGCCCTTCGACGCCGGTGGCCGGCCCTGTTTCTGGGCGGGCGGGCGCGACGGACCCGGCCGCCGCGGCGGGGGGAGCGGCGGCAGCGGGGCCCAGAGTAGCCGTACCCATCGGGCGGGCGGACGGGCGTGCAGGGCCCGCGCCGCGTCGGGCTCCGCGCGGGCGAACGAGGCCAGGATGCCCACGCCGGCCATCGTCACGACGAGGGCGCTGCCACCTGCGGAGATGAGCGGCAGCGGCACGCCGGTCAGCGGCAGCAGGCCGATCACGCCGCCCATGTTGATCACGGCCTGGGCGACGAGCCAGGTCGTGATGCCCGTCGCGGCCAGCCGGCGGAACGGGTCGTCGACGCGGCGCGCGATCCGGAACCCGGTGTACGCCAGCACCGCGAACAGGATCGCGATGACCATGCAGCCGACCACGCCCAGTTCCTCGGCGACCACGGCGTAGATGAAGTCGTTGTCGGCGGCGGGCAGCCAGTTCCACTTGAGCGCGCCCTTGCCGAGGCCCACCCCGAACCAGCCGCCCTCGTAGATCGCCGACTTGGCCTGCAGGATCTGGTAGCAGTAGCCGAGGTTGCAGTCCTTCGGCATGTCGAGCCACATGGTGATACGCAGCAGGCGGTAGTTCGGCGCGTCGGTCGAGCCGGAGCCCGCACCCCGGGAGGCCGCGGCGATGAGCAGCCCGATGCCGGCGAGGCCGAGCACCCCGAGCGCGGCGAACACCCGCGTGCGTACGCCCGCCGCCCACAGCAGGCCGATGATCAGCGCCAGCAGCACGAGCATCGTGCCGAGGTCGTTGTAGCCGACGAGCACGAACAGCACGCCGATGATCGGGAACAGCGGCATCGACAGCTCGCGCCAGTAGCCGAGGTCGGCGCCCTTGCGGGCGATGATGTCGGCGCCCCAGAGCACCACGCCGAACTTGACGAACTCGGACGGCTGCAGGCCCACGGGACCGATGTACAGCCAGAGCAGGTCGGCCGTGACCGGGCCGAGGCTGACCGCTCCGGTCCTCGACGGGGTGAGGATGCCGACCGCGCCCATGGCCATCAGCAGGTCGAGCACGCAGAGCAGCACCACCGCGACGCCGAGGATCCAGACGCCGAAGAAGCGCAGGGTGGCGGCGGGCAGGCGCTGGCACACCCAGAACCCGATCAGGCCGATGACCGCGAAGAGCAGCTGGTTGCGCACGGCGGTGAAGGCGTTGCCGGACTCCTCGTACGCCTTGACGCTGGTCGCGGAGAACACCATGGTCAGCCCGATCAGCAGCAACAGGCCGGAGCTGGCGATCAGCAGGTAGTACGAGGACAGCGGCCGGGCCAGCATGCCGTGCACCGCGGGCAGCAGCTGCTGGCTGAGCGTCTTCGGGCGTACCGGCGGCGGCGCGGGTTGCACGGTGGCGGCGGGTGACACCGTCACCGTGGTCCGGGCCTCGGGCTTGTCCTCCACCATGAGCACCATCATGGTGGCGCGACACGCCGCGCCCGGGGTTCCGGCGTGGCGTGTCGCGGGAGATCTATCCCATGACCCGGAGGAAGTCGCTGTAGAAGAGCCCCAGGCCGATCGCCACACAGATGCCGGCGACGATCCAGAACCGGACCACGATGTTGACCTCGCTCCAGCCCGCCAGCTCGAAGTGGTGCTGCAGCGGTGACATCCGGAAGACCCGCTTGCCGGTGGTCTTGAACGAGATGATCTGGATCACCACGGACATCGTGATGATGACGAAGAGCCCGCCGATGATGATCGACAGCAGCGTCGTCCGGGTCGCCATGGCCAGGCCGCCGATGAGACCGCCGAGCCCCAGCGCGCCGGTGTCGCCCATGAAGATCCGCGCCGGCGAGGTGTTCCACCACAGGAAGCCCACACAGGCCCCTGCTGCCGCGGCCGCGATCAGCGCGATCTCCAACGGGTCCCGGACCTGGTAGCAGTAGTCGCCGGTGTAGTTCGTGTCACCGCACCAGTGCCGGTACTGCCAGAAGCCGATCAGGGCGTACGCACCCAGCACCAGGATCGAGGCGCCCGTGGCCAGGCCGTCGAGGCCGTCGGTGAGGTTCACGCCGTTCGACATCGACATGATGACGAAGACGAACACGATGACCGAGCCGACCTTGCCGACGTCGAGCAGGCTGATGTCGCGGATGAACGAGATGTGCTCGCTCGCCACGGTCTGGCCGTTGGTGCTCGGCACGTACAGCGCCGCGACCCCCAGGCCGCCGCCGACCAGGAGCTGGCCGAGCAGCTTGCCCTTCGCGCTCAGGCCGCCGGAGTGCCGCTTGCGCACCTTGAGGAAGTCGTCGAGGAAGCCGACCGCGCCGCAGAAGACGAACAGGCCCAGCAGCACCAGGGCGGTCATCGTCGGCTGGACCTGGGCGATCTGCTGCGACGGCAACGTGGTCAGCGCGACGTGCCCGGCCACGTACGCCAGCACCGTCGCGACGATGAACGCCACGCCGCCCATCGTGGGCGTGCCCTTCTTGCCCTGGTGGGTGGCCGGGCCGACCGCGCGGATCGGCTGGCCGGCCTTGAGCGCGGTGAACACGCGGATGGCGACCGGGGTGCCGAACAGCGAGATGATGAACGCGACCGCGGCCGCGACGATGACTGCCCTCACGGGCCAACCTCCTCGGCGGCCTGCTGCGCGCGTAGCGCGTCGGCCACCTCCCACGTGCGGTAGCGCGAACCCTTGACGAGCACGACGTCGCCGGGGCGCAGATCGGCCAGCACGGCGGCGGTCGCGGCCGCCTGGTCCGCGGCGGCGATCGGCTCGCCCTTCCAATCCGGTACGGCCGCGGCCCCGGCCAGCACCGGGGCGGCCTCGGCGACGGCGACGAGCCGGGCCACGCCCAGCTCGGCGGCGAGCCGGCCGACGTCGCGGTGCCCGGAGTCCTCGTACTCGCCGAGCTCGGCCATGTAACCCAGGACGGCGATCGTGCGCCGGCCCTCCCCCATCGCGGCGAGCGCGCGCAGGGCGGCCGCCGTCGACGACGGATTGGCGTTGTACGAGTCGTCGATGACCGTGACGCCGTCGGCACGGTCGAAGACGTCCATCCGGCGGCTGGAGACGATGCCCACCTCGCCGAGCGCGGTGGCCACCGCGTCGACCGGCATCCCGGCCTCGAGCGCGACGGCCGCGGCGGCGAGCGTGTTGGCGACCTGGTGCCGGCCGGTCACGGCGAGCCGGACCGGCGCGCTGCCCTGCGGCGCCACCAGCGTGTACGCCGCCCGCCCGCGCTCGTCGAGGCGCACGCCGACGGCGCGCACACCGGCCCGCGGCGACTCGCCGGTGAACACCACGCGGGCCTGCGTGCGCGAAGCCATCGCGGAGACCAGCTCGTCGTCGGCGTTGAGCACGGCGAGCCCGTCGGCCGGCAGGCTCTCCACCAGCTCGCCCTTGGCCCGCGCGGTGCCCTCGACCGACCCGAACTCGCCGATGTGCGCGGCGCCGACGTTGAGCACCACGCCGACGCGCGGCGCCGCGATGCCGGTCAGGTACGCGATGTGCCCGATCCCCCGCGCGCCCATCTCGAGCACGAGGAAGCGCGTCTCGGTCGTCGCCTTCAACACCGTGTACGGAAACCCGAGCTCGTTGTTGAGCGACCCCGCGGGCGCCACCGTCTCGCCGAGCCGGGCGAGCAGCTGCCCGATGTAGTCCTTGGTCGTGGTCTTGCCGGACGAACCGGTGAGCCCGACGACGGTCAGCTGCGGCAGCCGCCCCACGACGACATGGGCCAGCTTGGCGAGGGCCTCCAGTGGGTCGTCGACGACCACGCCCGGCTGACCGGTGTCGCGGCTGCTCAGCACGCCGGCGGCCCCGGCGGCGACGGCGGTGGCGGCGTAGTCGTGACCGTCCACCTTCTCGCCCGCGAAGGCGACGAAGAGGCCGCCCGGCAGCAGCGCCCGGGAGTCGTACTCCACCGGGCCGGCGACGGTCGCGGCCGGGTCGGCGTTGACGAGGCGCCCTCCGGTGATCGCGGCGATCTCGTCGAGCGTCATGCGGATCAAACGGCACCACCCGGGCGTACGGCCAGCGCTGCGGCGAGCTCGATGCGATCGTCGAACGGCAGCACCTCGCCGTTCACCTCCTGGCCCCGCTCGTGTCCCTTGCCGAGGACGGCCACGACGTCACCGGGGCCGGCCAGCCGTACCGCCTCGTCGACGGCGGCCCGGCGGCCCGCCACCTCGATGATCTTCGCCGGCGTGCCGGCCTGCTCGGCGCCCTGCCGCACGGCCGCGCGCACCGCCGCCGGGTCCTCCGTGCGCGGGTTGTCGTCGGTGACCACCACCAGGTCGGCGCCGCGGGCCGCGGCGGCGCCCATCAGCGGCCGCTTACCCTTGTCCCGGTCGCCCCCGGCGCCGATCACGCAGACCAGCCGGCCGCCGCGGGCGGTGGCCAGCTCGCGCAGCGCGGTCAGCGCGGCCACGATCGCGTCCGGCTTGTGCGCGTAGTCGACGACGCCGAGCACGTCGCCCGGCGACTCCACCCGTTCGAGGCGGCCCGGCACGCCGGGGCACGCGGCGATCCCGTCGGCGGCCACCTGCGGGTCGACGCCGGCGGCGGTCAGCGCGGCGAGGGCGAGCAACGCGTTCGCCACGTTGTGCCGGCCGGGCAGGGCCACCCCGGCGTCGACGTCGCCGGCCGGCCCGTGGGCGGTGAACCGCTGCCCGAAGGCGTCGCCGGTGACCGCCGAGGCCGACCAGCTGGCTGCGGTGTCACCCGCCGCCGAGTAGTCGATGGTGCCCGGCTTGTACAGCGGCTTGAGCGCCGGGTCGTCGGCGTTGAGCACTTCGAACCGGCAGCGGCCGTCGAAGAGCTTCGCCTTGGCCGCGAAGTAGTCGTCGGCGTCGGCGTGGAAGTCGAGGTGGTCGAGGCCGAAGTTGGTGTAGCCGCCGACCGTGAACCGCACGCCGCCGACCCGGCCCATGGCCAGGGCGTGGCTGGACACCTCCATCACCACGGCCTGCACGCCGCGCTCGACGGCGGCCGCGAGGATCGCGTGCAGGTCGGTGGCCTCCGGCGTCGTCCGTACGCTGTCCACCACCAGGTCGCCCAGCCGGGTCTCGACCGTGCCGATCAGGCCGGTGGTCAGCCCGGCCGCGCGCAGCCCCGACTCCACGAGGTACGCCGTCGAGGTCTTGCCCGCGGTGCCGGTGAGCCCGATGACGGTGAGCGACGCCGTGGGGTCGCCGTAGATCGCCGAGGCGGCCACGCCGAGCACCGCGCGCGGATCCGGCACGACGAGCACGGGCAGCCCCGCGGCCTCGGCGGCGGCGCGGCCGGCCGGGTCGGTCAGCACGGCGGCGGCGCCGGCCTGCGCGGCGGCCGCCACGAACTCGGCGCCGTGCCGGCGGGCACCCGGCAGGGCGGCGTAGAGATCGCCGGGGTGGACCTCGCCGCTGGCGTGGGTCACCCCCGTGACCTCGCCGTCCGTGCCGGGGGCCGCCGCGCCGACGAGCGGCGCGAGGTCGGCCAGCCGGTACGGCCGGACGGTCTGGGGACGAGGAATGCCGGACACGGCGTCAGACCCTACCCGGTGTCCCGGCCCGCGCTGCGAACGCCATACGGCCGGTGTCAGTCCTTCCACTCGAACGTCGGCGCCGGGGTACCGGACGGCGGCACACGGTAGTGGAGCAGTGCCGAGCTCATCATCTTGCTGAACGCCGGCGCGGCCACGACGCCGCCCGTTCCGTCCGGCACGTCGGCGAAGACGCCCACCACGAAGCGCGGCTTCTCGGCCGGCGCCATGCCGATGAAGGACCCCGCGTTGTGGCTGGTGTACTGGCCGTCGACCAGCATCTTGCCGGTGCCGGTCTTGCCGGAGACCCGGTAGCCCTCGACCTTGGCGCGGGTGCCGGTGGCGCCCTTCGCGTCGACCACGGCCTCCATCATCTCGCGCAGGTCGCGAGCCGTCTGCGGGCTGAGCACCTCGTGCTGCTCCGGCGGGGCGGGCGAGGTCACCGCGCCGTCCCGGCCGGAGATAGTCGACTTGATGAGGTGCGGCTGGACGTACACGCCGTCGTTGGCGATGGCCGCGTAGCCGGCCGCCATCTGCAGCAGGGTCGCGTCCACGCTGTGCCCGATCGGCACGGAACCCCACGCCGAGCCGCTCCACTCGTCCGGGCTGAGCAGCCGTCCGGGCGCCTCGCCGGGCATGCCCTCGTTGGTGGGCCGGCCCAGCCCGAACTTCTGCTGGTACTCGTACAGCTTCTCCTTGCCGAGCTTCTGCCCGATGCGGATCGTGCCCACGTTCGACGAGTACGCCAGCACCTGCGGGATGCTCAGCTTCGTACCGTTGGCGAACGGGTGGTCGTCCTTGAAGGGCGTCCCGCCCAGCATCAGCGCGCGGCCGACGGTGATCTGCGAGTCCTTGGTGATGACGCCTTCCTGCAGGGCCGCACCGATCGTGAACGCCTTGTGCGTCGACCCCGGGTCGGAGATGACACTGGACACCGCGTCCACCCGCTCGGTCGGCTTGAAGTCGAACGCCTTCTGCGCGTTGTACGTCGGGTAGCTCGCCTGCGCCAGCACCTCGCCGGTCCGGACGTCCAGCACGATCGCGCCGGCCACCGTGGCCTGCACCTTCTTCATCTGCTGGGTGAGGTAACGCTGCACCTCGAACTGCAGGTCCCGGTCGATGGTGAGCTGGATCGACGAGCCGGGCGCGGCGGGAGTCTCGCGGTGGTAGCCGCCGGGGATCTCCTTGGCCAGGTCGCCCTGACCCACCTCGTACACCTTCTCGCCGTCGGTGCCGCGCAGCAGCTCGTCGTAGCGCGCCTCGATGCCCTCCAGGCCGGTGTGGTCCTCGCCGGTGAAACCGATGAGGTTGGCCGCCAGGTCGGCGCCGGGCACGTCGCGGCGCTCGTCGCGGCCGGAGCCGATGCCGGCCAGGTTCAGGCTCTTGATCCGGGCGGCGACGGCGATGTCGACGCCCCGGGCCAGGTATTCGAACCGGGACGCGCCACCGCCGGGCCGCTTCTTCTTCGCCATGAGCGCGACCAGGGTGGACTGTGGCACACCGAGCAGCGGCGACAGCGCCGCGGCGGTCGTCGCCGGGTTCTTGACCATCTCCGGGTCCGCATAGATATACCGCGCCTCGACACTGTGCGCGAGCACGGCGCCCGAGCGGTCCAGGATGCTGCCGCGCGGGGCCGGGAGCACCACCTCGGTGAGCCGGTTCTGCCGCTGCTCGAGCAGGCTCTGCGCGGCGGCCGGCGAGTCCACGACCTGGAGCACGACGAGGCGTACGCCGATCGCGACGAACAGGGCCAGCGCGAAGACGGTGCCCAGCCGCAGCCGCTTGGTGCTGTTGGCCAGCTTCGGCGGCTCGGCGGGCGGGACCGGTCCGGGCCGCCGGTTGCCGGGCCGTCCGCCCGGGTCGCGTCGTGGTCCGGGCGCTGCCGCGACGCGGCGGTCGCGTCCGGTCCGCCCGGCAGCTTCGGTACGCGCAGCAGCACCGCGCCGCGGGCTGGTGGCATCGCCGCGCACAGCGGCACCCCGGCGCGGGTTGGCCGCCTCGGTACGCGCAGCGGCACCCCGGCGCGGGTTGGCCGCTTCGGTACGCGCAGCGGCACCGCGGCGCGGGTTGGCTGTGGAGCGGGTGCGCCCGGCACCCGCGGTCACGCGTGTCGGCTCACCACGGCCGGCCTGGATGCGTCCGCGCGGCTCCTCGCGGGTGCCCTGTTCCCGGGGCTTGCGCGCACGGGTCTCACGGCCATCGTCGTCGCGCCGGCGCTCATCTCCCCCGCGCGGCTCGGTCTGTGCGTCCCGTCCCCGGGCGCGCCGCGCGGGCGGCTGCTCCTCGGTGTCACGGCGACGCTCGCGGGGCGGCCGGCCACCGTCGAGGACCTGCAGCGCCGGACGGAACGGATCGCTGGTACGGCCGCTGCGCGGCGACCGGGTGCGCTGGTCACCCTCGCGCACCGTGCGTCCGCGCGGCGTGTAGGCCCGCGCGTCCCCGATCCCCCCGAAGCCCCGGCCGCGCTCGTCGTCGGCGGGGGCCTGCTCACGCGCAGATGCGCCGCGCCGGGGCTCCTGGCCCCGGCGCGGCGTCTCGTCGGATCGCGGCGGCACCGCGCTACTGCCTTGTCACCGGGGACGTGCCCGTCCCCGTCGCCGTCTGTCCCGGCGCCGTGCCCTGAGCGGCGCCCTGCTGGGTCGTCCCGGTGACGTCCTGCGTGGTGGCGTCCTGGGTGGACTTCGCCCGCTGCACCGCCGCGGCCGACTCCCGCGGGTCCTGGGCGGTCACGGCCGGCGCGCCGCTGCCCGGCTTCGGCACCCCGAAGACCTTGCCGTCCGGCAGCCGGATGTACGCCGGTGAGTCCGCCTTGACCAGCCCGAGCCGGCGCGCGGCCGCGTCCAGGCTGCCCGGCATGTTGTTGGCGGCGATCTCGTTCTCCAGAGCCTGCTGCTGCGCGTCCAGATCGGACTGCCGCTTCTGCAGCGAGTCGAGCTGGAAGGAGTTCTCCGCCGTCTTCGTGTTGATCATCAGGATGCCCAGCACGCCGGCGACCACGACCGCCACCACCAGCGCGATGAACGGCGCCCGCGGCGCGTTGATCGGCGCGGGCGGCGCGACCCGCAGCCGCGGCGTCACGGCCGTGTCCCGCTGCTGCTGGGCGTCGAGCTTCAGCGCGGTGGCGCCCTGGATCGGGAACTGGCGCGCCCCCCGCGCCGTCCCCTTCGTGCCGGCCGGCGTGCGCCGGCCCTTCTGCGGCTGCTCCGCGGTCCGGCCCCCCGACCGCGGCGCAGTCGTCATGCGCTCGCTCAATGCCCCTCCCCCTCCTGGTGTTCCCCCGGGCGTCGCCGCCCTCGTCCCCCGTGCGTCGCCGACATCCGGGGCCGTTCGCGGGCGGCCCCTCGTGCCTGGTCCTGCTCGTCGATCCGTTCCGCCGCGCGCAGCTTCACCGAAGCCGCCCGCGGGTTCTCCGCCACTTCCGCCGCCGTGGGCGGCTCCGACCCGCGGGTCAGCAGCCGCAGGCTCGGTCCCGTCCCGGGCAGCTCGACCGGCAGATCGATCGGACCGGTGCTGCGCGCCCTCTCGGCCAGGGCGCGCTTGACGATCCGGTCCTCCAACGATTGATACGACATCACCACAAGGCGCCCTTTCGGGGCCAGCAAGTCCAAAGCAGCCGGTACCGCGGATTCGAGCGCGGCGAGTTCCGCATTTACCTCAATACGTAGCGCCTGAAACGTTCTCTTGGCGGGATTTCCACCCGTTCGTCGCGCGGCGGCCGGGATGGCGTCCCGGACCAGGTCCGCGAGCCGTGCCGAGGAGACGATCCGCCCATTCGCCCGTTCCCGGACGATCGCCGAGACGATGCGCTGGGCGAACTTCTCCTCGCCGTACTGCCGCAGGATCCGGACGAGCTCGCCCGGCTCGTAGCCGTTGACGACCTCCTCCGCGGTGATCCCGCGGGACTGGTCCATCCGCATGTCCAGCGGCGCGTCCTTCGCGTACGCGAAGCCCCGGTCCGCCTCGTCCAGCTGCAGCGACGAGACACCCAGGTCGAACAGGCCACTGTGGAACGCCGCATATCCCAGGTCCGCGAGGACCTCCGGCAGCTCGTCGTAGACCGCGTGCACCAGGTGCGTACGGCCGGCGAACCGCTCGAGCCGTTGCCGGGAGTGCGCGAGCGCCTCGGGGTCGCGGTCGAGTCCGACGAGGACGACGTCGGGGTGCCGTTCCAGCACCGCCTCGGCGTGCCCGCCGAGGCCGAGCGTGAAGTCGACGTGGACCGCCCCCCGGCGATCCAGCGCGGGGGCGAGCAGCTCGAGACAGCGCTCGAGCAGCACCGGCACGTGCGTGCCGCGCAGCTCCCCCATGTCGACCCCCATCGCCCCGCTCTTTCCCGCGCGCCACGCGGCCGTTCGTTCCCGATCGGCACCCGGCCGTCTTCCGTACCGCCAGATCCCCATCCGCTCGTGCCCGTTTGCCAATCGGGCGCGCCTCACCGGACACACGCCTGGCGCCGGGGAAGAGGCGCCAGGAGCGAGAGCGGCTGGAGATCTCGCAGTACGGCGGCAGCGACGTCCGGACCACCACGGCGGCCCGGAGGCAGCCTTCAGTCGGATTGTGGGTGGTGGGGTGGTTGGACGGGCAGCGCCTACAGTCCGCCGGGCAGCACCCCCTCCTCGATGTCGGCGAACTCGTCCTCGCTCGCCGAGAGGTACTGCTCCCAGGACTGCTTGTCCCAGATCTCCACCCGCGTGCTGGCGCCGATCACCACGAGCTCACGGTCGAGCGCCGCGTACTCGCGCAGGTGCGCCGGGATGGTGACCCGGCCCTGCTTGTCGGGGATCTCGTCGTGCGCGCTGGCGAAGAACACCCGGCTGTAGGCCCGGGCGGCCTTGTTGGTGACCGGCTGGTCCCGGAGCTGCCCGGCGATCCGCTGGAACTCCGGCATCGGGAACACGTACAGGCACCGTTCCTGCCCCTTGGTGATCACGACACCTCCCGCCAGCTCGTCCCGGAACTTCGCCGGAAGGATCAGCCGGCCCTTGTCGTCGAGGCGCGGGGTGTGTGTGCCGAGGAACATCGTCGGCCCAACCCCCCTGCCCAGTGGCGGTTCGCGGTCCGCCGGTTCGCTCGGGCCGGCAGGTCCGCTCCGGCCCTGCCACTGCGCTCCACTCTACTCCACTTCCCTCCACCCGCAACCGGAATCGGCCCGTCCGCGAACCGGATTCGCGGACGAAAGCGCACGTCAGAGGCGGTGGGCCGAAGTGGAGGGCGCGGCGGCCCCGATCAAGGTCCACTTTCCGACACGGCGCGCAGGCGGGTCGAAAACTCCCCGCAAAAGGGGCCTTTCGCCGGGTCAGGAGAGCCTCCGGGAGGGAAGTGGAGGGATCGTGGGGCGCAAAGTGGAGGGCTTCGGGGCAGCTCCGTCAAGGAGAACGGGCAGAAGATCACACGGACGCGGGCGCGAGTGGCGCGCGACCCCGGCCGCACCCTGGCGGGCCGACGCCGCCAGGCCGGTCCCGCGCAGCTCCGCCCTCCCTACGCGCGGCATCGCCCTCCGGGGGCGCGCGACATCGCCTTCCCGGCGCGGCATCACCTTCCCGGCGCGGCATCGCTTTGCCGGCGCGGCATCACCTTCTCGGCGCGGCATCGCTTTGCCGGCGCGGCATCACCTTCCGGGCGTGCCGCAGTCTCCCGCCACGCCCGCGCGTTCCCCGGCCGCGCGCTTGGCCGCCTTCCCGCAGTCCGGCTCTTCTCGCCGCGCGCTCCCCCTTCCGGCGCGCGACGGGATCGGGACACGACAGTGGGGGGGGGGCCCCCCCCCGGGGGGCCCCCCCCCAAATACGGAAAAAAATGAGAAAAAAACGACCCGACCCACCGCCAGAGA
>NZ_JBFAQM010000051.1:0-38325 GCF_040677315.1 Actinoplanes sp. NPDC049316 | reverse complement strand
TGGACGCCCTCGATGACGAGCGGCTTGAGGTTGGCCCGGGCCGCGTAGAGCGCCGCGGTGTATCCGGACGGTCCCGAGCCGATGATGATCAGGTTGCGCACGGCGTCCACCTCAGGTGGCCGGGATCAGGTCGGCTAGCAGTTGCTCGATGCGCCCCTTGATCTCGTCGCGGATCGGGCGCACGGATTCGACGCCCTTGCCCGCAGGGTCCTCGAGCTTCCAGTCCTCGTAGCGTTTGCCGGGGAAGTACGGGCAGGCGTCCCCACAGCCCATGGTGACGATGACGTCGGAGGACTCGACTGTGTCGTACTCCAGGATCTTGGGCCTCTGGTCGGTGATGTCGATGCCCACCTCGCGCATCGCCTCGACCGCAGCGGGGTTGATCGTCTCGGCCGGCGCGGAGCCGGCGGAGCGGACCTCGACCTTGTCGCCGGCGAGGTGGCGCAGCCAGCCGGCGGCCATCTGGGAGCGGCCGGCGTTGTGCACGCAGACGAACAGGACGGAGGGCTTGTCGCTCATGTTTCTTCCTCTGGGTTGGTGGTGGTCGGTTGGTTCAGACCCGGCTGCGGACCGGCTCGGCGTGGTCATGGGGGACGACGACCTGGTCGGCGTTGACACCGGCGTGGGGGTAGAGCGCAGCGAGTAGACCGATGCCGACGAGTAGACCGACGAGCTGCGCGCCGATGTAGGCCGGTACGGAGGCCGGGGCGATGCCGGCGAATGTGTCGGTGAAGGCGCGGCCGATGGTGACGGCTGGGTTGGCGAAGCTGGTGGAGGAGGTGAACCAGTACGCCGCTCCGATGTAGGCGCCGACGGCCGCGGGTGCGACGGCGGCCCGGCCGGAGCGTACGAGGGCGAAGATGAGCAGGAGCAGGCCGGTGGTGGCGACGACCTCGCCGAGCCACAGGTGCGTTCCGGTGCGGGTCTTGGTGGAGATGGTCACGGCGCTCAGGTCGAACATCAGATTCGCCAGTACCGACCCTGCGATCGCGCCGAGGATCTGAGCGGTGGTGTAGCCGGCGAGGTCTCGCAGGCTCAGGCCGGTGCCGTGTCGGCGGCCGAGCCACCAGTCGGCGGCCGACACGACGGGGTTGAAGTGGGCGCCGGAGACCGGGCCGAAGGTGAGGATGAGCGCGCCGAGCGCGAACGCGGTCGCGACGGAGTTCTGCAGCAGCTGTAGGCCGACGTTGCCGGGTGACAGCGTGGTGGCCATGATGCCGGAGCCGACGACGGCCGCCACGAGCAGTGCGGTGCCGACGAACTCGGCGAGCAGACGCCGCCAGGTCGCAACGGGGTTCATGAGCGCGGGTTCTCCCAGGGTTGTGCGGGTGTGGTGCTCAGCGGACGGGGACGTGCAGTTCGTCGAGGAGCTGCCGGACCCGGCGTTCGAGCTCGTCGCGGATGGGTCGCACGGCGGCGACATCGAGCCCGGCGGGGTCGTCGAGATCCCAGTTCTCGTAGCGGGTGCCGGGGAGGATCGGCCAGGCGTCGCCGCAGCCCATCGTGATCACGACGTCGGCGGCGTGCACGACCTCGTCGGTCCAAGGCTTGGGGTATTCCGCGGAGATGTCGATGCCACGCTCTTCCATGGCGGCGACCGCCGCCGGGTTGATCTCGATGCCGGGTTCGGAGCCACCCGACCATGCCACGGCGGCATCACCGGCGAGGTGGGTGAAGAAGCCGAGAGCCATCTGCGAACGGCCGGCGTTGTGGGTGCACAGGAACAGCACGACTGGTTTGCCGTCGCGGTGGTGTCCTTCGACGCGTGCGAGGGCTTGCAGGCGTTGCCGTGCGAAGCGTTCGGCGAGCAGCGGCAGGAAGTTCGGAATGCTGCCGACGGTGGCGAACTGGTCGTAACTGGAGTGCAGGAACCGTTCGATGGTTTCCGGCCCGTAGACGCCGTCGAACTCGCCTGCCAGCCGGGTGGCGGCGGTCTTGAGGGCCAGCTGCTGGTCGATGGACAGGTCGCGTTGCCAGGTCGGGGTGGTCAGATCGGTCACGGCTGATCTCCTGCGAGCCTGGGCGCCAGGCGGTCGATGCGCCCGGCCAGGTCGGTATACGCGGCCTCGAAGGCCGCGTCGGTGCCGACCCGGACCGGGTCGGGCACCGACCAGTGCAGCCGAGGGCTGGCCGCGCCGGTGGTGAGGTCTTCGTGTGCGTTGTCGCAGACCGCGATGACCAGGTCACCGTCGACGACGACGTCGCCTACGTGCGCCGTACCGGTCGGATCGAGCCGCAGCCCGTGCCTGCGCGCCACCGCAACGGCTTTGGGGTGTACGCGGGAAGCCGGGTGGGTGCCGGCGGAGGCGGCCGGACGGTGGGTGCGGTCGGACCACAGTGCGGCAGCCAGTTGCGAGCGGGCCGAGTTGTGGGTGCACACGAACACCACCCGCCGTGCGTCCGGCAGCTGCGGTGAGTCCAACAGCGCCAACGCGTCGGGGCACAGCCGTAGGTAGGTGCGGCGTCGATCAGCCTCCGAGCGCGTGCGCTCCAGCAGTCCGGCGTCGGCGAGCACCTTGACGTGGTGGGCAACGAGGTTGCTCGGAAGGTCCAGATTGCGGGCGATCTCGCCGGGCGACGCGTCGCCGAGGCACAGCGCGTCGACGATCGCGAGCCGCGCCGGGTCGCCCAGCGCGGCATGGATCCGCGCCCGCTCCACCACCGAGGAACCTTCAGTATTCATTGACTCAATGATGACTGAGATAATTCGTCCCAGGCAAGCGGGCAGCCAGTTGTTCACCTGCCAGTCATTTTGGCTCCGACTGCGCAGGTGTTCGGCGGCCCTTCAGAGGCTCCGGAACTCGTCGGCGGTGGCGCGCGCCTGCGCGGCGAGATCGGCCAGATGCAAAGCCGCACCTTGCAAGGCGTCCGGGACGATCCGGTAATACGTGTACCGGCCGCGAGACTCGGCGCTGACGACGCCGGCTTCACGCAGCAGCTTGAGGTGGCCCGACACGTTCGGCTGCTTGGCTCCGGTATCGGCAACCAGATGCGAGGTGGTGGCGGGCCCTTCGGCGAGGATCTGAACGATCTGCGCCCGCAACGGATCCCCGAGCAACCGCACCACATCAGGATTCGCTGATATCGCAGGGCCCTGAGAGCCGTGATCGGCCGCGGGGAGGGCCGTGACGCTGGGCGCGGGAAGGCGCGACGATGCGGCGCTGCCGGTGCTCAACAGGCCACCAAGCAGGTCGAGTGCTTCCGCGCGCAGCCGGTAGTAGGCCCAGGTGCCGACCCTGCGGGCCTCGACCATCCCGGCCTCGCGCAGCACCCGCAGGTGGTGCGAGATCGTCGCACCCGTGACGTCGAAAGCATCTGTCAGATCGCAGACGCAGACCTCGTCGGAGGCGGCGATCAGCGACAGCAGCCGCAGCCGGATCGGGTCGCTCAACGCCTTGAACAGCGGCGCGAGCTCGCCTGCCACCTGCGGGTCGAGGGCCCGCGCGGACAGTGGCGGGCAGCAGCCCTGCGACGCGGAGGTTTCCAGCATGGGAAGAACCGACATGGCCCTAGCTTGACATCGCTCTAATCAAGATGCAAGGTAGATGAAGTTCGACGCTGATCAAGACAGATCAGTCGCCAACGATGTGTACGGTCGGGCTGCGTCGTCAGTTCGACCGCCTCCCAAGCCGTCACGTCAGGCACTACCTGAAGGGCTTCCCATGAGTCAGAACCCGAGCGCTGGTCCTTGCTGCGGAACTGTAGATGCTGCCGCTGCGGCCGATTCGTGCTGCGACCCGGCCGCCAAGACTGAGGCAGTGGCTTCGGGCGCCGGCTGCTGCGGCCCCACCTCGGCCGAGGCGACCGACGTGTCAGAGGCGCCGGTAGCCGAAAGCGGCTGTTGCGGTCCGGCGAACGCCACATCACTGGTCACTGATGTGAATGTGCGGGCGGCTCCGGCCGAGGAGGTCCATGGTTCCGAGCTGCCGGTCGTGGTGATCGGTGCGGGACCGGTGGGCCTGGCCGCAGCGGCGCAGCTGCACGAGCGCGGTCTGCCGTTCCTTGTTCTCGAGGCCGGGGATGAGGTGGCCGCGTCGGTCCGGCAGTGGGGCCATGTCGGCCTGTTCAGCCCGTGGCGCTACAACATCGACGCCGCCGCCCGGCGACTGCTCGACGCCGCCGGGTGGGCCGCGCCCGATGACGACGGCCTGCCCACCGGTGGGCAGCTCGTCGAGGAGTACCTGCAGCCCTTGGCCAAACTTCCCGCAATCGGCGCGAACCTGCGTCTCGGCGCCCGGGTCGTCGCGATGAGCCGTGTCGGCACCGACCGGGTCCGCACCGCCGGACGCGCCGACCTGCCCTTCGTCGTACGCCTCGCCGACGGCACCGACATCACCGCCAGCGCCGTCATCGACGCCTCCGGCACCTGGCGCACCCCGAACCCGCTCGGCGTCAACGGGCTGCCCGCCCACGGCGAGGACCAGGCCGGCGACCTCATCGACCACGCACTTCCCGACGTGCTCGGCGCCGACCGCGAGCGCCACGCCGACCGGCACACCATCGTGGTGGGAGCCGGGCACTCCGCGGCGAACACGCTGCTCGACTTGGCCCACCTCGCCGAGACCGCGCCCGGCACTCGCATCACCTGGGTCGTGCGCGGCGGATCCGCGCAGCGCGCGTTCGGCGGAGAGGACGCCGACGAGCTGCCCGCCCGCGGCGCGCTCGGCAGCGGCCTGCGCACGTTGGTCGACACCGGCGCGGTCACCCTCGTGGCGGGCTTCGGCGTGCACACCGTACGCCGCACCGACAGCGGCATCGAACTCGTCGCCGCCGACGGACGCACCCTCACCGCGGACCGGGTCGTGTCCGCCACCGGGTTCCGTCCCGACCACTCGATCGCCACCGAGCTGCGTCTGGACCTCGACCCCATTCTGGGCTGCACCCGTACGCTGGCCGACCTGATCGACCCGAACGAGCACTCCTGCGGCACCGTGTCCCCGCACGGCTACCGCGAGCTGGGCCAGCCCGAACCGAACTACTACGCCGTCGGCATGAAGTCCTACGGCCGGGCTCCGACGTTCCTCATGGCCACCGGCTACGAACAGGTCCGCTCCATCGCCGCGGCGCTGGCCGGTGACTTCGAGGCCGCCGACGACGTGCAGCTCGACCTGCCCGAGACGGGCGTGTGCAGTTCCAACCTCGTCGCCGACAACGCCTCGCGCGAGATCGCCGCCCGTTTCGGGATCCCCGCGGACGTGCCGGGCAAGCTGGCCACCGCCACCATGGCCCTGCTGCCCACCGCGGCCAGCACCAGCGACGCCGTCCGCTCCGCCGCACAGCAGATCGGCCTCGACCCCGAGGTCGCCCTGCAGATCGCCGCGCTCACCGAACAGCCCGGAGCGCTGCCCAGCGTCGCCGGCCTGATCAGCCTCACTCCCGCGGCCGGCGGCAGCTGCTGCTCGTGACCCGACCGGCAACCCGACTCGTGCCCGCCGGTGTCACCGGCGGGCACGAGACCGTCACACCAGCGCGGAGGACCGGCATCGTCGCCGCTCTGGCGATCACCCAGACCATCGGGTACGGCACCCTCTACTACGCCTTCGCCGTTCTGCTCACACCGCTCGCGGTAGATCTGCACGCCTCCACCACCGCGGTGACCGGCGCATTCACGGCCAGCGTCCTGACCGGCGCCGCGCTGGCCGTACCCGTCGGCCGCTGGCTCGACCACCGCGGCGGCCGCGCCCTCATGACCGGCGGATCAGCCGCCGGGGCCCTGCTGCTCGTCGCCCTGTCCCAGGTCGACCGTCTCTGGCAGCTGTACCTGGTGCAGATCGGCATCGGCGCCGCAGCCGCCGCCAGCCTGTACGAAGCCGCATTCGCTGTCGTCATCGCCGTTACCACCGCCGAGCGCCGCTCGCGCGCACTCCTGGCCATCACCGTCGTGGCAGGCTTCGCGAGCTCCGTCTTCCTGCCGCTAACCGGATGGCTCACCGACGCCCACGGCTGGCGCGCCACACTGATAGTCCTGGCCGTGCTGCAGGCGCTCACGGTGCCACTGCACGCCTTCGTCCTGCGCGGATCCGCCCCTTCACGGACCCTGCGCCGGGCGTCGCAGGCGCCGTCGCGCGGGGTACGGGCCGCCCTCACCGACCGCGGGTTCTGGCTGCTCGCCATCGGCTTCACCGCGCACACCGCAGCGATCAGCGCATTCACCGTCCACCTTGTCGCCGCGCTGATCTCCTGGGGCCATCGGCCGGCGTTCGCGGCGACCATCGCCGGGCTGCTCGGCGCGCTGTCGGTCGCCGGGCGACTCATCACCACCGGGCTGCAACGTCGCCACCGCACCACCACCATCACTGCCACGATGTTCGCCGTGCAAGCAGCCGCGGCCCTGCTGCTCCCCATTGCGGGCGCAAGGACGGGCGGAGTCATCGGCGCCGTCATCGGCTTCGGACTCGGCTTCGGCGTCGCCACGCTCGCCAAGCCCATCCTGCTCGCCGAGCGCTACGACACCCGCCGCTACGCCACTCTCGCCGGCGCGCTCGTCGTACCGATGACTCTCGCCAAGGCCACCGCCCCGCTCGCCGCCGCCTACCTCCACACCGCCAGCGGCAGCTACGTCTCCGTGTTCGCCGCCGTCGCGCTCTGCTGCGCGCTCGCCGCAACCATGATCGCTGCAGCGTCGTCAGGCTAATCCGTTCGCGAGCAGCCTCGACGCGCCGCGAGGGCAGGAACGCGGCCACTGGTCAATCATGACTGCCCAGCTGTGGTGGCACCGTCGCATGCTGGGACCAGACGTCAGGAGAGCACCGGAAGCGCTCAAGTGACTAAGCGCGGCGTGGATCTGCTGTGGGAGCAGGGCACTCAGGGTGCATACCAGCTATTGTTCAATGCTCAGGACCGACCCTCTGCCTACCAGATCTGGCGCAGCGTCCTCGTGTTACGGGAGATCGAAGCAACTCTCCACCGCACTGCGAAGAACCGCCGGGCCCGGGCCGAGGCAATCGTGGAGCGGGGAGACCGACTCATCGCGCACATCGTCTTCCAAGCGCTGGACCTCGACGGTATAGACGAACCCGACACCGACTGGGACGCGGTCCTAACCCAGGTGCCGGACGCTTCCGAACGTGCCGTGGCGTGACTCGTCCATCACGTTGATGCCCAGTTCGGCCAGAATTCGATCGTATCCAGCACGCTCGCCGACCCCGACCGCTGTCGCACTCTCGCAGGTCTGGTCCTGGCGGACCTGGAGCGCGACGTCCCGATCCCCGACCTGCCACCGGAATACCGCATCGTAAAAATCCCAAAGCAACAGCGCCGGCCCAATGCCGTACCCACCCTCATCGATGCCAGAGCGCTGCCTGACGGACGCGTGCCGAGCGGAAGGTAGAACAGGCAGCGGCGGATCTTGTCGCGGTCGGGGTGCCGTCGACCAGGCCCTGATGCAGTTCGTGAAAACCGAGGCCCGCCGTGATCGCCAGCATGGCATCGGTGTCGTCGCCGCGCAGGTCGATGTAATCGCGGATCGCCGTGGCCCACATCGCCGGCTCGGACGCGACCGAGGTCGCGTCCGAGAAGCCAAGCAGTGCGATCGGCCAGGGCTTGGCGCGAGCCGAACCGTCGGCGACATCAGCGATCAGCGTGACGCTGCATCGTGAGGGCAGGTCTCGCCTGCAGGACGTGCAAGATCAGGAGGGAGGTACAGTCTCCGCGTGATCCGACTGGAGTACGATGACCGCGCTCCACGCCCGCGCTGGAAGTCAGTGCTGGGTCTCTCGGGTGGCTTTCTAGCCGTGCTAGTTGCGGCGATGGTGGCCATCGTTCTGGTGGTCGTCATCGTCTGGGGACTCTGGTTCCTCGGCACGACGCTCTACTGGCTTCCCCGCGGGTGACACCGACCGCGACCTGAAGTTGGTCTCTGGAGGACTTCTCGGCCCGGGCGGACGTCCCAGCCCAGCCATCGACGGGTTTCGCCGCTGGCCTCACACTGCGGGCGGCGCCCTCCCGCGGCATCCGGACGAAGCCCGCGGAAACTTGCCGAGTCCTCGGCGGTTCGGAGGGCTTCTTCATGTCTCGCGTCCGCCACAGGGCGCCGGGATGCGGGCGTTCCCGGCGGACCAGGAACCGGGTGCCCTCCGGCCAGCCGGCGGGGTCGAGCAGGCCGGTGATCTCACAGACCTCGACCCCGCGTCATAGGCCGACGGTAGGACTCGCACCGGTGGACAGCACCGCTCGGCCGACCTTCCGTTGAACCTGCGGGCCGGCAGCAGGTCGATTCCGCCGCACGCCGTGGTGTTCCCGTCCGAACCGGATCGCCCCAGGCGTCGTCCGCGGGATGCCAGTCAGCGGGAGGTCGGAGGAAACACACCGGGTACATCCTGCTCGCCGGCGGAAGGCGCTCCGTCCTCACACACGCGGTCACGGCCGTGCTGTTTGGCCCGGTACAGGGCCTCGTCGGCCGCTTTGATCAGCACGTCCGGTGATGCGGCGGTCGCCGGCTCCCTGGCCGCAACGCCGACGCTGACGGTAACGCAATCCCGTTCCGTCTCCGGGTGCGGAAGTGCGACGGCGGCCACCGCCGCACGCGCCCGTTCGGCAACCGCCCGGGCCCGTCCCGCGTCGGCGTCGGACAAGACGATGGCGAACTCCTCACCGCCGTATCGGCAGAGGAGATCGCTGCCCTCACGGACGGAGCCGCTCAGTGCCGCCGCGACACGGCGCAGACATTCATCGCCGGCGAGGTGACCGTATCCGTCGTTGTACTGCTTGAAGTGGTCCACGTCGATCATCGCGACGGCGACGGACCCGCCGGTGGCCAGGGCACGCTGCCACGCGTCGCTGAACCTCTCATCGAAATGCCGCCGATTCGCCAGCCCGGTAAGCGGGTCGGTCAGGGTCAACATCTCAAGCTGTTCGTTGACAATCCGCAGGGAATCCACCATCCGGTTGAATGCGACGGCGCTGGCTCCGAACTGATCCGGCGCGTCGGCGTCGAGCCGATACCGGCCCACATCCAACGTCAACCAGCCGTTCTCACCACCGGACGCGTCCAGCCGCTGCTGGAACGCCCGCATGCCATCGGCCAGCGGCCGCAACCGCCGGCACACCACCCGCCGAACCAGCAGATAGTTCCCCGTGGCCACGCCCAAGCCGGCGGCCAGACAAGCAGCGATGAACCTCACCCGGAACGCGTACGCGGACGGTACTCCCAGTACCACCACGAACATCGGAAAAATGACACCTGTGATCGCTCCCAGGGCCACCATCGACAGCGCGAGGTCCACGAAAACGGAACGCGGCCGGCGTCCGGCCCGGCGCCGCGCACCGCGGCTCAGATCCGTCATCTATGCGCGCCCTCCCCCCAGGCCAACCTATGCGGGCCAGCGCGCCGCCTCACTCGCTGATCACGTCCAGCGGGACAATCGGTTTCCCAGGGCTCGATCTGAGGGGTCGGCGCTGCGGCAACGAGTCCTGCCAGACCCGAGCGATCCGGCAGAGACAGCCGGTGCCAAGCGTCAGGAATGCGGCCTTCCCGGCGGTGTGGGCCCCAACTCGCGGAGCAGGTAGCAGGACGGCGCTCGCACCGTCCGTCGCGCCGGCCGACCGTACGGTGTGCGGTGACGTCTGTCCTCGCGTCGGATGACGGCCGATGACGTAGCGTGCCGCAGACCTCGCCGAGTGACACGCGATCCTCGTCCACCGGCTCGCCGACACCGAAGCGAGAGCGCTCTTCGACAGACTTGCGAACCATCCCGCACTGGGCGGCCCGGAATTCGACTTCGTCCGCGCGCCCAGCCAACCCGCGCGGTGATGTCGACGCAGCCCGCGCTCTCATGACAACCGCCCTGACCAGGCTTCCCGAGTCACCGCGAAATGCTCGGCCTCGCTATCGGCATCGACGCGCCACTGTCCGTCCGGCCCGCGAAGTCGCCGCAGGAAGCGCCTGAACGCGACACACCGAACGGCCAGATCAACACGGTTTGCGCAATACTTCATCCCCACACGCGTACGCCCAGCTCAAGTGCTCCGTGGGGCGGGCGGGACTCGAACCCGCGACCGAGGGATTATGAGTCCCCTGCTCTAACCCGCTGAGCTACCGCCCCGTACCGGCGGCGATCCTATCCCGCGGCGTCCAGGGCAAGCCAGCGATCTACTCGTCGTCGCCCTTCGGGGGTTCTTCCGGGTCCGGGTGGCCCGTGTCGTCGACCAGGCCGGGGGCCATGCTGCCGCCGTGTGCCTCCTGGGCGGGGTGGTCTTCGTCCGGGTTGCCGGGGGTGGGCTCGGGCTGCGTGTTGTCAGTCATGCACGGTGCTTACCCCGGGTCGGCGGCAGTCAACGCGGTGGAAGGGCGCGAAGCCGCACCGCTGACGAGCGCCGCGCAAGAGGCCTCAGCGCGCGCCGGCCAGTGCTCCCAAGGAGGCCAGCACTGCTCCCGCCGTGCGCCATCCTCCGGCCAGTGCTCCCTGGATGGAGGGGCTGTCCCGATGGTCTCCCGCGACGAACAGCCCATCGCCCAGCGCGACCGGCTTGCGGAGCCGGGCTTGCGGCACCGGCGCTGCGGGAAGAGCGTGCGGGATGGGTACGACCTTGAGCAGCTCCCAGTCGTCCGTGGGCACGCCGTAGATCCGTGCCAGCTCCACCCGCATCACCTGCTCCGAGGCACCCGACGGCGCCGCCACTCCGACGGTTGAGGCCGCGATCAGGGACCGGCCGGCCGGGGCGTATTCCGGGGCCGCGTTGGACATGACGATCGTGTTGGCCACGATTTCGCGGCGGTCGCCGTCCAGGAGGAGGGTGGGTTCGTCGATGGGGGCGTGCTGGGCGCCGAAGTAGTAGGTCGTGAGGCCGCGCATGTCCGGGCGGGGCAGAGCCGGTAGCAGTTCCGACGCTGTCACCGGGTCGGTGGCGACCACGACCGCCCGGCAGCGGATCTCTCCGCCTTCCGTGACCACGCGGCCCGGGGCGACTGCGAGCGTACGGGCGTTGACCAGCAGTTGCGGGTACGGCAGCGGGCCGGCGACCGCCGCCGGGAGCATGGCCATGCCGTGGGCCGGGACGCCGATGCGGCCTCGGGCGAAGGAGCGGAGCACCATCGCCAGGACGTGGCTCGACGTGTCGAGGGAGCGGTCGGCGAAGACGCCGGACAGGAAGGGGCGCAGGACCTCTTCGATGATGCGGTGCGACAGGCCCGCTTTGCGCAACGCCTCCTGGGTGGTCAGCTCGGGCGCGTCGAGGAGGCGGGCCGGCGGGTACGTCGCGCAGCGGGTCGCCAGGGCCGCGAACTTGAGGCGGTCGGCGAGCGTGCCCACCCCGCTGTTGAGGGTTTTCGGGGCGGCCATCGGGTCGCGGAGCGGGTTCTCCAGGCGGTGCAGGCGTCCGCCGCGGCGAACTAGTACGCCGGGCGTGAAATAGCGCATCTCCAGCGCGTCCACGTCGACCAGGGCAGGGACCCTCGGGTACGCGGTGTTGAGCACCTGGAAGCCGCGGTCGAGCCGCCAGCCGTCGACGACGTCCGTCGCGACGCGGCCGCCGAGGCGGTCGGCGGCCTCGACGAGCAGCCAGTCGACGCCGGCGCGGTCCAGCCGGCGGGCAGCGGCGAGCCCGGCTAGGCCGCCGCCCACGATGACGACGTCCACCTCTGGCGGCTGCGACACGGGCACCTCACAAGGGGACGAACAACGCAGGACCCAGCCTAACGGCGGAGGCCGCCCGGGGCAGGCGAAAGAACAACCGCGGGCAAGAGCTCAGGGGGCGCGCCGGGCCGCCGGTGGCGGCGCGGCGGTGCTCGATCGGTGCACCAGGACGGTGGGCACGAGCTCGGTGCCCGGGGTGATGCGTTCGCCGCGGATCTGGCCCAGCAGGCCGTGCACGCAGCGCCGGCCGACCTCGGCGAAGTCCTGGTGCACGGTGGTCAGCGGCGGCAGGTAGGACGCCGCGTCCGGGATGTCGTCGAAGCCCGCGACGCTGACCTGTTCGGGGACCCGGCGGCCGTGTTCGTGCAGGGCCCGCAGCACGCCCAGCGCCATCTGGTCGTTGGCCACGAAGACCGCGGTGCACGCGGGATCGGCGGCCAGGGTCAGACCGGCCCGGTATCCGGAGGTGGCGGACCAGTCGCCGCGCTCGACGGGTGGCACGGGCCGGCCGGCCTCCTCGAGGACGGCCCGCCAGGCCTGGGCCCGGCGCTCGGCCGAGAACGACTCGGCCGGGCCGCCGACGTGGTGGACCGTACGGTGGCCGAGCTCGAGCAGGTGCCGTACCGCCTGCCGGGCGCCGTCGGCCTGATCGGTGTCGACCACCGGGTAGCGGTCGCCGGCGTCGGAGTCGACGACCACGACCGGCATGCCCGGCGGCAGGGTGAGGTCGGTGGCGTCGAGCAGGTGGACTTCCATGATGACGATGACGCCGTCGACGGCGAGCTCACCGAGGCGGGTGAAGGCGCCCAGCACCCCGTCCTGGGTGGGGGCGGCCACCGGGATCAGCGTGATGGCGTACCCCTCGAGCGCGGCCTGCGTGGCGATGGCCTCGACCGTGCGGCTGTTGCCGGTGGTGGCGAGGGTGAAGAGGATGACCCCGATGGTGCGGAACTCGCCCAGCTTGAGCGCCCGGGCCGCGCTGTTGGGCCGGTAGCCGAGCTCCCGCATGGCGTCCAGAACGACCCGCCGGGTGGACTCGACGACGCCGGGGTGGCCGGTGGACACCCGGGACACGGTCTGCGACGACACCCCGGCGAGGCGCGCCACGTCCGCCATCGAGACCCCGCGCGACCGGCGGTTGATGGGCTTCCAGTCCGCCTCTGGTTTCCTTGACGATCCCGGCACCGGGTGAAACTATCACCGCCAAGTTTACGTAAACATCACGCCCGTCATCCTCCGGAAATCGCTGGTCAGCCGTGGCGCTCATCGATGTTTACGTAAACACTCGGGAGTCGGGAGGCAGGATGGCCATCACCTACGCCGGCGCGCGGGCCGGCGGACGGCGCCGACGCCGGTCGCTCGAGGGCTGGAAGTTCGCCGGTCCGTTCATGCTCGTGTTCGCGCTGGTCTTCCTGGCGCCGATCGGCTACTCGATCTACCTCAGCCTGTACCGCAACCGCCTCATCGGCGGGAACTCGTTCGTCGGGTTCGACAACTACACCCAGGCGCTCCAGGACGCGCAGTTCTGGTCCGGGTTCGGCCGGGTGGCGCTGTTCCTCGTGGTGCAGGTGCCGATCATGCTGCTGCTCGCGCTGCTGGTCGCGCTCGCCGTCGACAGCGGCCGGCTCTACGGCAAGGCCTTCTTCCGGGTGTCGATCTTCCTGCCGTACGCGGTGCCGGCTGTGGTGGCCACCCTCATGTGGGGCTTCATGTACAGCAACCAGTTCGGGTTGATCGGCAACATCAACGACGCCCTGCACGTCACGCTGCCCGAGCCGCTCTCCGCCGACCTCGCGCTCGCCTCCATCGGCAACATCGTCACCTGGGAGTTCGTCGGCTACAACATGCTGATCTTCTACTCCGCGCTGCAGGTCGTACCGGCCTCGCTCTACGAGTCGGCCGAGATCGACGGCGCCGGGCAGTTCCGGATCATCCGGGCCATCAAGCTGCCGCACATCCGCGGCGCGCTGGTGATCGCCACGATCTTCTCGGTGATCGGCAGCTTCCAGCTGTTCAACGAGCCCGCGATCATGCGGCCGCTGGCCCGCAACGTGATCACGACGGGATACACGCCCAACATGTACGCCTATTCGCTGTCGTTCTCGGGCCAGCAGTACAACTACGCCGCCACCGTGGCGATCATCATGGGCCTCATCACGATGGCCATCGCGTACGCCGTGCAGCTGCGCGGCGCCCGGGAGAAGTGATGGGCCGGCGGCGCAGTGCCGTGCTGACGGTCCTCATCGCGCTGGTCGCGATCTACAGTCTCGTCCCGCTGGCCTGGCTGGTGGTGAACGCGACCAAGACGCAGGAGGGCCTGCTCAGCTCGTTCGGCCTGTGGTTCGACGACGGCCGGTTCGCGCTGTTCGACAACGTCCGGCAGACCCTGACGTACGACGACGGGGTGTTCGTCCGCTGGCTCGGCAACACCCTGCTGTACGTCGTGGCCGGCGCCGGCGGGGCGACGCTGCTCGCGACCCTGGGCGGGTACGGGCTCGCCAAGTTCGACTTCCCCGGCAAGCGCGCGGTCTTCGCCGTCGTCATCGGCGCGGTCGCCGTGCCCGGCACCGCGCTGGCCGTGCCCACGTTCCTGATGTTCAGCAGGATGGGGCTGACGAACACCCCGTGGTCGGTGATCATTCCGTCCCTGGTCTCGCCGTTCGGGCTCTACCTCATGTGGACGTTCTCCCAGCAGGCCGTGCCCGACGAGATGCTGGAGGCGGCCCGGATCGACGGCGCCGGCGAGTTCCACACGTTCTTCCGCGTCTCGGCGCCGCTGCTCGGACCCGGCATCGTCACCGTCCTGCTGTTCACCGTGGTCGCCACCTGGAACAACTACTTCCTTCCGCTGATCATGCTGAAGGACCCGCAGTGGTACCCGCTCACCATCGGCCTGAACTCCTGGAACGACCAGGCCCAGACGGTCGGCGGCCAGGCCGTGTTCAACCTCGTCATCACCGGGTCGCTGCTGACGATCCTGCCCCTGCTCGCCGCCTTCCTGCTGCTGCAGCGGTACTGGCAGTCCGGCCTGGCCGCCGGAAGCGTCAAAGAATGAAAGGACGCCGATGTCTCGATTCCTGAAGGTGGCCGCCGCCGCGACCGCCGCGATCCTCACCCTCGCCGCGTGCAGCGACGACTCCTCCTCCGACATCACCACGCCCCCGGCGACCGGCTCCGAGGCGGACGTCACCGCCGCGCTGCAGAAGGGCGGCAACCTCACCGTCTGGGCCTGGGACAGCACCGTCAAGGACGTCGCCGCGGGCTTCGAGAAGAAGTACCCGAACGTCAAGATCAATCTGGTCAACGCGGGGACCGGCGACAAGCAGTACACGGCGCTGCAGAACGCGATCGCGGCCGGCAGCGGCGTGCCCGACGTCGCGCAGATCGAGTACTACGCGGTGCTGCAGTTCGCGATCGCCAAGTCGCTGGCCAACATCTCCGGCTACGGCGCGTCCGGACTGAAGAGCAGCTTCACCCCCGGCCCCTGGAACGCGGTGACCCCGAACGGCGGCGTCTTCGGGTTGCCGCTCGACTCCGGGCCGATGGCGCTGTTCTACAACAAGGAGGTGTTCGACAGGTACGGCATCGCGGTGCCCGCCACCTGGACCGAGTACGTCGAGGCCGCCCGCAAGCTGCACAAGGCGAACCCCAAGGCGTACCTGACCGCGGACACCGGCGACGCCGGCTTCACCACCAGCATGATCTGGCAGGCCGGCGGCAAGCCGTACCAGGTCCAGGACACGACCGTACGGATCGACTTCGCCGACCCGGGCGCCACCGAGTTCGCGACCGTCTGGCAGCCGATGATCAGTGAGAAGCTCGTCGCGCCGATCCCGCCGTGGACCGACCAGTGGTTCAAGGCGCTCGGCGACGGCACCATCGCGAGCCTGCCGACCGGCGCCTGGATGCCGGGCAACCTCGCCTCCGGGGCGGCGGCCGCGTCCGGCAAGTGGCGGGTCGCGCCGATGCCGCAGTGGGAGGCCGGCGGCCAGGCCAGCGCGGAGAACGGCGGAAGCTCGCTGGGCGTGCTCGACAAGTCGGCGAACAAGGCGCTGGCGTACGCGTTCGTCAAGTACGCCTCGGTGGACGAGGGCAAGGACCTGCGGATCAAGGGCGGCGCCTTCCCGTCCACCACGGCCGACCTGCAGAGCCCGGCGTTCCTCAACACGCCGTTCCCGTACTTCGCCGGGCAGAAGGCCAACGAGATCTTCGCCAAGTCGGCCCGGCAGGTCGTCCCCGGCTGGTCGTACCTGCCCTTCCAGGTGTACGCCAACAGCGTCTTCAACGACACGGCCGGCAAGGCGTACGTCTCGTCGACCACGCTCGCCGACGGGCTGAAGGCCTGGCAGGAGAAGTCCGCGAAGTACGGCACCGAGCAGGGCTTCACCGTCAAGTGATCCCCCGCCGGAGCAAGGAGATCCCATGTCGCCCCGTTGGTTGCGCCGAGCGGGCGCCCCGCGTCTGGAGTACGGCGCCGACTACAACCCCGAGCAGTGGCCACGTGACGTGTGGGACGAGGACGTCCGGGCGATGCGCGCCGCCGGCGTCACGATCGTCTCGCTGGGCATCTTCTCCTGGGCCCGGCTCGAGGTCGCCGACGGCGAGTACGACTTCGGCTGGCTGGACGACGCGATGGACCTCCTGCACGCCAACGGGATTCTCGTCGATCTCGCCACGGCCACCGCCTCGCCCCCGCCGTGGCTGACGACGGCGCACCCGGAGATCCTGCCGGTGGACCGGGAGGGTCGCACGCTGTGGCCGGGCGGGCGGCAGCACTGGCGGCCGACCTCCCCGGTCTTCCGCCGGTACGCGCTGCGCCTGGTCCGCGAGATCGCCACCCGGTACGCCGGCCACCCGGCGCTGGCCGCCTGGCACGTCAACAACGAGCTCGGCTGCCACAACGTCTACGACTACTCGGCCGACGCGGCGGCGGCGTTCCGCGGCTGGCTCCGCTCCCGGTACGGGTCCCTCGAAGCCCTCAACGAGGCGTGGGGCACGGCCTTCTGGTCGCAGCACTACGGGAACTGGGACGAGATCCTGCCGCCGCGGCTTGCCGCCACCCATCCCAACCCGGGTCAGCAGCTGGACTTCAAGCGCTTCTCCTCGGCGGTGCTCAAGGACCACCTGATCGCCGAGCGGGACATCCTGCGGTCCATCACCCCCGAGGTGCCGGTGACGACCAACTTCATGGTGATGGGCGAGACGAAGGGCATGGATTACGCGGACTGGGCAGCCGAGGTCGACTTCGTCGCCAACGACCACTACCGGCATCCGGGTCCGCGGTCCCGCGACGAGCTGTCGTTCTCGGCGAACCTGACCGGCAACCTGGCCGGCGGGCGGCCCTGGTTCCTCATGGAGCATTCGACCAGCGCGGTGAACTGGCAACCCGTCAACCTCGCCAAGCGACCCGGCGAGCTGGAGCGCGACTCCCTGACCCACGTGGCGCACGGCGCCGACGCGGTCTGCTTCTTCCAGTGGCGGCAGTCCCGGGCCGGGGCCGAGAAATACCACTCGGCGATGGTCCCGCACGCCGGCACCGGCAGCGACGTCTTCCGGTCGGTGTCGGCCCTGGGCGCCCGCCTGCGGGACCTGGCCTTCGTGGCCGGCGCGCCGCGGACCCGCGCGCGGGCCGCCGTCGTCTTCGACTGGAACTCCTGGTGGGCCGCCGAGCAGGACTCCCATCCCACGGACCGGTTGCGCTACCGCCGGGAGGCCCTCGACTGGTACGCGGCGTTCCTCGACCTGGGCGTCCGCGTCGACGTGGTGCCGTTGTCCGCGCCGATCGAGGAGTACGACGTCGTGGTGGCGCCGGTGCTGCACGTCGTCCCGGCCGAGGTCGCCGAGCGCCTGTCCGCGTACGTGGGAAACGGCGGCCACCTGGTCACGACGTACTTCTCCGGCATCGTGGACGAGAACGACCACGTCTGGCTCGGCGGCTACCCCGGTGCGCTGCGCGACCTGCTGGGCATCCGGATCGAGGAGTTCGCGCCGCTGCTCGACGACGAGCACGTGCTGCTGGACAACGGCACGACCGGAACGCTGTGGACGGACCGGATCGACGTCACCGGCCCCGGGACCGAGGTACTGGCGTCGTACACCTCCGGTGACCTGGCCGGACGCCCCGCGGTGACCCGTCGGACCGTGGGAACCGGCTCCGCCGCGTACGTCTCCACCCGGCTCGGCCCGGACGGCCTGGCGCCGCTGCTCGGCGATCTGCTCTCCCGGGCCGGCGTGGACAGCGAACTCCCCCGCGCGCTGCGCGGCCGCGTCGAACTGGCGGTGCGCGGCGACGTCCGCTTCCTGATGAACCGCACCGCCGAGGAGATCGACCTGACCGCTTTCGGCCTCGGGCTCGCGACGCTCCCCGCCGGCGCTGTGGCCGTCACCGTGTCCTGAACCGGCCTGCGGCCGGGCCGGGTGACACCTGTGCGAGGAGAGGGGCCGCCGGGTGACCGCTGCGGCTGAGCCCAGGCTCAACCGGTCGGCCGCCGGTACGAAGTAATACGTGCTGTGGCTTACGACTCCTTGATGACATCCGCGAGCAGCGCGACCGCGGCGGCCGCGTTCGGCTTGACCGCGCCGCGTGACGCGAAGTCCTTGGCCCGGACGAGCAACTGCCGCTGTCCCTGCTCGACGTCGCGCGCCAGGACCCCGGTCAGGAACCGGCGTACCCGGGGCCGCAGATCCGCGCCGACCAGGTCGTCGGACACCGTGCCCGCGTCCAGACGGGCGACGGCGGCGTCGATGGCCGCTGCGGCGTCCGGCAGGTACAGGTAGTCGGGGCCCTGCGGCAGACGCTGGCGGGTCAGATCCGCGCCACCACGGAAGGATGTCTTGACGAGTTCGGCGCCGGAGAAATCGTTGCCGTGGAACTCGTTGGCCGTGCGGGTCATCAGGGCCCGCACCCTTTCCGGCGGCTCCCCGAGCCCTTGCTCGCTGAGGCCGCGCACATACGACCGGTAGCGCGACTCCCCGGACTGCGGGAGCGGTGCGCCCCAGAATTGCCCGGAGCGCACCGTGCCGGACACCACACAGTCGACCATGTCCACGAACTCGCCGTCCCACTCGCGCAGGTCCACGTCGCGGAAGGTGCACCGGACGAACCGCGCGAACCCAGCCATCGCCCGCTGGATCCGGGCGCCGTCGAAGGTGCAGTCCACGTACTCGGACACCTCCACGCCGGCGCCGAACGACACTGTCTCCACCCGCATCCCGGCGAAGACGCAACGGTCGAAGCGCGAGCCGTGTGCGCCGAAGGACCCGAGCCGCAGGCCGGCGAAGTCGTTCTCCACCAAATGCTCGTGGTCGAAGAACAGCCGGTCACTTGGCCCAGGTGTAGGTGGCGTACTCACAGGCGAGGTAGTCACCACCCTCTTCTTGTGGGCCTTGACCGCCTCGGGCGTGGTCAGCTCGACGAGCTTGCCGTTCCAGTTGTCGAGGAAGTCCGGCCTGGTGGTCCGGGGACAGACGGACGGCAGGTCATCGGCTACCCGGAAGTCGTCGTCCAGACCGCGCGGCGGGATCAGTCGACGAAGCTCGGCGTCGACGGTCGACCGGGAGCGGTGTGGTCGCGGAAAACCGTGGGCCTTCCATACCGGCGCGTTCCAGGCTAACCGTGGTGAAGCGAGAGAGGGAGATCAGTTCTCCGAGAGCCAGGGAATGTCTCCCCGGTCGAAAGCTCCCCCGATTGGACTCGAACCAATAACCTGCCGGTTAACAGCCGGCTGCTCTGCCAATTGAGCTACAGGGGATCGGACCGCGGCTTCCCGCTCTCGCGGGCTGTCGTGGTGACCGGGAAAACAATACATGACCGAGGCGGCGTCGCGCGCGAGGGGTACCCGACACACCCGATCAGCCCAGCGCCGGCGGGCGGGACAGGGGCCGGCGCACGTGGGTGGACGGGGCGGCGGCAAACGCCCAAACAGTCTTGAACGCCCCTCCAGCCCGGAGAGCGGGCCTCCGAGTCGGCCCGGAACGCGCTCGGACGGGGCCTCGCAGGCCCGTACGTCACCCCCTGCGAGGGATCCGACACACCCGGAGAGCCGCAACACTGACGAAACGCGGTCCGGGCGAATGATCCAGCGGCAGGATGGGTATGGACCGGAACCAGACGCACGCGCGTCAACGAACGGAAGGAGCCGCCATGCGCGGAAAGCTCATGTTCATCACGGGTCTCGCGGCGGGCTTCGTCCTGGGCAGCCGTGCCGGCCGGGAGAAGTACGAGGAGATCGCGGCCAACGCGAAGAAGGTGTGGGAGCACCCGACGGTCCAGGAGGCCGCCGGCGTCGCCCAGGCGCAGGCCAACAAGCTCTACACCGAGGGCAAGGACAAGCTGAACCAGTCCAAGCTCGGTGAGAAGCTCTCGTCGGCCAGCTCGTCGTCGGACTCCACCACCAGCGACCTGTCGACCTCGAGCGTCAGCTCGAACAGCACGGGCACCACGTACTGATCCACCGCAGCTGAACGGCCCGGCCCCCGCTGAGGGACCGGGCCGTCGGCATGTGGCCGGACAGAGGCTGTGTCAGGACGAGGACGAGAAGGCCGCGTCGAAGGCTGCGGACGGCGCGTCGAAGGCGAGCCGCCGTACGAACTGCAGCGCTTCCGGCGCGCCCACCAGCCGGTCCATCCCGGCGTCTTCCCATTCGATCGAGATGGGGCCGTCGTAGCCGATGGCGTTGAGCGCCCGGAAGCAGTCCTCCCAGGGCACGTCGCCGTGGCCGGTCGAGACGAAGTCCCAGCCTCGGCGCAGGTCCGCCCAGGGCAGGTGGGACGACATGCGGCCGCGGCGGCCGTCGCCGGTGCGGACCTTCGCGTCCTTGCAGTCGACGTGGTAGATGCGGTCCTGGAACTCGAGGATGAAGTTGACCGGGTCGAGGTCCTGCCAGACGAAGTGGGACGGGTCCCAGTTCAGGCCGAACGCCGGGCGGTTGCCGATGGCCTCGAGCGTGCGGCGGGTCGTCCAGTAGTCGTACGCGATCTCGCTGGGGTGGACCTCGTGCGCGAAGCGAACGCCGACCTCGTCGAAGACGTCGAGGATGGGGTTCCAGCGGTCGGCGAAGTCCTGGTAGCCGCGCTCGATCATCGCCGGCGGCACCGGGGGGAACATCGCCACGGTGTGCCAGATCGACGAGCCGGTGAAGCCGACCACCGTCTGCACGCCGAGCTTGGCGGCGGCGCGGGCGGTGTCCTTCATGCGTTCCGCGGCTCGTTCGCGTACCCCCGCGGGGTCGCCGTCGCCCCAGATCGCCGCCGGCAGGATGTCCTGGTGGCGTTCGTCGATCGGGTGGTCGCAGACCGCCTGGCCGACGAGGTGGTTGGAGATCGCGAAGACCCGCAGGTTGTGCTTGGCGAGCTGTTCGCGCTTGCGGTCGATGTAGTCGTCCTCGGCGAGCGCCCGGTCGACCTCGAAGTGGTCACCCCAGCAGGCGATCTCGAGGCCGTCGTAGCCCCATTCCGAGGCGAGCCGGCAGACCTCCTCGAACGGCAGGTCGGCCCACTGGCCGGTGAAGAGCGTGATGGGTCGCGCCATGAGTCATCTCCCTGTTCGCAGGCTCTACGAAGAGGGTTCCAGCGCCGGCGCGAGGTGACCGGCAGGGCACGCCCCGGGGGGACGTCGCGGCCGCGCCGGGTTTGCGCCTCCCGGCGGGCCCGCCCGTCCGGGTGGCGCCAGGTCAAACTCTAGGTGCGGGCGGCCCGCTCAACAAGAGATGTGGACGGCCGGCGGGGACAGGCCGAGCTCCGCGAGCTCGGTCGCGCTCTGCGCCTCGATGTCGAGATGCTCGGTGCCGGGCAGGTCGCCGGCCATCAGCTGCCGGACTGCCGTCCGCCAGACGCCGGTGGTCGCGCTGAGCGGCGCCGGTGGCTGCTCTTTCAACGGTACGGGGGCCAGCACCCGCCAAGGCCCCGCGGGCGAGTCCCGGAGCGCATCGCTCAGGTCGGGCAGGTAGCCGCCGTCCGGGGTGGTGACGGGGTGCGGGTGTCCCTCCTGCACGTACCCGCGCAGCGCCCCGGCGGCCGCGGCCGGGTCGTCGGCCTGCAGGGCGGCCGTGACCTGCGCCTGGATCACCGGCACGCCCGCGCCGGCCAGCCGGTCGAGGTACGCGCCCGGCTCCTCCCAGGTGCAGGCGAGCGCGGCCAGGTCGAGGCTGACGCCGAGGCGGTCCTTGTCGACCCGGGCGAAGGCGGCGGCGATCGAGGCGGAACCGTCGAGCACGGCGCCGGGACCGGGGCGGAAGCCGACCCGTACGGCGCGGCCGGTCTGCCAGGCCACCTCGGCGAGCCCGCCGGAGAGCCGGCCCAGGATGCGCGCGCACGCCTTCTGCTTGGCCTCGTCCCAGCCGTCGGCGCGACCGAGGCCGATCGTGCTGACGGCGCCGCGGACGGCGTCGTCGGGCAGCAGGTCGACGAGGATGCGGGCCAGGTCCAGCGTGTACTCCAGGCGCGCCGGGTCGCTCCAGTCGGGACCACCGTCGATCCGGCCGGGGCCCTCGGAGCCCTCGTCGCCGCCCTGCGCGTACGGCACTCCGCTCAACGTGACGACCTCCAGCCCGCGGGCTGTCAGCTCGGCACGAAGCCGGGTACGGGAGCGCCCGTCGACAGCGAGGGCGGCGGCGAGGGTGGGCGGGAGCCAGAGGCTCACCCCGAGGGTGTCCACGTCCACACGGGACCGGACGGCTTTGGCGTACGCGTCGAGCTGCTCGACGACGGCCGGGAGGTCCCGGGCGGGCCGTACCGCGGTGCCGTGGGTCAGGTGGACGACCCGGCCCGAATGGTGGCGCAGACGCATCAGAATCCCTCCTGGAGCGGGGCGTCACCGGTGCATTCGCACGTGCATCGGTTCGTGCTGCGTCCAGTATGGACCATTTGGCCGCGGGTCACCGCTGCCGTCGTGGCGGACCGACGGGGTGCCATGACGCCTCCATCCGTGGGGTTGTCTGCCCTCGGATACGAGCCTCGGCGTGTTGCCGGATCAGCGGCGTACTGGCCGTGCGACGCCGTGACCGGTGCGAACATGATCCACAGAAGCCGGGCGCATCGGCGATCATTGATGTCACCGCCCTTGCTGAGCAGCCCGGGAAGGCGGCGGAAGGCAAGTCGGCGCACCGGCACAGAGAGCGATTTCTGTGCATCAATTGCACACTCGGGCATGCACTGGACAGTGCCGCGTGCGGATGGCAGGCATGCAGATGCACGCGGCGGATGGCCGGCGCTTCACCGCGGGCTGCCGTCACGACGCGCCGCTGTGGACGACGGGACGAGCCGGCGGGGCGCGAGCGGCCGCGGGTGACCCGCGATCCGGCCGGATGGCGGCGCGGGGAGGCCGGGACGGCACGGCCCGCGGCGTGTGCCACGGGGCCGTGCTGTGCCCGTACTTGTGAAGTGTGGATGTTCGGCAGCGGCCGGGAACCCGGCGGCCGATGCCGGAAGACAGGGCCCGTCACGGTCCGGGGCGCAACCGGACCGTGCCTCGCGGGCCGCGGCGGGTTCGGATCAGACAGTGGCCAGTTGCGCCTCCACCGGGACCCAGGCCGAGGAGGCCGCCGAGCGTTCCACGGCGTCGAGGACGAGTTGGACCTGGAGGGCGTCCGCGAAGGACGGTGCCGGGTCCTCCCCGGCCGCGATCGCGGCGATCAGGTCGTGGACCTCGTGGGTGAAGGAGTGTTCGTAGCCGATGAGGTGGCCGGCCGGCCACCACGCCGCCATGTACGGGTGGTCCGGCTCGGTGACGAGGATGCGGCTGAAGCCCTGTTCCGCGGTGGGGACCGTGGCGTCGTAGAACTCGAGCTCGTTCATCCGTTCGAAGTCGAAGGCGACCGAGCCCTGCGAGCCGTTGAGTTCGACCCGGAGGCCGTTCTTGCGCCCCGTGGCGAAGCGGGTGGCCTCGTACGTGGCCACCGCTCCCCCGTCGAGCCGGGCCAGGAACAGCGCCGCGTCGTCCACGGTGACCTCGCCGGAGCCGGCGTGCCCGTTGCCCGCGGCCGACAGGCCGGACGCCTCGACCGGCAGCGGGCGCTCGCGGACGAACGTCTCGGTGAGGGCGCTGACGCCGGTGATGAGCTGGCCGGTGACGTACTGGGTGAGGTCGACGATGTGCGCGCCGATGTCCCCCAGCGCGCCGGAGCCGGCGACATCCTTGCGCAGCCGCCAGACCAGCGGGAACTCCGGGTCGACGATCCAGTCCTGCAGGTAGACCGCGCGGACGTGACGCAGGGTGCCGATGCGCCCGGAGGCGACGAGCTGACGCATCAGCGCGACGGCCGGCACCCGGCGGTAGTTGAACCCGCACATCGCGCGGATCCCCTTGGCCTGCGCCGCGGCCGCGGCCTCGGCCATCTCCCGGGCCTCGGCCACCGAGTTGGCGAGGGGTTTCTCGCAGAGAACGTGTTTGCCGGCGGCGAGCGCCGCGAGGGCGATCTCCGCGTGCGTGTCGCCCGGCGTGCAGATGTCCACCAGGTCGACGTCGTCCCGCTGGACGACCGCACGCCAGTCGGTGGCGTGCGCCTCCCAGCCGAGCTTGGCGGCCGCGGCCGCGACCTTGCCCTCGTCGCGGCCGCAGACCACCGACATCCGTGCCGACAGCGGCAGGTCGAACGCGTGGTTGACGGTACGCCAGGCCTGTGAGTGCGCGGCGCCCATGAACGCATAACCGACCATGCCGACCCGCAGCTGCCCCATCGTGCTCTCCGATCGTGTGTTCGCTTGTCGTTCGGGAGACCGTCAGAAACCGAGCTTGCTGTACTGCTCCGCGTTCTCCTTGGTGATCGTTTCCGAGGCGAGCGTGATCTCCTTGGGCACCTGCAGCTCCACCAGGTCCGACATGCCCTTGCCCTGGCCGATGAGGCGGGCCAGCGAGATCGCCGAGGACGCCATCGACGGGCTGTACGTGACGGTCGCCTTGAGCGGGGTGTTGTCGGCCTTGATCGCGTCGATGGCCGCCTTCGAGCCGGCGCCACCGACCATGAAGAACTCCTTGCGGTTCGCCTGGTTGATCGCCGCCAGCACGCCGATGCCCTGGTCGTCGTCGTGGTTCCAGACGGCGTCCAGCTTGGGCAGCGCCTGCAGCAGATCGGTGGCCGCCCGCTGCCCGCCGTCGGCCGTGAAGTCCGCGGGACGCCGGTTGGCCACCTTGAACCCGAAGGTCGCGAGGGCCTCGTTGAAGCCGGCCGTCCGCTCCTGGGTCAGCTCGAGCGAGTCCACCCCGGGGATCTCGCCGATGATGGGGTTGCTCACGTTCTTGGCCTTGAGCTGCTGCCCGATGTAGGTGCCGGCGGCGATGCCCATGCCGAAGTTGTCGCCCTTGAGCTGCACCCGGTAGGCGGCCTTGTCGGGGAACGCCCGGTCCAGGTTGATCACCGGGATGCCCGCGCGCATGGCTTCCAGGCCCATCGCGTTCAGCTCCTTGCCGTCGTGCGGGAGCATCACGATGACGTTCGGCTTCTGCGAGATCAGGGTGGACAGCGCCGCCCGCTGGGCCGCGGCGTCCGCGCTGGCCGCGACCGCGTTGAACTCCACGTCGGTGTAGGCGCCGGCCTGGGCCTTCGCGTTGTTGGTGATCGCGGCGAGCCAGCCGTGGTCGGCCGCCGGGGCCGAGAAACCGATGACGACCTTCTTGCCGGGGGCCGCGTTCGGGTTCGAGTCCCCGTTCTGGTTGTTCACCTGCGTGTTCTCCTGCGGCGTGTTGCTGGTGCAGGCGGTGAGCAGGGCGCCGGCGCCGAGGGCGGCGCCACCGAAGAGGATGCGACGACGGGACATGTCGGACATGTTTTCTCCAGGGGTGACCGGGCGGCCGTCATCGGTCGCCGCAGGGTGTGGGGGCGGATCAGCGGGAGGTACGGCCCAGGAGATGGGTGAGGGATTTGTAGCGGAACTGCTGGATCAGCACGGCGGCGACGATGATGCCGCCCTTGACCATGTTCTGGGCCTCGGTGGAGAGGTTGTTGATCGCGAACAGGTTGGTGATGGTGGAGAAGACCAGCACCCCGAAGAGGGCGCCGACGATGGTGCCGCGGCCGCCGCTGAGCAGCGTGCCGCCGATGATCGCCGCGGCGATCGCGTCGAGTTCGTAGAGGTTCGCCATCGCGGCCTGCGCACTGGTCGCCTGCGAGGTGAGCATGATCGCCGCGATGCCGCAGCAGAGACCGGAGAGCGCGTACAGCAGCACGGTGTGCAGCCGGACGTTGATGCCGGCGAGCCGGGCCGCCTCGACGTTGCCGCCGATCGCGACCGTGCGGCGGCCGAAGGTGGTGCGGTTGAGCAGGACCCAGCCGGCCGCGACGACCAGCGCGAGGATGATGACCAGGATCGGGATGCCGAAGACCCGGGTGCTCGCGATGTCGTTGATGGTGGTGTTGGACGACACCTGCGTCTGCTTGCCCGAGATCTGCGCGGCCAGGCCGCGCGCGGCGACCATCATCGCCAGCGTCGCGATGAAGGGCACCAGTTTCCCGTACGAGATCAGCACGCCGTTGATGAGCCCGACGACGACGCCGACGACGATCGCGGTGAAGATCATCCCACCCGCGCCGTAGCTCTGGGTGGCGAGCGTGGTCGACCAGACCCCGGCGACCGCGACGATGGCGCCCACGGAGAGGTCGATGCCACCGCCGATGATCACGAAGGTCATGCCGACGGTGACCACGCCGATCGCCGAGGCCTGCTGCAGGATCGTCCAGACGTTGTTGGTCACCCACGTCGGGTTGCCGTACAGGTCCGGCCGGGTCGCGATCCCGATGATCACCAGGATGACGAGGACGCCGACCAGGCCGAGGTTGCGGCGTACGGGCTCCGCGCCGTCACCCCTCCACCAGCTCTGCCGCTGCGGCGTCGCGGCTTCCCCGGCGTCCTTGGTGATCGCGGGCTCGACCGGCGGCGACTGCGCCGGCACGCCAGGCTTCGTGCTCTGATCGGTCACGCTGTGCCTCCCTGGCATGCCTCCTGGCCCTCGCCGTCACGGCCGTCGCCCGCCTGCGGCAGGTGCCGCTCGGTGCAGTGCGTCATGCCGGCTCTCCCTCCATGAGGGACCCCGCCATGACGAGGTCCAGCACGGTTGCTTCGTCGATGTCCTGTGCGGGTGCTTCGTGGATCAGGTGTCCCTCGCGCATGACCAGCACCCGGTCGGCCAGCCCCAGCACCTCGGGCACCTCGCTGGAGACCAGCAGCACGCCCACGCCGCCGGCCGCGAGGTCGTGGATCACCTGGTACAGCTCGGCCCGGGCGCCCACGTCCACGCCGCGGGTCGGCTCGTCGAGCAGGAGCAGCTTGGTCTTGTCCAGCAGCCAGCGGCCGACGACGACCTTCTGCTGGTTGCCGCCCGACAGCGTGCGGACCGGGCGGCTCACGTCGCGGGGCCGCAGGTCCAGCTGGTCGGCCGTACGCATCGCCGCGGCCTTCTCCCGGCCGGCGTCGGTGAAGCCGCCGCGAGCGTACCCGGCGAAGGAGGACAGCGTCATGTTGCGGTAGATCGGCTCGTCCAGCAGCAGCGCCTGGCTCTTGCGCTCCTCAGGAGCCATGCCCATGCCGTGGCGTACGGCGTCGCCGATGGAGCGGATGCGCTTGCCGGCCAGCCGCACCGTGCCCGCGTCCGCCCGGCGCGCGCCGAAGATGGTCTCCAGCAGCTCGGAGCGGCCCGAGCCGACCAGCCCGGCGATGCCGACGATCTCACCGGCCCGGACGGTCAGCGACGCGTCGGCGAACTCGCCCTCGCGGGTCAGCCCCTCCACCTCGAGCAGCGGCTCCACGTGCGGGCCGGCGGCGCGCGGGGGGAAGACGTACTCGATGGTGCGGCCGGTCATGCGGCTGACCAGTTCCCGGGTCGAGGTGCTGCGGGCCGGGAGGTTCGCGGCGGTCGTCCGGCCGTCCTTGAGGACGGTGACCCGGTCGCCGATGTCGCGGATCTCCTCCATGCGGTGCGAGATGTAGATGACCGCGATGCCGTTCGAGGTCAGCTCCCGGATGATCCGGAACAGGTTCTCGACCTCGTCGTGGGCGAGCACGGCGCTGGGCTCGTCCATGACGATCAGCTTGGCGTCGTGCGAGAGCGCACGGGCCATGCTGACGATCTGCTTGCCCGCCGCCGGCAGCGAGCGCACCAGGCGGCGCGGCGGGATGTGGTCGTGGCCGAGCCGGGCCAGGATCTCCCGGGTACGCGCGGCGGTCGAGCGCCGCCGCAGGAACCCGCCGTGGCTCTCCTCGTGGCCCAGGAAGGCGTTCTCGGCCACCGAGAGATCGTCGACGAGGTCGAGTTCCTGGTAGATCGTGGCGATGCCGGCGCGCATCGCGGCCTGCGGCGTGGCGGGCGCGAACGGCTCGCCCAGCCAGCTGATGCTGCCCTCGTCGGCGTGGTGCACCCCGGCCAGGATCTTGATCAGCGTGGATTTGCCGGCGCCGTTCTGACCGAGCAGGCAGTGCACCTCGCCGGCGCGCACTTCCAGCTCCACGCCGTCCAGGGCCCGTACGCCCGGGAACGTCTTGACGACGCCTTCCAGCTTGAGCACCACATCGCGCTGCTCGACGTTCTCCGGCGCCGTCATGACGCCTGCTCGAAGGCCGTGTCGCTGGCCAGGACGGCCGCACCGGTGACGCCCGCGCGGGCCCCCAGCTCGCTGAGCACCACCGGCAGGTTGCCGGTGGCCAGCGGCAGCGAGCGACGGTAGACGACGCTGCGGATCTCGGCGAGCAGGATGTGGCCCAGCTGCGCGAGCCCGCCCCCGATGACGATCATCGACGGGTTCGCGAAGCTGACCAGCGTCGCCAGCGTCGCGCCGACCCGGCGGCCGCCGTCGCGGATGAGCCGGATGCAGGTCACGTCGCCCTCGGCGGCGCCGTCGGCGACGTCACGGGCGCCGAGCTCCCCGTTGGCGGCGAGCCGTTCGGCCAGCGCCGGCGACTCCCCGCTGCGGGCCGCGGCGAGCGCGTCGCGGGACAGCGCCGCGCCGCTGAACAGCGCCTCCAGGCATCCGGCGTTGCCGCACGAGCACATCGGACCGTGCGCGTCGACCTGGATGTGCCCGATGTCGCCGGCACACCCGTCCACGCCCCGGTACACGTCGCCGGCGAGGTGGATGCCGCAGCCGATGCCCGTACCGATCTTGACGAAGAGGAAGTCGTCCACCGAGTGGGCGACCCCGCCGTGCCGCTCCCCGATCGCCATGATGTTGACGTCGTTGTCCACGACGGCCGGGCACCCGTGCTCACGGGCCAGCAGCTCGCGCACGGGGTAGCGGTCCCAGCCCGGCATGATCGGCGGGGAGACCGGGACGCCGTCGCGGAAGCTGACCGGTCCGGGCACGCCGATGCCGACGGCATCGAGCTTCTCGTACGCGCCGTCCGTCCGCGCCTTCGCGAGCAGCTCGTTCACCCGGTGCAGGATCGCCTTGGGCCCGCTGCGGATGTCGGCGATCTCCCGGTACGCGGCGACGGGCTCCAGCCGCCCGTTCGTCACCTCGATGTCGATCGAGCTGGCCCCGAGGTCGACCGCGGCGAACCGCAGCCGCGGATGCAGCTCCACCAGCGTGGACCGGCGACCTCCGCGCGAGGCGGCCATCCCGGCCTCGGCGATGTAGCCGGCGGCGACGAGCCGCTCGACCTCGGCGAGCAGCCGGGGCCGGGTCAGATCGAGCCGGTCACCCAGCTCGGCGCGGGAGATCGGGCCCTCGTCCCGCAGCAGGCGGAGAAGACGCAGATGAGGGGGGTCGACGACATGCACGGGCAACCTCCGGGCCGTTCACACCGCCGCAACGGTACGGTGTCACGCCCGTCACACTAGGGCCCTTCCGCCGCGCTAGTCCATACCTTCTCGTTGATCGCTACGAACTTTTGTCACTGGATTCAAAAGTTGATGGTGCTGGTCGCACGCCGTTCGCCCCGGCCGCCGAGGGGGCATCGGCCGGAGCGAACCACCCTGCTCGGTGCGTCAGGCGAGGATCCACGGGGTGCAGCGCCAGGTGCTGGTGCCGAAGTTCGAGCACGCCCGGAACCGGTCGTCGTCGACCGTGCTGTTCGGCACGGTGGCGGTGTCCTTGGTGCCCTCGAAGGCGTACGAGCTGGAGTTCTTGGTGTGGGTGGTCTGCCAGCCGTACGTGCCGTTGACCTGACGCTCGACCCGCCATCCGTAGTTGAAGCAGCAGGCGGCGGTCCCGTCCGTGATCGTCAAGCGGGCGTACATCGTGCAGCTGGAGGTGCTCCGGAGCGCGACGCTGATCCAGTTGCCGCCGCTGAGCCAACCGCCGCCGACCTGGCCACCGCAGGCGGCCGCGGTGGCCGACGCGGCCGACGGCACGGCGCCCAGCAGCGCGCCGGTCATGCCCATGGCCAGGGCGGTGAGGGCGCCCGCCCGGCCGAATCGCGCGACGGTCCTCTTCATGATGTTCATGCGATTCCTCTCGTCGGCCCGGCCGAGGCCTCGGCCCGGGTCAGTGATCGAACGGGATGTCGGGGCTGCCGGACCGGTCATGCCGGGCACTCCTCCTGGGCGCCGTGCTCCCGCAGCCGGCTGTCCGGAAGCCAGCCCTGGTACACCGGGCCGCCGTTGCTGTAGCGCACCCGGCTCCACGTGTCGCGTCCGGCCACTGTGTCGCCCTCGGTGTAGCAGTCGAGCGTGACCCAGCGGCCGGTGGCGAGGGTGATGACCCGGCTGCACCCGACGTGCGGGCCGGTGCGGATGGCCTCGCCCGACGTGCCGGCCGCCGCGACGACCTGATCGCTGCCGTAGTCGAGATCGGCCGAGCGGTGGGAACAGTCCGCCTGGGCCGCCGTGCCGGTGAGGGCGACGGCGGCGGCGGCGAAGGCGAGCGTGGTACCGGTGAGCGCCGAGACCGTGCGAAGACGTGCCGACTGCATGGTCATCAAACTCCTTTTGGGGATCGACCCGGAGACCACGACGCTAGGAAGCGCCCCCATCGAGTCGCCATCGAGCCGCCATCGATGCGCTCCCGTACCACGCCGCGGCCCAGCACATACGCATTTCAGAAGGGTCCCCGTTGTTTGATTGACACCCTTCAATCACCGTGGAACATTGGGCCGCAACGACGATGATCGGGGGATCGTTTCGTGGAGTTCCGCATTCTCGGCCCACTCGCGCTCACCACCGGCGAACCGGGCGTCCTGGGTGGAAACAGGGAACGCAAGATTCTCGCGGCCCTGATTCTGCTGGCCAATCAATCCGTCACGACCGACTTCCTGATCGACGTCATCTGGCAGGACTCGCCGCCGCACACCGCACGTCAACAGGTGCAGAACTGTGTCGGTGCCGTACGGAGCCGGCTGCGCCGCCACGGGGTCAGCGCCGAGATATCACGCCGGTCGACCAGCTACCGCCTGCAGATCGCCGAGGATCAGGCCGATGTCCTCGTCTTCCGCCGGCTCTGCGAGCAGGCCGACGAGTTCGCGGCCCGAGGTGACATCGATGCCGGTGTCGCGCGGCTGCAGACGGCGCTGGACCTGTGGCAGGGCCACGTGCTCGAGGACGTCGACTCGGCCGCCCTGGCGGGACACGTGACCGCGCTGGAGGAGGACCGGATCCGGGCGATCGAGCTGTACGTACGCCTGGAGATGAGCCGGCGCCGGGCCCGGGCGGTGCTTCCCGGCCTCTCCGGCTGGGCGCGGCAGTACCCGTACCACGAAGGTCTGCACTGTTCCCTGGCCGAGGCGCTCCGGACGGCCGGACGGACCGCGGACGCGGTCCAGGTCCTCCACGAGCTACGCCGACGACTCCGCGACGACCTGGGCATCGAGGCGGGCACGCCGGTCCTGGAGCTGGGACACCGGCTGCTGGGCCGCCCGCAGCGGGTACGCGTCCCGGCGGTCGCCTTACCGGCCGGCACCCTCCCGGCGGGCACCCTCCCGGCGGGCACCCTCCCGGCGGGCACCCTCCCGGCCGGCAGCGACGACCTCGTGCGCACCATCGAGTCGGCGATGTCGAGCCTGTCCACCGTGCTCGAGCTGCTCACCCGCGAGGATCGGCTCGTCTGATCACCGCCGTGGCCGCACGCCGTTGTGACCGGCTCGCCGGTCACAACGGACCGGCATGTCCGGACATGAGCGCAGGGCGGATAGCTTGGTGCTCATGACGTCGAAGGGACGCCTGGCGCGCTGGGCCGACGCCAGGAGCAGCTCGGACCTGATCGCGTACGGTCTGCTGGCGGTCCTGGTCGGCGCCTATCCGTATTGGACGGTCCGCTCCCGGGGCTTCTGGCAGGATCCGTCTGACGAGTTCTGGACCCCGATCATCGTGGCGGCCGCGGCTCTACCGCTGCTCTGCGCGGCGGCCGGCGCGGTACGCGGATGGCGCCGGGGCCGGGGATCCGGCAGGGCCGGCGGCCTCGCGGTCTTCCACGGCGGATGGTGGTTCGCCGTGACGGCGATCGTCCTGACCGTCCTACGGGCCATGACGCTCGCCGTCCTCACTTTGATCTATCTCTCGGATCGGTGACGGCGGTGACGGCGCGCCGTTCGACACAGCGCGCCGCCACCGGTGCGTCAGAGACCGATGGACCGCAGGGTTGCGTTCAGCGTGTCTCGGTAGTAACCCGCCCCGTCCGCATTCGGATGGAAGGCGCTCGAGGCGAGGAAGCTCGGCTTCTCGCCGGGCCCCTGGTCGGTCGTGGGGCCGTTGATGCCCGAGTTCCGGCTGCAGTAGCCATGGCCCTCGAAGGCCGGCACGGGGTCCGACGCCCACGCCTTGATGCCGGTCGTCCGCGCCGTCGTGGCGATCTCGTTGGCCAGCGCCGACATCTCGACCGACGCCTGGTTGAAGAATTCCGTCTCACCGCCGGAGATCTGCATCACCGTTGCGATGTTGATGCAGAAGTCGGACGGATCCAGCAGCTTCGGGTACGTCATCAGCACGATCTTCGCGTTCGGCGCCATGGCGCTGATCGCCCGGAGCATCGTGGCCAGCGTCGGCCGTAGCTTCTGCTCCATGACCCGGGGCACGTAGTCGCCGATGCGTTCCGGCGCCGGCTGATCACCCACGCTCGGCTTGGGGGTGAAGTCCAGGTTCATGCACTCCGGCAGGACGAAGGAGAACAGGCACTTCTCCATGACGCCCGTCCACTCGATGTCGTTGCCGCCCACCGTGATGGTGACGAGCGTCGTGTTCTCGTCGAGGAAGCCGGAGTCCATCTGCGTGACCTCCCGCATGGATCCGTTCTGGGCGGTCTCCCGCCACCCGTTGGTCCAGGGCTGGTTGGTCGTCGGATCCTTGAACTCCTTCCCCGTGATCGGATTGACGCCGGCGCTGGGCAGCATGTGCTCGCTCTGCGTACCCGCACAGGCCACCATCTGGTAGTCCATCTTCGGATCGCGGGCATCGTCACGCTGCCCGATCGTGCGGCTGTCGTCCGCGAGCGTGGCGATCCGCGACCACGCGTTCGGGGCACGGTGGCACCCGTTGCGGAAGGCGTTGTTGCCCGGCACGGTGTTGTGGTTGGACACCGGGTAGAAGTCGGTGTCCGGGTCGGCGACGACGCCCTCACCCGAGGAGTACGAGTCACCCATCGCCACCACGAAGTCCGACGGCTTCGCCGACAGCGGCTGGATGGCGACGGCGTCCCACACGACGTTATCCACGCCCTGCGTCTCCTGCTTGGTCCGGGTGATGTTGCTCAGGCTGATCGACGGCGTACCCATGAACTGCATGGCGCCCAGCGAGACCCACTGGCTGCTGCCGCGGTACTGCCCGGCCACCCGCCACTTGTACCGGGTCGCGGCGGGAGCACCGGACCCCCGGTCGATGCGGTAATGGGCCTGCTGGGTCTCACCGATCGTGTACGGCAGATGCACCCACACCTTGGCCCACTGGTTCATCGTCCGGTTCAGGGTCCACGTACCGGTGACCCCGACCTTGTTGCTGGCGTTGAGCTCGGGACTCTGCTCGTGGGCGAACCACAGGTGCCCGTTGACCCCGGTGCCCAGCTGATGGAAATCGATCTTGGACGGGTAGTCCACCGCGTTGCTGTTGAAGACCAGGCTGAACGTCCCGTTGTTGGCGGCTCGCGTCGTGCACGTGTCGGAACGGACCACCGGGATCGAGTTGTCAGACTCGTCGATCACCAGCGCCCCGGCGGGCAGGTCGGGCAGCGACTGGCCGGAGGCCGGGCAGATCGGCGGGTAGTGCGTCCCGCGTGCGGGCTCCGGCGCCCCCGCGGCGTAGCGAGGGTTGCGGTACCCGCAGCTGGTCTCACAGTTCGGCTTGTACGTGGCGGGCCAGTGCCACCAGCAGTGGTAGTCCGAGTAGTTGCACAGACCCGGACCGGTGGCGCCGCTGGGGAAGGAACAGTTGTTCTGGGTCCCGCAGAAGGTGTTCAGCGGCGGCTTGATGGCAGCCGTACGGTCCGCCGAGGTGGACCACCAGGCCTGGCCGTACCCGGGCTCGTAGAAGTCGGGCCGGCGGTAGTCGGACTTGACGATCGGGTACGCGGCCCAGCCCATGATCTTCTCGGGGTAGGGCCACCGCTCGGGGTGCGCCGCGTCGGCCTGGCCGCCGCCGCCACCGCCGTCCGGTCCGTCGAGAAACGGCTTGCGGTTGTACGGGTAGTCGGGGTTGGCCGGGTTGTTGCCCCACCCGAGCCCCCAGTTGCCCCGGCTGTCGGTGCACGTCGGGCTGGGGGCGCACCCAGTGGTGTTGCCGGTGCTGGCCTGCGGGTTGAGCCCGCTGTTGTACGCCCACACCGACGCGAACCAGTTCTCCGGCCGCGCCGGGTCCCCGTTGTTGACGACGATGCCGGCACCTCGGGTGGTGTTCCACTTCTCCTGCAGGATGCGCAGGCCGGCGGCGATGTTGGTCGCGTAGTCGATCGCGATGGCTTTCTGCTCGTCGGCGGGCCGCGCGACCTCGTAGGGCTTGGTACGGCCGGCGAGGCGCATGCCGTCGGTCACCTGGGCGACGCCGTACCCGCAGTCCGCCTGGGTGAAGTTGATCGACCAGCCGCTGCGGATGCCGTAGTAGGCGCCCACCAGCGGGTTGCCCGGCACACCCTCCAGCGCGTGCCAGGACGCCTGCCACATGTTGGATTCCTGCGCCAGGACGGCGAGCATGATCTGAGCCGGCACGAAGCCGCCCCCGGCCAGGTCGATCGGCCGCTCCATGGTCTGCGGCGACCAGGCCGGCAGCCCCGAGCCGCGCCACCCGGCGGGCCGGGTGATGGTCAGGTTCTTCTCCACGGCGAGCGTCGCGGCCCACTCCACCTGGGCCCAGTGCGGCTGCTCGGCCTGCGCGGTGACGTCGTTGCGCGACACCGCGCAGTAGCGGTCCACCTCCAGCGGGCTCGTGGCCGAGCCGGCCGGTTCGGCGGGCGCCGACCGGGCGACCTCGGCGCGCGCGGCCTTGAGCTGCGGCGCCATGGCGAGGCCCTCCGCCCGGCGCTTGCTGATCCGGGTCAGCGGGTCCACCACGAAGGCCGCGGACCGGCCGGTGGCCCGGAACGTCGCGTGCTTGCCCACCGGAAGGCTCCCGTCGGGCCGGACCCCGGCGGCCGGCGGTTTCGCGTCCGTGGTCAGCACCGCCTCGCCCGTCGTCGAGACCTCCGCGAACGGCTGTGACGGCACCGCGGTGACACCCGGGGGCAACGCCGCCACCCTGGCCGGCTTGCCGGTGATGAAGACGCGGCCCTGCGTGCCGCGAGCGAGGGTGACGTCGGTGAGCGGGCCACGGCCCAGCTCGCTGACCCTGCGCGTACGGTCCCAGCGCCGCACCGCGGTCGTCGCGTCGTCCACCTGCTGGAGGAACGTCAGCCCTCCCGCGCCGTCGGCGGTCAGCGACGCGGTACGCCCAGCCGTGGCGACGAGAGTCGACGTCGTACCGTCCCGGTCCACCGAGACGATCTTCGCCCCGTCGGCCGCGGCGATCCCTCCCTCGAACGGCACCGCCGCGGTCAGCTGACCGGGCACGTCGATCCGCGAGGTGATCTTGCGGCTGGTGGTGTCGACGAGATGGACCCGGGTACGCCCGAGATCGGTGGCGCCGCTCTGGGTCAGAGCGGCCTGCTCACCGGCGCCGCACCCGGGGTTGTAGTAGGCGATGCTGACGTTGACGTCGAGCTTGGTCACCGCGCCCGACTCCACATCCACCACCGCGGCGAACGCGCCCCGGTTGAACAGGTGCTCCCGGTTGGAGAAGTGCCGGGGCTCGTAGACGACGACAGCGTTGCGCCCCGAGGCGGTCAGGCAGGCGTTGCCGATCCACCGGTCCGAGCTGATGCCGGGCTCCGCCAGGGTCGCCGCGGTGCGCCAGACGTACCCGTCCTCGGCGTCGGCAACCAACAGGTGCAGGCCCTGACTGTCACCGGAGGTGGTCCACAGCCGGTCGGACGACTTCTGCCAGTTCGCGCCGATGACACCGGCCCGGTCGGCGGGCGCGACGGCGTCCGATGCCGGCGTCGCCCGGCCGGCGGCCGGGGCGGGTGGTGGCTTGGCCGGCGTCGCGGGCTTGGCGACGGCGGCTTGCCCACCCCCGGCGATGAGGCCGATCACCAGGCAGGCGATCGGGATCCCCCGTGTACGTTTGCTCATGAGCTCCCTTTCTCGAGGCACGCCGCGGGTGCGCCCGGGCTGGGCGCGGCGGCTGCTCATGGACGGACAGCTCCGGGTGGCCGGCTCCGGCTCGGAGCCGTTGCCCGGGTCTGTCGTTTCCGTACGGGCCTCCGCCTTCGCTTCGTCGCTCGGAAATGGCGATGGCGGCCGCACGATGTCGCCGGCGCCGAATATGCACGGCGCCGGTCAGGAACGAGGCCGGCCGAAAGCTCCGGCGGGCCGCCGGCGGGTCATGGAGTGCGGAACAGCGAAATTGCTCGCCCGGCGACGAGAATCGTCGCGGCGTCCGCCGATCGGCGAGTTGTCACCCAGGGCCGGCGGACGATTCGGTCCCGCCGGGAGAAAAGGTTCCGGGTGGTGAATCCGACCGTACGGAAAAGGTTCGCATGATCGGCAACCCCCGCATCAAATCCGACGCCCCCGTAGCATCGCAGTGATTGACGTCCATATTGGTCGGTGTCGCGCCCCCGCGCAAGAGAGCTACGGTCTTCGATGTCTGTGAGTGCGTGGGGAAGCGTCGCGGTGATCGCGCCGGGCATGCCGACGGCCACGCGCGCCCGCCCGATGTGCGGCCGCAGCAACGACCCGACCGCCGCCGCCGGTGCCGCCCGGCCGGTGCGACCAGCCGACCCGGGTCGCCGTCCGGGCCGGTCGTGGGGCCTGGACACACGAAACGGCCGCGTTCCCGGCGAGGGAACGCGGCCGCTTGGCCGTCTGCGGCGCGTCAATTCGTGCTGAGACCCTTTTCGCTGCCCTTCTTGAGCTTGCGGTCGTCGCGCAGCTGCAGGAACGGCTCGTCGTCCGGCGAGTGGCCGGCGGCGATCGCCCGGCCGCGCTCCAGCTCCGCGTCCAGCTCGGCCCCGAGCATGATGGCGATGTTGGAGATCCAGAGCCACACCAGGAAGGCGATGACACCACCGAGCGTGCCGTACGTCTTGTTGTAGTCGGCGAAGTTCGCCAGGTAGATCGCGAACGCGGCGGAGGCCGCCACCCACACGAGCACCGCGAAGATGCCACCCGGGCTGACCCAGCGGAAGCCGCCGGTCTTCGCGTTCGGCGACGCCCAGTACAGGATCGCGAACATCAGGCTGACCAGGATGACCAGAACCGGCCACTTGGCGATGTTCCAGACGGTCACGATGTTCTCGCCGAGACCGATCTGCTGACCCACGGCGCTGGCCAGGCCGCCGGTGAAGACCACGATGACCGCCGACAGGATGAGCATGATGCCGATGACCGCGGTGACGGCGAGACGGATCGGGATCGTCTTCCAGACCGGCCGGCCCTCAGGCACGTCGTAGATCGCGTTCGAGGCCCGCATGAACGCGCCGATGTAACCGGAGGCCGACCAGAACGCGGCCACGATACCGATGATCGCGGCGAGACCGGCCTTACCCGGGTCCTGCACCTGGGTGAGAACCTGGTCGACCAGGTTCTGGATCTGCTGGCTCGGCGCGACCTGCTGCACGGTCTCCTGGACGGTCTGCTGCCCGTTGTCGCTGAGCATGCCCAGGACCGACACGAGCACCAGCACACCGGGGAAGATCGACAGCACACCGTAGTAGGTCAGCGCGGCGGCCCAGTCGGTGATGTTGTCCTGCGAGAACTGCTTGAAGGTCCGCTTCAGGGCACCGAAAATGCCCTTGCCCTTCAGCTCGGCCGGGCTGTGCGGCCCGGCGTCGGGACCGGGCGCCGACAGATCGTTGTCCCGGTCGTCCCCGGTACGCGACGTGGCAGCCGCCTCCAGATCCATCCCCTTGCGGCCGGCGTCCCGCTCACCGGCGGCGCGCGCCGCAGCGGCGCTCTCGTCGTGGTCGCCGTCGTGCGACGTGCCACCGGCCTTGCCCAAAAGCTTCATCGCGAGATCCCTCCAGGGCGCTACGCATGGTCTCGTCGGGCGCATCCGCATCGGCTCCGCCACACCGAGCCCGTGCGATCCGCGACCTGAGGGGGTGATGCCCGCCATCCTGGTGCTTTAACCACCTTCTGCCCAGGCTGCGTTCAGTGCTTGTCCAGCTCAGATGGTCTTGAGCGGGAGCCTGGCGGTGTGCGGAACCGGTCACCCGGAGCCGACCGGCGCGGGGTGGAGGGCACGCCGGGCAGACGCGGAGGGCGGCCGCAGACCGGGACGCCGAGCCCGGCGCGGATCAGGAACAGCCCGTAGCCGGAGCCCCGGCCTCCCCCGCGCCCGCTCATTTGCCGAGATCGGCGAGGTTGTCGTTGT
>NZ_JBFAQM010000050.1:0-38944 GCF_040677315.1 Actinoplanes sp. NPDC049316 | reverse complement strand
CAGCGGGGAAGTATCTGGCCGTCCGCGGGGAGGACCTTGGCCATCAGCGGGGCGGTAAATGGCCGCCTATGGGGATCATTCACTGGCCGCGGACAATGCTCGCGCGTTCCAGTGCGTGGCTCACCGAGCGCACTGCGGGACGCTCGAAGAGGCGTGGGTAGACCGACCAGAGCTTGGCGCCCAGCAACGGTATGCATGCCAGGCCTGTCGCCACATGGAGACCTTGGGTGAATCGATAGAGACCCGCAGGCCGTGACGGCCACCAGAACCAGGCCGGCGGATGTTGGATGAGATGGCTGATGAGTCCGGTGCCGAAACACACGGCGAAGGCGACGCCCAGCGCAATGCCGAGCTGACTCGTCAACCGGGTCGACCGGAGCCCCGAATCGAAGGACTCAGGCTTCACAAGGTCGGGAAGCTTCAGATCTTTTCCAAGGACGCGAACCATCGCCCGGCCTCCTGCCAGGTGTCGACGGGATGCAGCGCGGCCGGCCCGGCGAAGGTGGCGAGGTCGTCCGCAGCCACCTCCGCCCAGCGGAATGCCGCGGCGGGTCGGTCGTTGGCTCCGCGTACGGTTGCTCGTCCCGCCCAGCTCCGCACGCCCGGTGAGGAAAGCTCGACGTGAACCCGCCCCGCGCCGCTGATGAGCTCACGGCACCGGCGAAGGAGCGCAGCGGGATCACCACCGATGCCGATGTTGCCGTCGGCCAGCAGGATGTGACGCCAGCGACCGAGGCCTGGAACGGGTCCGAAGACGTTGCGCCTCAGTGCGGCTGCACCTCGTCGTCGCGCAATGCTGACGGCCATCGGGCTGATGTCTATACCGAGGGCTGCATGCCCCAATGCGCTCACAGCGACGGTGAGCCGGCCGGGTCCGCATCCCACATCGAGCGTGGGCCCGGCGCAGCGGCCGAGCAAGCTCTCGTCTCCCGACAGGCGGTCGCGGTACCAGTCCGCGGCATCGATCATCCGCTCTCGCCCGAGGGCGTCCTGGAGGATGAGCTCGGCACCGCGGCTTTCCTCGGCCGCCCGCAGCGCCTCGTCATAGACGTCGAGAACCTCAGCACTCATGGATCAACGCCTCCACGGCGGTTCTGAACCTGCTTTCCGGGCGGCACAGCGTGGCGACGGACCGTGCGTCTGCGGCTGTGTCGACATCGCGGAGAACCGGGAGAAGGCGAACTCGAAGCCCTCGCGCTCGGAGCGCCTGGAGCGTCAACTCGCCGGTCTGGTCCGTGGACGTCGGAATGGTGCGCAGAACGTCAGCGTGCGAGCAGTCCCGCAGCCCGAGCACCCACCAACCGCCGTCCTGAGCCAAACCGAGCGTGGCATCGGCCTCGGCGTAGTCACACGCGTCCGACAGCAGAGAGGGGGTCGCCTGCGGTGTGTCCATGCCGAGGAGCACTGCCGACTCGCCGCCGGCGTCCGTGAAGGCAGCCGTGAGCCGGTCACCCAGCGATCCACCACGTTGAGGCAGGCTCTGCCAACCAGGTGGAGCTGGATACGAGCCGTCCACAACGAGCGTGCGGGAAGCGGCCCGGACCGAGCTGACGGCGTCGAGGGTGTCGGCGAGCGCGGCGGCGGCAATCATGGCTGCCTGCTCGTGGGTCCACGGCGGGCACAGCCGGGTCTTCACGCGTCCCGGCACCGGCGACTTGGCGAGAACGAGGAACTGGGTCATCGAGCCAGCACCGCCCGCATGTCGCGAATCGCTCGTGCGGTGCCCCGGACAGTGCCGGTGACCTTGGAGCGAGTGCCCTCCGCCCGGGGCCGGTAAGGCACGTCGAGCTCGTGGACTCGCCACCCGGCACGGCCTGCTGCGATCAAGAGCTCCAGGGGATAGCCGAAACGCCGATCCACCAGATTCAACGCCAGGAGATCAGCCCGCCGTGCCGCCCTGATCGGTCCGATGTCATGGACGGTGAGACCGGTCGTCCGGCGTACGCGGCGGGCCAGGAGCGCATTGCCCATGCGGGCATGAAGCGGCCACGCGCGCCGGGATGTCGGGCGCCGCCGCCCTACGACAAGATCGGCAGCGTCCTCGCGCACCGGAAGGGTGAGCCGGGGCAGCTCGCGAGGATCGAAGGACCCGTCGGCGTCGAGGACACACACCAGGCCGTCATCCGGATCTGCCGCAATCAGCCCGGCATGCACGGCGGCGCCGTATCCGGACTGCGGCACGGAGATCACGCGAGCGCCATGCGCCCGAGCCACCTCGGTGGAGCCGTCGGTGGAGCCGTTGTCGGCGACGATCGGGTGGAAGCCGGCCGGCATGCGGGTGAGCACCCACGGCAGGGCGGGTGCCTCGTTCAGGCAAGGCAGCACGACATCGGTCATGGACGGGAACGTATCGCCGGTTCCGGCGCGGAAACCCTTACAAAGTAACGACGGATGCCGCATTCTTACGAAGTGCTGACGGTTGGCCGGAGCTGTTCTCACCGGCGGTCGGACGGGCCTACCTTCGGCGTCGTGACCCATGTGCTCGTGACCGGCGGCGCCGGATTCATCGGATCTCATGTGACGGCTGCGCTCGTGGCGGCCGGCCACCGCGTGTCCGTTGTGGACTGCGGACATCCTGCGGCGCATCGGACGGCTCTCCCCGACTCTGTGGCAGACGTTCCGGTGAACGTCGTCGATCTCCGCGACCGCGATGCGGTCCGGCGCAGCCTGCACGGCATCGACGCTGTCGTGCATCAGGCGGCCATGGTCGGGATGGGTGTGGACCTCGACGACCTTCCCGACTATGTGAGCAACAACGACCTCGGGACCGCGGTGCTGCTCGCCGAAATGGCCCGCGCCGGTGTGGGTCGCATGGTTCTGGCGAGCTCAATGGTGGTGTACGGCGAGGGGGCATACGAGTGTCCCGATCATGGGTCGCAACGCCCGGCACCCAGGGCCGTGGCGGACCTCGTCGCCGGACGCTTCGAGCCCTTGTGCCCGCGTTGTGCCGCACGGCTGACCTCTGTGCTCGTGGCGGAAGAGGCCCCCCTGGAACCGCGAAGTGTCTATGCGGCCACCAAGTTGGCTCAGGAGCATCTGACGGCAGCGTGGGTGCGACAGACCGGTGGCTCCGTCGTGGCGTTGCGCTATCACAATGTCTACGGGCCCGGAATGCCTCGGGACACGCCGTACAGCGGGGTGGCGGCGATATTCCGATCTGCCCTGGAAGCCGGCCGGCCGCCTCGGGTCTTCGAGGACGGGGGGCAACGGCGCGACTTCGTCCATGTCCGTGACGTGGCGCGCGCGAACATGGCGGCCTTGTCGGCCGAGGCGGAGGGATTCTCGGCGTACAACATCGCCTCGGGGAGGCCCGCGACGGTCTTGGACATGGCCGATGCGTTGGCTGACGCAATGGGTGGGCCGCGACCGATCGTGACGGGCGAATTCCGGCTCGGGGACGTACGGCACGTGGTGGCCTCACCGAGGCGGGCAGAGGCCGAGCTCGCTTTCCGGGCGGAGATCGATCTGATGACGGGCATGGCGGACTTCGCTCGTGCCGCGCTGCGCTGATGATCGGCATTCCCGCCTTGCGGAGCCGCACCTCGGCGCGTCGAAAAGGCAGTGGAGCTGAGCCGATTCGTCAACCGACGGGTAGGAAGAGCGGGGCAGCCGAGCCGAGCACGCCGGGGGCGGATCGGAGGGGCGGTACGGCTTCGCCAAGCCGCCGGATGGTCGACCGGTGGGATGTTGCGGCCGCCGCGGGTGCGGTGACTCTCGTGGCGTTGGCCGCTCTGGTCGGTGGGCTTCTCTACCTGAACGACCGGCCGGTGCAAGCCAGTGCGGCGCCGTTCTACGCCCACTGGTTGCCCCACGTGGGACCAGGGACTCCGCTGGTTCTCATGGTTGCGGGGCTCATCGTTTGGCGAGGCTTCGTGGTCGCGGAGCGGCTGTCGTGGCGGGCTCTCCGCCTAACCGCCTATGTCGTCGCAGTCACCTGGACGTTGAGCCTGGCCATGGTCGACGGGTGGCAGCGTGGGCTGGCTGGCAGACTGACGACCGGTCCGGAGTATCTGGACGAGGTACCCGGGGTCACAGACGTATCGGTGATGATCCGTGGCTTCACCGGTCGGATCCTCGACTTCCAGCCGGACTCCTGGACAACCCACGTGGCCGGCCACCCACCCGGCGCACTCTTGATCTTCGTCTGGCTGGAGCGAGCGGGTCTCGGCGGCGGCGGTTGGGCGGCCCTCGCGTGCATCCTCGTCGGCTCCCTCGCGACGGTTGCAGTGCCGGAGACCGTACGCCTCCTCAGCGTTTCCGGGGAGGCGGCGGCCCGAGCCGTCGTTCCGTTCGCAGTTGTCTTTCCCGGTGCTGTCTGGATAGGCGCGTCAGCGGATGGATTGTTTGCCGGCATTACGGCTGTCGGTGTCATGCTTCTGGCCCGCAAACGGGTCTTGGCTGCTGTGGCCGGGGGAGCGCTCGTCACCTTCGGCATCTATCTGTCCTACGGGCTGGTGTTACTCGCGCCCCTGGTCCTCGTCGCCCTACTGGCAACGCGGAGGACCGCGCGGTCGACCGATACCGACCGCAATGCGGAAAGCGTGGGGGTGACTGGCCGGGCGTTGAAACCCGCCACGCTTGGCGTCGTCATGGGTAGCGCCTTGATAGGCGGCGTGGCCGTGGCGGGAAGCTTCTCCGCGGCGGGCTTCTGGTGGCCTGACGGGTACCACCTGGTTGTCGAGCGTTACTACCAGGGCCTGGCCAGCGTCCGCCCGTACGGGTACTGGGTCTGGGCCAACATCGCGGCCCTCGTGGCGTGCGCGGGGCCCATGACCGCAGTGATCCTCCGGCGAGCCACGGTTCGCCGAGGTGCAGAAGCCGTTGGGAGCCCCGAACGTCCGGCATGGGACGTGACACGGCTGTTGCCGCTCGCTGCCGCCGTGGCGATCGTCGCGGCCGACGTGTCGGGTCTCAGCAAGGCGGAGACCGAGCGGATCTGGTTGCCGTTCGCCGTGTGGTTCGCCGCCGGCGCGGCGCTTCTGCCGGTGCCGAGTCGGCGTGCGTGGCTCGTCGTTCAGGCGGGGACCGCCATTCTCGTCAACCACCTTCTGCTGACGAGCTGGTGATGCCGTGCTGAGCAGCGGGACAGTCCGTCAGAGGCTCCTTTCGATCGTGAGGCGCGTACGGAAATGGATCAGGATTCGGAAATCAGGTCAGCTTGATGCGCACCCGGCGGTTCTGCCGGCCCTTGCTCTCCACTTTGACCACCTGGATGCGGCCCACCTGCTTCGTGGAGGCCACGTGCGTGCCGCCGTCTGCCTGAACGTCGAGGCCCACGATGTCGACGATGCGGATCTCGGGGTCGTCCAGCGGCGGCAGCGCGTCCTGGGTGCGGACCAGATCCGGAATCGCCAGGGCCTCCTCGCGGGGCAGGACGCGAGTGACGATCTTCCGGTCGGCCTCGACCTCGGCGTTGACCGCGTCCTCGAGGGCCTGTTTGAAGCCGGGTGGCACCTCGGGCAGGTTGAAGTCCATGCGGGCCTCGCCCGGCTGCATGTTCCCGCCGGTGACCAGGGCGCCGAAGTCGCGGAACACGGCACCGCACAGGATGTGCAGGCCGGAGTGGGTACGCATGAGCGTGCTGCGGCGTACGTCGTCGATGGCTCCCCGGACGCTCGTGCCGGTCCGCGGCACGGGATCGCCGGGCGCCGGGATGAGGTAGAGGTCATCGCCCTTCCGCGTGTCGACGATGCGGGTCTGCACGCCTTCCCAGAGGAGCACCCCATGGTCGGGTGGCTGACCGCCGCCGCCCGGGTAGAAGGCCGACCGGTCGAGCACGATGCCCGCCTCCGGGTCGGCGGGATCCGACCATACGACCGTGCAGTCCCATTCGCGGATGGTCGGGTCCACCCAGTCGAGGCGGTGAGTGTGTCCGTGCTGCTCGAACGCCATGGAGGAAGCCTAGACGGACAGCCCGCACGAGGAGCTCGCCGTGCCGCTGGCCCGCGTACTGCGGATGCGGTAGTCGGGTTGGCGCTGCTACCGCATGAAGGGGTAGCGGGCCTGACTTCAGTACCGCGTACAGACGACGCGACGCGGCCGGGACGGCGCGTACGGTCATCCATGTGGCGCTGAGTGGAGTTTCGGCTGGTCGAGTGGGGCGGCGTAGGTCGGCCCGTCCGTCCTCCCGCCGCGCTTCGGCGCCAGGCCGTCGAAGTACGCCAACAGCTTCGGCGTCCGGCCGTCGCGAGAGGCCGACGGTTTCCGCGCTCGGCCGTCGGCGGAGGCCGGCGGCCCTGATGCCAGGCCGTCTCGGACGGCTGACGGCTTCGGCCCTCGGCAGCCGGCGCGGGCGGACGGCTTCGGCCCTGGGCAGACGGGGCGGGCTGACGGCTTCGGCCCTGGGCAGACGGGGCGGGCTGACGGCTTCGGCCCTGGGCAGACGGGGCGGGCTGACGGCTTCGGCCCTCAGCAGATGGCGCGGGCGGACGGCTTCGGCTCTCGGCGGCCGGCGCGGGCGGGCGGTTTCGGCGCTAGGCAGTCGGCGAATTCGGACGGAGCCGCAGCGGTGACGTCGACCGCGATCGCCGTCGTGCTCTGTGTCGCGTCGGCGATGGCGTACGCGGGGGCCGCCGTGGTCCAGGAACGGGTGGCGCATCGGCCGGTCCGGGTGCTCCTCAGCATGCCGCTGTGGGGGGCGGCGATCGGGCTGAACGGGGCCGGGGCTGCGCTGCACGTCGTGGCGCTACGGTACGGCGCCTTGTCGCTGGTGCAGCCGTTCGGTGTGCTGACCCTTGTGCTCGCCGTACCCTTCGGGGCGGTTCTCGTTCGGCGCGCGGTCACGCGGGTCGAGTGGCATGGCATGGCGGTGACCGTTGCCGGGCTTGGCGGCATTCTCGTCCTCATGGGTGCGACCAGCGGGATCGGTGCGGTGGGTGCTGGTCAGCTGATCGGCTTGCTGCTTGTCACTGCCGCCGTCCTCACCACCCTGGGTGGTTGGAGCGCTGTGCCCGGCGCATCGGGGTTGTGGGCGGCGGCCGCTGGGGGAGTGGCGTTCGGCGTGTCGTCCGCGCTGACCCAGACCGTTGCCGTGCAGGTCAGCGATGCCGGACTCGGTGCGTTGTCGCGGCCGGGTGCTGTGCTGGCTGCTGTCGCGATTGCTGTGTTGTCCGGTGCCGGGTTGCTGTTCACTCAACGCTCGTACCGTGATGGGCTTGCGGCGCCGCTCGCCGTGAACACCCTGGCGAACCCGGTTGCGGCCGCCGTGATCGGGCTCGTCCTGCTCGGGGAGCGAGTGGCCGGCGGTTCCGTCGGCGTGGCGGTCGTGGGCTTCAGCGCTCTGGCCGCGGGGATCGGGGTCGGTCTGCTCGCCAAGGCGCAGGCTGAGCGGGACGACCGGCCGGCGCGGGCAGGTGCCGTCCGAGCGGTCGCGGGCGGATGAGCCTGAAGCCGTCGGCGGCGCGAACTCAAGAAATGTAACCGTTGGAGCGCATCCGCAACCCCCGTACGGTTCTAGGCTTTCCCTGTGGCCAAGTACTTCGACGTGCACCCCGAAAATCCGCAACCACGGGCGATCGCTCAGGTCGTCGGGCTCCTGCGAGACGATGCGCTGATCGCGTACCCGACGGACTCCTGTTACGCGCTCGGGTGCCGGATCGGCAATGCGTCCGGGATCGATCGGATTCGCGACATCCGGCGGTTGGGCAGCGGCCATCACTTCACGCTGGTGTGCCGGGATTTCGCTCAGCTGGGTCAGTTCGTACAAATCAATAATTCGGTTTTCCGCGCGGTCAAAGCTGCGACGCCCGGCAGTTACACCTTCATTCTTCCCGCGACGCGGGAGGTTCCGCGCCGACTGCTGCATCCGAAGAAGAAGACCGTCGGCGTACGCATTCCCGACAACATCGTGACGCAGGCGATTCTGGCCGAACTCGGCGAGCCGTTGCTGTCGAGCACGTTGCTGCTGCCCGGCGAGGAGGAGCCGCTGACCGAGGGGTGGGAGATCAAGGAGCGGCTCGACCACGTGGTCGACGCGGTGATCGATTCGGGGGAGTGCGGCACCGTGCCGACGACCGTCGTGGACCTGTCCGGGGGTACGCCGGAGATCCTGCGCGAGGGCGCCGGTGATCCCTCCCGGTTCCTCTGACGCAGGTCTGTTTTTGCAGCTCAAGGGCCTGTGGATAACCGGTCGGCCCGGTGCGCCGGCTGCGCTACGATTCGGTTCCGCAAGGCGTTGACGAGGACGAGTAACGCCGCATGCAGCCGGAGAGCGACCGGGGATGGTGGGAGCCCGGAGGTGTGCGCGGCGCGAAGATCAGCCTCCGAGCCGAGCGACCCGAATGAGTGGGCCACGGTCCTTCGTGGCCAAGGAGGGTGGTACCGCGGGGCTCAGGCCTCGTCCCTCCGACGGTGAAAAGCCGGCGGAGGCGATGCGACGTCCGACGGTGGAACAGCCGGCGGAGGTGATGCGACCTCTGCAGGCGAGACTCGACGGAGGAAGGCCGATGTACCGTTCTGTACCCGCGCAGGTCGACCTGCCCGCCCTTGACCATGAGGTGCTGCACTTCTGGCACGCCAACAGCATCTTCGCGCGCACTCTGGAGCAGACCTCCGGCGGACCCGGGTGGGTCTTCTACGAGGGGCCGCCCACCGCGAACGGCATGCCCGGCACCCATCACATCGAGAGCCGCGTCTTCAAGGACGTGTTCCCCCGGTACAAGACGATGAAGGGCTTCCGTGTCGAGCGGAAGGCCGGGTGGGATTGTCACGGCCTGCCGGTCGAGCTCGCCGTCGAGAAGGAGCTCGGGTTCACCGGCAAGCAGGACATCGAGGCGTACGGCATCGCCGAGTTCAACGCGAAGTGCCGGGAGTCCGTCACCCGGCACACCGATGCCTTCGCGGCGCTGACCGAGCGCATGGGTTACTGGGTCGACATGGACGATGCGTACCGGACGATGGATCCCGGCTACATCGAGTCCGTGTGGTGGTCGCTCAAGCGGATCTTCGACAAGAAGCTGCTGGTCGAGGATTTCCGGGTGGCGCCGTGGTGCCCGCGGGACCAGACCGCACTGTCCGATCATGAGCTGGCTCAGGGGTACGAGCAGGATGTCGACCCGTCTGTCTACGTCCGGTTCCCCCTGACATCAGGGCCGCTCGCCGGCGAGGCTTCACTCCTCGTGTGGACGACCACCCCGTGGACGCTGGTCTCCAACACCGCCGTCGCGGTTCACCCGGACGTCACGTACGTGGTCGTCACCGATGGCGAAGAGCGGGTGGTGGTGGCCGAGCCGCTCGCGGAGCAAGTGCTCGAGGGCTGGGCGCGTACGGGTGACAGCTTCATCGGCAAGGAGATGGAGCGGTGGGCGTACCGCCGGCCTTTCGACCTTGTCGACGTGCCGGACGCGCACATCGTGATCCTGGCGACCTATGTCACGACCGACAGCGGGACGGGTCTGGTGCACCAGGCGCCCGCGTTCGGCGCGGACGACCTGGTGAGCTGCCGGGCCTACGGGTTGCCGATGGTCAATCCGGTTCGGGCTGACGGCACCTTCGCACCTGACGTACCGCTGGTCGGTGGAATGTTCTTCAAAAGCGCCGACCCTGTCCTGGTCACCGATCTGCAGACCCGCGGCCTGCTGTTCCGCGAGGAACAGTACGAGCACAGCTATCCGCACTGCTGGCGCTGTCACACGCCGCTGATCTACTACGCGCAGCCCTCCTGGTACGTGCGCACCACCGCGATCCGCGACCAGATGCTCGCGGAGAACGAGCGCACCACCTGGCAGCCCGAGACCATCAAGCACGGCCGGTACGGCGACTGGCTGACGAACAACGTGGACTGGGCGTTGTCCCGTTCGCGGTACTGGGGGACGCCGCTGCCCATCTGGCGCTGCCCCGACGATCATCAGACCTGCATCGGGTCTCTGGCCGAGCTGAGCCGGCGGGCCGGCCGAGAACTCAGCGATCTCGATCCGCATCGCCCGTTCATCGATGCCGTCACTTTCGAGTGCCAGTGCGGGCAGACCGCCACCCGGGTTCCGGACGTCATCGACGCCTGGTACGACTCCGGGTCGATGCCGTTCGCGCAGTTCGGCTACCCGTACAAGAACAAGGAGCTTTTCGAGCGCAGTTATCCCGCCCAGTTCATCTCCGAGGGGATCGATCAGACCCGCGGCTGGTTCTACACGCTGATGGCGGTCGGCACGCTGGTGTTCGGGCGGTCCGCGTACGAGAACGTGGTCTGTCTCGGGCTCATCCTGGCCGAGGACGGCCGCAAGATGTCCAAGCATCTCGGGAACATCCTGGAGCCGATCCCGCTGCTCGAGCGGTACGGCGCCGACGCGGTGCGCTGGTTCATGGCGGCGGTGGGTTCGCCCTGGTCGTCGCGGCGCGTCGGGCACACCGTCCTGCAGGAGGTCGTGCGCAAGACGCTCCTCACGTACTGGAACACGGCCGCTTTCCAGGCGCTGTACGGGCGTACCGCCGGGTGGACGCCGTCGGATGCGGACCCCGCGCCGGCCGACCGGCCGGTCCTCGACCGGTGGGTTCTGTCCGAACTCAATGCTCTGGTACGCGCGGTGGACGCGGCGATGGCGGCGTTCGACACGCAGGAGGCCGGGAAGCTGCTGGCCGCGTTCGTCGACGACCTGTCCAACTGGTACGTGCGCCGCAGCCGCCGCCGGTTCTGGCGTGGCGACCCGGCCGCGCTCGCGACCCTGCACGAGGCCCTGTCCACGGTGACGTTGCTGCTCGCGCCGATCACGCCGTTCATCACCGAGCGGGTGTGGCAGGACCTCGTGGCGCCCGTGACGCCGACCGCCGCGCGATCGGTGCACTTGGCCGCGTACCCGGAGGCCGACGAGTCCCTGATCGACCCACGTCTGGCCGAGCAGATGACGCTGGCGCGACGGCTCGTCGAGCTGGGCCGCGCAGCCCGCGCGGAATCCGGGGTGAAGACCCGGCAGCCGCTCGCCCGGGCGTTGGCGTCGGCGCACGGCTTCGCCGACCTGGACCCGGACCTGCTGGCCGAGGTCGCGTCCGAACTGAACGTGGGGATGGTGCTCAGCGTCGCGGCGGCGGGCGGGTCGCTGGTGGACACCGCGGCGAAGGCCAACTTCCGGCCGCTGGGCAGACGGTTCGGCAAACGCGTCCAGGACGTGGCCCGGGCCATCGCGGCGGCCGACGCCGCCGCGCTCAAACGCGACCTCGCCACGGGTACGGCCACAGTCAGCGTCGAGGGTGAGCCGGTCGAGCTGGCGCCCGACGAAGTCGTCATCACCGAGACGCCCCGCGAGGGCTGGGCCGTCGCCTCCGAGGCCGGCGCAACGGTGGCCCTCGACCTGCACCTGACACCCGAGCTGCGCCGGGCCGGCCTGGCGCGGGAAGCGATCCGGCTGATCCAGGAAGCGCGTAAGTCCAGCGGCCTGGAGGTGTCCGATCGAATCGCGCTCCGGTACACCGCCACCAACCCGGAGACGGCCGCCGCGCTCGAGGAGCACCGTGACCTGGTCGCCGACGAGGTGCTGGCCTCGGACTACGCCGAGGCCTCGGAGGGGGAAGGCGACGACGCTTGGAGAAGGCCGTTCTCTCCCGCGGAGGGCGGTGACGCGTGGGGCAGGCCGTTCGCCGACGAGGAGGGCGGCGACGTCTGGGGCAGGCCGATCACCGACGAGGAGGGCCACGCCGCTTGGAGCAGGCCGTTCACCGACGAGGGGATCGGGTTGACGTTCCGGCTGCGGAAGGCGTGACGTGCGCGGGCGGGTGGGCGTCGTGCTGGCGTTCCTCGCCGCGCTCGTTCTGTTCGGTTGCGACGGGCGGGACGCACCAGCACACGAAGGCGCCGGCAAACCGCCGGTGGTAAGAGGAGCGGAGGTGACGCTTCCGGCCACCGATCCGAAGGTGCTGCGGGACGCCGTACAGTGCGGGAACCGTTGGTGGGTCGTCGGCGCCCTGCAACCGGCGGGTGGTGAGCCGCGGCCGGCTGCGTGGGACAGCGCGGACGGGCGTACGTGGCGCAGCGTGACCGTCGCGCCGCACCCCCGGAGCTTCTACGGGCCGCGGAGCGTCCTCTATTCGGTGGCCTGCTCGAGCGGTCGCATCGCGGCGATCGGCGCGCAGAGCGGTGGGGCGCACGGCAATCCTAGGACGAGCACGTGGTACCAGCGGGCGGACGGAGCGCTGGCCGAGGTGCCGGCGCCGTTCGAGCTGTACGGGGGCGACGAGGCCGTGGATGTCGGCCGGATCGCAGGCGGACCCGGCGGCTTTCTGATCGCCGGTAACCGTACGAGCGGACCGGCGACCTGGCTGTCCCGGGACGGCGTCCGCTTCGACCGGCATGAGGTGGGGGAGAAGGGTGCGCTCGCCCGCGACGGCGCGGTGTTCGACGGCCGGTACGTCCTGGCCGGGGCTGCCGCGCCGGCTTCGGGACAGATGGCCGGGGGCGCGGTCTGGGAGTCGGCCGACGGCACGACGTGGGTGCGCGCCTCGGTCGAGGCTGTCGAGATACAGCGGCTCACCGCGTTCCACGGCGACCTGATCGCGGCCGGCCAGCGAGGGGGCACCTTCGCCGCGTGGCGACGCGACGCCGGCCGATGGGCGCCGCTCAACGATGACGGACGAAGTGCCGCCGGCGGACCGAGTGTCGCAGGCGGACCGAGTGCCGTCGGTGGCGGACCTGGTGGCGGTGGTGGACCGAGTGCCGGTGGGCCGCGTGCCGGCGCGGGTGATGCGGCAGGGGCCGGGAGCTTCGGCCGGGCCACACCTGCTGGTCTGAGGTCGCTGACGGTCGCGGCCGGCCGGCTGGTGGCTGCGGCGGACCGGGTGTGGAGCTGCGTGGACGGCAATGCCTGGACCGAGCTCGCGGTGCCGGCTGCCCCGGTCGCCGTGGCCGGCGGCGACGACGCGCTCTTGGTGATCAGCGCCGACCGCGCCTGGCTGACCCGGTTGGTCCCGTGACGGGCCCGGCGTGCCTCTCCTCACCGCGGACGTTCCCGGCCGGGAACGTGCCGGGACCTTGGTCTGTGGCAGCGGCGTCCGGGGCCGGGAGCGACGGCGGTCTTGGCGGGAAAGCGATGCGGACGGGTGGTGGTGGCTTGGGGGGTTAGCGGCGCCACATCACCTCATGTCCGGCTTCCGCGGGTCGATGGCACGGCGTGGCCCGGACTGGCGTACGACTGTTGGTGCTGGTGATGGCCGTTGTCGCCGCGGTGGAGGCGGGCGTCTACTTCTTGCCGGCCGGTGAGATCCTGCATGTCGTCGCGTACACGATCTTGTGTGGGTTGGCCTGGTGGGCGGCCGTCAGGCTGCACGGCCGGGGTGAGCGGTTGCCCTGGATCCTGGTCGCGGTCGGCATGACGCTCTGGTTCGCCGGCGATGCCTGGGAGCTGTTCGAGGTGCACTTCTTCGGCGGTACGCCGGAGGTCGGCCTCGCGGACGCATTCTGGCTCGGTGGGTATCCGCTGCTGGCCTCCTCCTTGGCGCTCATGGCGCGGCGGCGGGCGCCGGGGCGGTTGCGCGGTGCGGTCGTCGATGCGCTCACGCTGACCGTGGCGACGGGTGCGGTGGTGTGGCAGTTCGTCATGCGGCCGCTCGCCGACGGGTTCACCGTCGCGCAGTCGGTGGTGCCGCTGCTCTACCCGTTCGCGGACGTGGTGCTGCTCAGCGGCGCGCTGGTCGTCGCCTTGTCGCCGGGGCGGCGTACGGCGCCGACGCGGCTCGTGCTCGCCGGTGCCATGTGGTTCCTCGCCATGGATGTGGGCTGGAACGTCCTGCCGTACTTCCTGCCGGAGGACCTCTACGGGCGGCTCGGCGCTGCCATGATCTTCGGGAATGCGCTGGTCGTCGCCGCGGGGCTGCATCCGGCCCGGACTGAGCTGACGAACCCGGGCGCTGCGGCGGGGACGTTGCACCCCGCTCGGATCTTCTTTTTGGCCGTGGCGCTGATGACCGCCCCGCTGCTGACGCTGATCTCCGACGACAAGATCACCGCCGTCGTCGCCTCGGCGGCCTGCGCCCTGCTGGTGATCGTCCGGTTCGCCACGGCCGTCCGCGAGCAGGAACGGGCGCAGGCGCAGCTCGCGTACCAGGCTCGGTGCGATCCGCTGACCGGCCTGGCGAACCGGTCCGTGCTCGGCGATCGGCTGGCGCGGGCGGTGCCCGCGCCGGACGCCCCCGTCGCGGTCCTCTACCTGGACCTCGACGGCTTCAAGGAGATCAACGACCGGTACGGCCACGCGGCCGGCGACGCGGTCCTGCGCACGGTCGCGGACCGGCTGTCCCAGGCGGTACGCGAGCAGGATCTCGTGGCCCGGCTCGGCGGCGACGAGTTCGTCCTGCTCTGCCCCGGCGTCACCGCCGAGGAGGCGGCCCGCCTGGCCGAGCGGCTGATCTCCGATGTCGCCTGGCCCGTGCCGTTCGAGGGCCAATTCCTGACCGTCGGCGCGAGCATCGGCGTGGCGACCCGCGAGTCCCGGGCCGACGAGGGCCTGCTACGGGTCGCCGACGCCGCGATGTACGAGGCCAAGCGGCTGGGCCGCGGCCGCTACGTGCTCAGCTGAGGGCGCCCAGGCAACAGCCGGCGGCCGCCCGCGGGATCAGTCCCGCTTGCGCAGCGGCACCGGCAGGCCGCGACACGGCAGCACCCGTAGACATAGATGAACATCCACGCCTTGACAGCCGATCTCTGCAGGCCGGATGCTCAGAGAACGCTCTCGCCGAAGCGTCGACCCCCCGGCGTGGCTGCGAAGCGTAGCGGTCAGGACTGTGCCCCCCGACGCGTCCGCCCGATGCCTGTCCTGTCCCGGCGCCCATCCCCCCGGTCCCCGCCGGTTCGCGCCGAAACCGGCGGCTCACCGTGGACGTGACCATGAAGATTCCCCGCAGCATGACGGCCCTCGGCCTCGCCGCGGCCCTCGCCCTCGTCCAGGCCGTCTCCACCGCCCGGCAGGTCGACGCCGCCCGGCAGGTCGACGCCGCCCGGCAGGTCGACGCCGCCCGGCGGGCCGACGCCGCCCGGCAGGTCGACGCCGCTCAGAGCATCCGCGCCGCGGACCCCAGCGTGCTGCGTGTCGGTGGCACGTACATCTCGGTCCAGTCGATGAACGGCGGGATCGCCGTCCGGCAGGCCTCCTCCCCGGACGGCTTGGGGTCGGCCGCCGCGCGGCAGGTGTGGTCCGACACCCGCAACCTCGGCGAGGTGTGGGCGCCGGAGATCCACCTCGACGGCGGCCGGTACTACATCTACTTCTCGGCCGGCCGGGGCTCCGCTCACCGCATGTACGTGATCAGCTCCGCGATCCCCGGCAGCGGCTACACCGGCGAGACCCGGATGGCCCTGCCGGACGACAAGTGGGCTGTCGACGGCACGATGTTCGTCTTCAACGGGCAGCGCTTCTTCGTCTGGTCCGGCTGGGCGGGTGACACCAACGTCGAGCAGAACCTCTACCTCGCCCGGATGAGCAGCCCGACCAGCACCACGGGCGGCCGGTTCATCATCTCGCAGCCCCGTGAGAGCTGGGAGCGCGTCGTCGGGAACCCGTACATCAACGAGGGGCCGGAGGCGATCAGAGACCCGAACGGGCAGCTGCACGTCGTCTACTCCGCGAACGGCAGCTGGAGCGATCAGTACTGCCTCGCCGATCTGCGGCTGCGCGCCGGCGGCGACCCCACGTACGTGTGGGATTGGTACAAGTCCAACGGCTGCCTGTTCGGCTCGAACCGCGCCACGATGATGGCCGGCTGGGACCCGACCCTGTACGTCAACGGTCCCGGCCATCACACGTTCGTCCTACTCAACGGTGACATCAACACCAGCCCGCCGGCCGGCCCGCGGTTCCCGCTGATGTTCCACGCTGTTCCCAAGGGCACGCCGTACGCGTGGGAGAACCGCTTCTGGTACACGGGCACGTTCGCGTGGTGGGGCAACGTCACGTACAGCCGCGCGAATGTGCCGGGCGCCACCACGAACACCGGCTGGGGCCTCAAGTTCTTCGAGTAATCTAGATTCCATGGAAGCTAATTACATGGAAGCTGTTGTGCTCGACGCGCCCGGCCCGCCCGAGGCGTTGCGGGTGCGGACCCTGCCCGTCCCGGTGCCGAGGGCCGGCGAGGTGCTGATCCGGGTGAAGGCGTTCGGGCTCAACCGGTCCGAGCTGCACACCCGGCTGGGCCTCGCGGAGGGTGTCACCTTCCCGCGGGTGCCGGGCATCGAGGCGACCGGCGTGGTGGAGGCCGCGCCGGGCGGCGAGTTCGAGCCGGGGCGGCAGGTCATGGCCATGATGGGCGGGATGGGCCGCACCTTCGACGGCGGGTACGCGCAGTTCACGTGCGTACCCGCCGGGCAGGTGATCCCGTTCCGCAGCGAGCTCGACTGGGCCGTGCTGGGGGCGGTGCCCGAGACGCTGCAGACCGCGTACGGGTCGCTGACCGACGGGCTGGGCGTGCAGCCGGGCCAGACGCTGCTCATCCGCGGCGGCACGTCGTCGGTCGGCATGACCGCTGCCGTGCTCGCCAAGCGTCAGGGCATCACGGTCCTGTCCACCACGCGGAATCCGGCCAAGGCGCCGGCGCTCGAGCGGATCGGCGTCGACCACGTGATCGTCGACGACGGCGAGGTGGCGGCTCGGGTGCGCGCCATTGTTCCGGACGGTGTGGACAACGCGCTGGAGCTCGTCGGGGTTCCGGCCCTGCCCGACACGCTGCGCGCCGTACGCCGGCACGGGGTCGTGTGCTTCTCCGGGATCCTGTCCAACGAGCGGATCGTCAAGGACTTCTATCCCATCGGCTATCTGCCGCGCGGGGTGCGGCTGACCGCGTACGGCGGCGACGCGGACGACCTGCCGGCCGAGGTCCTGCAGGAGTTCCTCGACGCGGTGGCCAAGGGCGAGGCCGTCGTGCCGCTGGACCGCACCTACCGGCTCGAGCAGATCGCGCAGGCGCACGCCGACATGGAGGCGAACCGGGCGGCGGGGAAGCTGGTCGTCGTACTGTGAAAGAAGGAAGCAGCAAGATGAAATTACGAGACAGAGTCTTGTGTGTTTCCTCACAGTAGACCTACAGTCTCGTCATGTCTCTGAGCACGAGGTGGGCCGCCGTCGCCGTCGCGGCCCTGACCGGGCTGGCGCCGGCTCTGGTCCCCGGCGGTCCCGCCCAGGCCGCGACCGCCGTACCCGTCACCCGCGCCGGCCTGGATCCCGCCCTCACCGCCGGACGGGGCGCGCGCGTCGGCTTCCTGGAGCAGGAAGCGGAGAACGCGCATGTCACCGGAACGGTGATCGGCCCGGACCGCAGCGCCTACACCCTGCCCGCCGAGGCGTCCGGCCGGCGCGCGGTCCGGCTCCTCCCCGGCCAGTACGTCGAGTTCACGCTGCCCGCGGCGGCGAACGCGATCACCGTCCGGTACGCGCTCCCGGACGCCCCCGGCGGCGGTGGAATCACCGCGCCGCTCGCGGTCACCGCCGGCCGGGACCGGCGCACGATGACGCTGACGTCGCAGTACGCGTACCTCTACAACCAGTACCCGTTCACGAACGACCCGGACGCCGGCCTGCTCCACCCCGACTGGTGGATCACCGAGTGCGCCTGCGTCCCGTCGGCCACCACACCGGCGCCGGTCATCACCAAGCCGTTCCGGCCGATGCACTTCTACGACGAGCAGCGGCTTCTGCTCGGCCGCACCCACCGGGCCGGTGAGCGGGTACGGCTGACCGCCTCCGCCGCGGCGCCGTGGACGGTCGTCGACCTGCTCGACTCCGAACTGGTCGGTGCTCCGCACGTCGAAGCCGTGGCCGCCAACGTGCTGCTCTTCGGCGCCGACCCGACCGGCCGCCGCGACTCGGCCGGCGCCATCGACCGGGCGATCGCCTTCGCGCGCAAGGCCCGGCTCAAGGTCTATCTGCCGCCCGGCACGTACCAGGTCAACCGGCACATCGTCGTCGACGACGTGACGATCGTCGGGGCCGGCAGCTGGTACACGAAGGTCAAGGGCCGCGAGGTCGCGCTCGGCGAGCCCGCGCCCGACGGCTCCGTGCACACCGGCGTCGGGTTCTACGGCAAGCCGGCCGCCGAGGGCGGCAGCCGCAACGTGCACCTGCGCGGCTTCGCCATCGAGGGTGACGTCCGCGAACGCATCGACACCGACCAGGTCAACGGCATCGGCGGCGCGCTGAGCGACTCGACCGTCGAAGGGCTGCACATCCGGCACACCAAGGTCGGCATGTGGTTCGACGGGCCGATGACCAACCTCCGGGTCACCGGCAACGTCATCGTCGACCAGATCGCCGACGGGCTCAACTTCCACACCGGCGTCACGAACTCGGTCGTGCGGGACAACGTCATCCGCAACACCGGAGACGACGGCCTCGCGATGTGGTCCGAGAAGACGACCGACGCGCGCAACACCTTCGACCACAACACCGTGCAGAGCCCCTCGCTCGCCAACGGCATCGCGATCTACGGCGGCGAGGGCAACACGGTCTCCGGCAACCTGATCGCGGACCCGGTCCGCGAGGGCAGCGGCCTGCACGCCGGCTCGCGGTTCGGCGCCGAGCCGTTCACCGGCACGCTGTCGATCACGAACAATTCCGTCGTACGGGCGGGAACGTACGAGCTGAACTGGAACATCGGGCTCGGGGCGATCTGGTTCTACGCGCTCGACCGCAGCATCGACGCCGGCATCCGGGTGACCGGCGACCACTACCTGGACAGCACGTACAACGCGATCATGCTGGTCAGCGACTGGCCCGTGAAGGACCAGGTCCGGATCGACGGGGTGTCCTTCAAGGACATCAGGGTCGACGGCACGGGGACCTCGGTGGTCAGCGCCCGCGCCGCCGGCTCCGCGTCTTTCGAGAACGTCGACGCTCGCAATGTCGGCGCGGTCGGGGTCAACAACTGCGGTTCCTTCCACTTCACCCCGGCCGGCTCGGAATTCGCCCTGACGGATCTCGGGGGAAATGAAGGTGGATGGCTGGCGCCGTACCTTCCGAATGTGATCACGTGCAACGACCGTCCGCCGGTCGTCCCACCGCCACCACCGACCACGTGGTGAGGTCTTTTTGAGGGGCAGGCGGCCTTGGCCGCCTGCCTTTCGCGCTCTTACGCTGCGGCGATGAGGCAAACGCTGGGGGTCGCCGTCGCCGGTTTCGGGTGGATGGGCCGGGTGCACACCCGGGCCTACCTGCGGGTGCTGCACCACTTCCCGGACCTTCCGGTACGCCCGGAGCTGATCGCCGCCGCCGACGAGGTGCCGGGCCGCGCCGAGGAAGCCGCCGACCAGTACGGCTTCGCCACCGCCACCCGCGACTGGCGTGACCTGCTCGCCGACCCGGACGTGCACGCGGTCAGCGTCACCGCGCCGAACTTCCTGCACCGCGAGATGGGCGTCGCGCTGACCCGGGCCGGCAAGCACCTCTGGATCGAGAAGCCGGTCGGTCTCACCGCCGAGGACGCCCGGGCCGTGGCGCAGGCCGCGCAGGAGTCCGGGATGCAGGCCACGGTCGGCTTCAACTACCGCCACGCCCCCGCGGTGGCCGCGGCCCGCGAGCTCATCTCCGCGGGGGAGATCGGCGCGGTCACCCACGCGAGGTTCCGCCTGTTCAGCGACTACGCGGCCCATCCCGACGGCGCGCTGAGCTGGCGCTTCGAGCGCGCCCGCGGTGGCAGCGGGGTCCTCGGCGACCTGGCGTCGCACGGCGTGGACCTGGTCCGGCACCTGCTCGGCGACATCGGCTCGCTGGTCGCCGACACCGCGATCTTCGTGCCGGAGCGGGCCCGGCCGTCCGGTGCGACCGCCGGTCACATGAGGGCTACGGGTGGCGAGCGGGGAACGGTCGAGAACGAGGACTACGTGTCGGCGCAGCTGCGGATGGCCTCCGGCGCCCGGGTCGTGCTCGAGGCCAGCCGGGTGGCGGTGGGCGACCAGAACGCGTACGGCTTCGAGGTGCACGGCACCCGCGGCGCGGTCGGATGGGACTTCCGGCGCATGGGAGAACTGAAGCTCAGCGCGGGAGGCGACTACCAGGACCAGCCGACGCGGACGGTCCATGTGGGACCGGGCGCGGGCGGGTACGCGGCGTTCCAGCCCGGCGCGGGCACCGCAATGGGGTACGACGACCTCAAGGTGATCGAGGCGTGGCACTTCCTGCGCTCGATCGCGGAGGGCAAGGCGTACGGCCCCACCCTCGACGACGCCGTGCACAGCGCCGTCGCCCTCGATGCGATGGCTGCCTCCGTACGGTCCGGCAGCTGGGTGACTCTCTGACGCGCGACCCGGTCAGATGGCGGCGCGGGCGAGGATCGCCTCGGCGTAGTGGCCGCACTGCCGCGGGAAGAGCGGGAAGAACTTCACCGGGGCGACCATCTCGACCTCGAGCAGCAGCAACCCCGAGGGCGACGCCGGATCGACGATGAAGTCGAGGCGCACCGACAGCGGCTCGTTGGTGAGCAGCCGGCGCAACTCCGCGTACGTCTGCCGGACCACCCGTTCCTGCTGGGCGGTGAAGCCCGGGAACGGCCGGGGGTCCGGGTGGAACGCCCGGACCGGCTCGCCCGGCCGCAGGATCGCCGCCTTGGTCACCGCGTGCGAGATCGCGCCGTCGAGCGTCAGCACGGCCAGCTCGCGGTGGGTGTCGATCGCCGACATGTACGGCTGGACGATCGAGGTGCCGAGCTCCCGCAGGTACGTGGCGAGGGCCCCCAGCTGGTCCACCCGGAACTCGCGGGTGCCGAGCGTGCCGCCGCCGGCGATGGGTTTCGCCACGACGGTGGGGCGCGGGGCCTCCGGCGGCGGGAAGAGGTCGCGCAGCAGCTGCGGGTCGGGGTCGCCGTCGACGAGCGTGGTCGGCACGATGGGGATCCCCGCCGAGCCGAGGTGCAGCAGGTAGCGCTTGTTGGAGCCCAGCGCGACCGTGTCGATGGGGTTGAGCAGGCGGGTGCCGTCGAGCTCCCGCGACCACAGCCACTCGTCGAACTGGGGCAGCCGGGTCCACATGCTCCACGGCGACTGCAGCACGACGGCGTCGTACCCGGCCCACTCGATGCGGCGGCCGCCGTCCCAGGTCACCACGTCGGCCGTCGCGCCGCGGGCGGTCAGCTCCCGGGCCACCAGCGGCGTGTCGGCGTCGTGCCACTGCGGCTGGGGGAAGCCGTGCGAGGTGACCAGGGCGATCCGCATGGGCGTCAGCGCACCCCCGCTATCTGCGGACGTCCGGCGGTCGGCTGCGTCCAGGCGGGAAGCTCCCGCCGGGCGGCGCGGGCCGGCCGTACCTCCTGGGTCGCGACCGCCTGGGTCGTCTCCGGCCGCAGCGTCACCGGCTGCGTGACGACCGCCTGCGTGGTCTCGGCCGACGCCATGACCGGCTGGGTGACGTCACCGTCGGCTGCGCCGATGCCCAGGCCGGAGAAGCCGGCGTGGGCGGGGGCGCTGACCACGATGGTCTCGTGACCGGCCCGGTCCAGGATCGCGCGCGCCGCCTCGGGCAGCGCCTGCCGTGCCGTGTCGGCCACGACCATCGCGGCGGTCGCCTCCTGCCGCAGGGTCCGGACCGCGGCGGTCGCGACGTCGGCCGCCTGCCAGGCGGTGTCCTCGGCGTCCAAGGCCTTCTGGTACGCGGCGAAGCGGTGGCTCACGGCCGCCCGGGCGAGCACGAGCTCCTGCTCCACCGGGTGCAGCGTCGGGTCCCATCCGTTTCGGTGGGTCAGCGCGTCCAGCAGCTGACCGTCGGAGAGGTCACCGCGCCGGTACGCGGCCTGAGCCGCCCGCCGCAGCGCCTGCACCCGGTCGGTGTCGTCCGCCGGGGCCGGCTCGGTGACGGGCACCGCGTACGCGGCGGCGCGGCGGGCCCGCTCGAGGGCGGCGTCGGCGTCCTGCCACGCCTGCCATGCCCGCTCGACGGCCGCCTGGGCCTGCTGGCATTCCTCGCGGTGGCGCTCGGCGGTCGCGGCGGCACCCCGCGCGGCCACGGCGATCTCGTCCGCGTACCGGATCAGCTCCTGGACCTCGGCGGCCCTGCGCTCGGCGGCCGCGCGCTTCTGCGCGGCTGACTCGGCCAGCCACGCGGTGATCTGCCGCGGGCGCCGGACGCCGCTCGGCAGCGCCAGGCCCCCCAGCGCGACGACGGCCAGCACGATGAGGGCGAGCCAGATCACGACCACGCGGCCGCTGTTGCCCACCAGAAACTCGAGAGCGAATTCCATGTCCGTTCCTTTTCCACCGAAGAGCGCCAGTAATCGACCAACCCCGATCGCGTTTGCGCGGACGGGGGCCCTGCCGGGTGCCGTCAGGCGGTGGCGGGTGGCGCCCGCGGGCCGGCGACGGCGGCGCGGACCTGGCTGGTCAGGCGGGTGGTGCGGGGACGTACGGCGAGCGCGGCGAGAACCGGGGCCGCGAGGGGCAGATCGACCGCCGTGCCCGGGGCGGGCGTGGTGGCCGGACGGTGATGAACCGGGCCGGCGGCCACGAGATCGGCCGACGGGGTGACGGCGACCGGGGTGACGATCGTCGCCGGGGCGGGCGCCGCGAGCGGCTCCGCGACCGGGGCGGCGGCGACGGGGCCGCCGAGCAGCGCGGTGAGGAACAGGGAGGCGACGAGCGACAGCCGCGTACGCCGCAGCACACCCCTCACATCCACACGGGACAACCTATCCAGGAACGTCAGCCTTGCGCATCTCCCCGAAGGCGGATCGTGATCGATGCAATAGCGGTTCGACCGGATCAGGTGATCCCGAGCTGCTGCATGCGGCGGATCTCGCTGCCCTGCTCGACGGCCATCTCGTTGGCGAATTCGTAGAGCTGCTGGTCGGTGCCACCGGCCAGCACGTCACCGGCCATCGTGATCGCCCCGCGGTGATGGGCTGTCATCATCGCGACAAACCTGCGGTCGAAGTCGGCGCCCCGGAGGCCGGCCAGCGCCGTCAGGCCGGCGTCGCTCTGCATGCCGGGCATCGTCGCGTGGTCGTGCGCGGGATCGCTCGCGGGCTGCCTGCGGTCCCGCAGCCACGCCCGCATCCAGGCGATCTCCGGGGTCTGCGCCGCGCCGATGCGCTGCGCGAGGGCCCGCAGCCGGGTGTCGGCGGCCCGCTCGGGGGCGAGCCCGGCCATCGCGACGGCCTGCTCGTGGTGCACGACCATCATCTGCACGAACGTGACGTCGACGGAGTTGTACGTGGACCCGTCCGGCGCGCGGACCTTGTCGGAGTCGGTCACCGTCGCCGGGTCGCCCGGACGTCCCGGCAGGATGACCCGCTGCGGCGGCCCCGAGCTGACGACGGCCCGCGGCGCCGCCGCCGAGCGGTCGTCGCCGGAACGGGCCGCGAGCGCCGCGCCGCCCGCCCCCAGCACCGCCACGGCGGCTGCCGCCAGCGCGACTGTCCTTTGGCGACTCATCGCTTCCTTTCCCTGCCCGTAACGACCTTCCGCGGTCCAGCGTCCGGCCACTACTGTAACGACGATGATGAATGCGCACCGACCGTGACAACAACTGCCCCTCGGTGTGCGGAGAGCCGGAAGGAGCTTCATGAAGCACTCTGCCCCACGAGGGCGGCAGCTCAAGCGCCTGGCCTGTCTGAGCGTCGCGACCGTCGTCGCCGGCCTGCTGGCCGCGCCGTCCAGCGGTGCGGCGCAGGCCCCGGCTGACCCGGGCACCCCGCCCGGCGTCGACGAGGTCGCGAGCACGCCGAACCTCAACCAGGTCGCGTACCTGCCGAAGACGGGACCGTTCGCGTCCTCCACCAACACCGACTGGGCTTTCAAGGGCACGTACGCGTTCGGAGGCAACTACAACGGTTTCACCGTCTACGACATCAGCAACCCGAAGGCGCCGGCCGTCGCCGCGCAGGTGGTCTGCCCGGGCTCGCAGAACGACGTGTCGATCAGCGGGAACCTGCTCTTCCTCGGCACCGACTCGCAGCGTACGAACGACTCGTGCGACAACGCCGCGTCGACGAACGCCGCGCCCGGCGACCGCTGGGAGGGCATCAAGATCTTCGACATCAGCGACCCGCTGACCCCGCGGTACGTCAAGTCGATCAAGACTGACTGCGGCTCGCACACCCAGACGCTGGTGCCGGGCAAGGCGGGCGACAACTCCGTCTACATCTACGTGTCGTCGTACAACCTGGCCGCGGCCGACCAGCCGAACTGCGCGCTGCCGCACGACAAGATCTCCATCGTGCGGGTGCCGCTGTCCGCTCCGGCGTCCGCCGCGGTCGTCGCCACGCCGGTCCTCTTCCCCGACGGCGGGTACGAGGGCGGCGAGGGCAAGTCCCCCACGACCGGCTGCCACGACATCACGGCGTACCCGGAGAAGGACATCGCCGCGGGCGCCTGCATGGGCGACGGCGTGCTCTTCGACATCTCCGTCCGGTCCGCCCCGACGGTGATCACCACGGTGCGCGACACCGAGAACTTCGCCTTCTGGCACTCCGCCACGTTCAACAACCGGGCCACCAAGGTCGTCTTCACCGACGAGCTGGGCGGCGGCGGCATGGCGACCTGCAACCCGCAGATCGGCCCGAACCGCGGCGCCGACGCGATCTACGACATCGTCGGCCGGGGCAAGAACCGCAAGCTGGAGTTCCGGAGCTACTTCAAGATCCCGCGGACCAACACCGACACCGAGAACTGCGTCGCGCACAACGGCTCGCTGATCCCGGTGCCGGGCCGCGACATCATGGTGCAGGCCTGGTACCAGGGTGGCGTGTCGGTCTGGGACTTCACCGACTCGCGGAACCCGAAGGAGCTCGCGTACTGGGAGCGGGGCCCGATCTCGGCCACCCAGTTCGTGCTCGGCGGGTCCTGGTCGGCGTACTGGTACAACGGCTTCATCTACTCGAACGACATCGCCAAGGGTGTCGACGTGCTGGAGCTGAAGGACCTTCGCACCAACCTGGCGCGCCGGGCCCGTACGGACCTGTTCAACGCGCAGACCCAGGACGACTACCGCACCTGGTGACCCCCGCAGGGTGGAGGCCCGGTCCCTGGTGGGGCCGGGCCTCGCCGCGTCTGGCACCGTTGCGGACGTGGACAACCTCTGGCTGCAGAAGATCGCGCAGAACCCCGGCCACTCGGCGTGGTACGTCGAACGGTTCCGGAACCTGGCCCGCGAGGGCGCCGACCTGGCCGGCGAGGCCCGCCTGGTCGACACCATGGTGCCGCGCGGCGCCCGGATCCTCGACGCGGGCTGCGGCACCGGCCGGGTCGGCGCCCACCTCGCCGCCGCCGGCCACGACGTCACCGGCGTCGACCTGGACCCGCACCTCATCGCGGCGGCCCAGCAGGACCACCCCGGCCCCCGCTGGCTCCAGGGCGACCTCGCCGAGCTGGACCTGCCGGACCGCTTCGACGTCATCATCTGCGCGGGCAACGTGATGACCTTCGTCGCCCCGGACACCCGGGTCGAGATCCTGCGCCGGCTGCGCGCCCACCTCGCCGACGGCGCCCGCCTGACGATCGGCTTCGGCGCCGGCCGCGGCTACGACTTCGCCGACTTCCTCACCGACGCGGCGACCGCCGGGCTGGAACCCGACCTCCTGCTCTCGACGTGGGACCTGCGCCCGTTCACCGAGGGCGCGGACTTCCTGGTCGCGCTCCTGCGTCCGCGCCCCTGAGCCCGTCCCGGTCGCGCAGCGAGGTCGCGGTCAGCAGCGGCGCGAGCAGGGCGCCGGCCGGGGGTCCCGATGATCGCCGGGCCACCCCGGCGAGGAGGTCGGCGACCTGGACCCGGTGATCGTCGCGGGAGTCCACCATCACCAGCCCGGCCAGGGGTGACCTCCCCGCCGGACCGCCGCGGGCCAGCACCCCACCCAGCCGGGTGAGCCGGTCGGCCGTGAGGGCGCTCTGCTCGTCGTGGACGACCAGCACCTGCCGCTGCCCGCCGCTCCAGGTCAGCACGGTCTCGGCCAGCGCGGGCAGCATGGGCTCCAGCGGGGGCGGGATCGACCGGTCGTCGGCGTGCACCCTCGCCACCACGGCCTCCACCTGTGCTCGGGCAAGCCCGTCGAGCGCGGCTACGGCCGGCGTGCCGGCGGCGGCGCGGGCCAGCGCCTCCCCGGCCCGGAAGAACGCGTCCACGCCCGGACGGATCGGAAGCGGCCGCTTGGTCCGGACCAGGTCGATGAAGGCCCCGAGGAAGGCGTCCCATTCCTCGCCGGCCACGTGCCGTGCCCGGTACAGAGCGAGAGCGGCCGGGCGGTGCTGCTCGGCCAGGCGGGTGCCGGCCGCGTACGACGGCTCGGCCAGCAGCAGGTCGACGATCCGGGTGGCGAGGAAGAACTCCTTGTCGACAAGGTGGACGTACGCGCGCCCGGCGAGCGTCGCCAGGAACCACTCGAGCGCTTCACCGGCCCGCGCGCTGCGCAGGAACTGACCGGACTTGAGCTCGTGCGGCGAGAAGCGGAATCCTGATCGCAGCTCGCCGATCAGCGCGGCGGCCTCGGCTGCGGTGAGATCGACGCTCGCGTGAGTGATCACCGGCGTGGCGGACCGCAGCAGGTTGGTGCCGGAGAACCCGGACTCGTCACAGGCGATCTCCACGACGGCGCCGGACACGGCACCCGTCGGCGGCAGGCCGCCCTGCAACGGTGATCTCACCGCCGGCCACCCACCATGCCAGCCATGGTCGCCCGCACAGCGCCGCCGGACAACCCGATTGCGGCCGGGTCAGCGCGTCACTTGTTCGTGATGCTGAAGTGCATGTAGTCCTTGAGGCTGGTCCAGCGTCCGCCCCAGTGGAAACCGTTGCCGGTGAACGCCCGTACGGCTCCCGCCGCGTGCATCATGCCCCGCCGGTACGGCGCCCGGGCCAGGAAGTCGCGGCCGTTGCCCGGGTCGAGGTACGTGCCGCGGATCATCGGGTTCTGCACCGGGTTGACGTCGATCGCGAGGCCGTACGCGTGCTGGGACAGCGTCCTGCTGCCGGCCACCGTACGGCAGGAGTAGCCGGCCGTGACCGTGCCCATGTCGGTGATCCACGGCGCGTTCACCGACATGGGGCTCATGCCCTGCAGGCGGAAGCGCATGCGGTAGAGGGCCAGGAACGCGCGCTGGGTGCGGACGGCGATGTTCTTGTGGACGACGATGCTGCCCGGGTGGGCGACGCCGTAGAAGTCGATGTACGTGACCCACACCTTGCGCAGGTCGGCCGGGGGTGCCGGGCACTTCGCGGCCGGGTTCCAGTTGACCGCGGCGGGGGTGACCGCCTCGATGCGCGAGCGCCAGCCGGTGAGCGGGGCGGCCGGCTTGGCCACGTTGAGCACGCCGTCGGGGCTGGGCTGGTTGGGTTTCACGATGCCGTTCCAGGCGCGTAGCTGACCGGGCCGGATGCGGTACGCGGCGGCGATCTGCTTGATCGTCTGGCCGGGCCGCACGACGTGGTACGGCGGTGCCGTCGATGCGGGGGAGGCCGGGACCGCCGAGCGCGCGGCCGCCGCGGCGGGACCTGCCACCACCGGCACGCCGGGGCTGAGCGAAACAACCAGGGCAGCGAGAAAGGCGGGAAACGTCTTCATCGCCACTATTACGCCCCGAACAACCATGATCACGGGCAGCTTTGGCGAAATCGGTCCGGTGGGCCGGTTCCGACGTCCCCCGTCTGAACGTCGGAGCCGGCCCGCGGCCCGGCCGTGCCGGTCGCGCGGGATCTGCGCGCCGGCGGTCCCGTACACCGTGGCGGCGGCGTACGGGACCTGTTGGTCCCCGTGTCTGTCACCTTGCTGATCGCGCGCCGACGGGTCAACGGAGGACGCTTGTCACCCGGCACATTTGCGGGATCCCGCAAGCGTGGGGTTGCGGTTTTGCGCAACGGGATCGGACGAATCCGCCTTGCCCTGGACCGTCGCGCGAACGCTGTGGTTCCATGCGCGACGTGACCGACCGCCCGGAACGGAGCAGCTGTCTTGCCGAAGATCACCCTGTCCGACCGCGAGCGTGAATTGGTGGCCCTGCTGGCGCAGGGGCACACTGACGTCTCTGCGGCCGAGCAGCTCGGCATCAGCGCGCGGTCCGTGACGAACATCCTGCGCGGCCTCATGGATCGGCTCGGCGTGGACAACCGCTTTCAGCTCGGACTCGCGCTGGGCTTCCTCCGCAAGGCCAACGTTCCGGGGCCGTCTGTGGGAAGCGACGGTTGACCCGTTCGATGACAATCGATGGAGTGACGAGCTCACCGATTCCCATCGGCGCCGCCGTGCCATCCCTGGTCCGCTGGGGCCTTTCCAGCGACGCGGACCTTGTCTTCCGTACCCTCGTGACCTTCGGTCCCCGCACCCAGCGTGCGCTCGCCGCCGAGCTGGGTCTCGCCGGCCGGCGGACCGCCGACGCGCTCGCTGAGCTGCTCGAGTGCGGCGCCGCGGTCTCCACCGACGACATCCGCACGGCGACCCGCATCTGGACGGCCCGGCGGCCGGACGCCGTGGTGTCCATGCTCCGCTCACGCCGGCTACGGCTCGTCGACCGGCACGCGAAAGCCACCCGGCACCACGGGGTCGTCAGGTCCCTGCGCGCGTCCGGGCTCGCACCGGCCCTGCCGATGGGCATCGTCCCCGCCGTGCCGGGCGCGTTCGCCGAGGACATGATCTACCTCCCGACGCGGGAGCATGCCCGGCGCCGCATCGGCGAGCTCATCGCCCCGCCGATCGGCGAGTTCCTGTCGATGAGCAACGAGCAGGTGGTCGACGCCGTGTCCGCCCGGACCGCCGCGCCGATGGACACCGCGCTGCACGAGCGCGGCGTGCAGATGCGCTTCCTCGGCATGCCGCCGGCCGACGGCGACACGCTCGACGTGAGCGGCCACCTCGTCAACGGGACGTCCTTCCAGCGGCGGGAAGCCGCCGAGGTGCCGCTGAGGCTCATGCTGATCGACCGCCGGACCGCGCTGCTGCCCGTGGATCCGCAGGATCTGGAGCGGGGCTACCTCGAGGTCACCCGGCCGCCGGTCGTCCAGGCCCTGATCGCGCTCTTCGACCGGCACTGGCGGGCCGCCGCGGTCTCGCGCCGGCACACGGTGGCGCCGATCGAGCTCTCCGGCCGCGAGCACAGCCTGATCACGCTGCTCGCGGCCGGGCACACCGACCAGACCGCGGCGCAATGCCTGCGGATCAGCGCCCGGTCGGTCACCGGGATCATGCGTACGTTGATGGACCGTCTCGGCGTGGAGAACAGGTTCCAACTGGGGCTGGCGCTCGGCGCCCTGCGCGTCGCCGCGCCACCGTCCCTGTCGTCCCAGCCCGAAATCCGTAGCGACCCGGAGTCCTGATGTCCTGGAAACTGTTCGCTGTCGTCCTCGCCGTCCTCGCCGCGCTGACGATCGCCGTCGGCGCGTTCCTCGGCGGTTCCGGCACTCCCGGCAACCCGCCGCAACCTCCCGCCGCGATCGTCGTCACCGACGGCCCGGGCGGAACCTGCGTCACCTGCGCCTAGCCGCCACGACGGCTCGGGGGGCCCGGCCCCCCGAGCCGTTTCGAGTCAGGCGGTGAGGCGCAGGTAGTCCAGGTTGAAGCCGCCGGTCTCGCAGAAGACGGTCACCACCTGGTCGCCCGCGGCCAGGTCGACCGTGGCGTGCACCGACTGGTACGTGCCCCAGCCGCCGGTGTCCGGGACCGAGAGCTTCGCCAGCACGGCACCCTGCGCGTCGCGGAAGGACACCGCGTCCGCGGCCACCGCGCCGGTGCCGTTCGCGACGCGCAACTCCAGGTCGTACGTGCCGGCCTGCGCCACATCCACCCGGTACGACAGCCAGTTGCCCGGGGCCGTCCAACCGACGTTCTTGCCGCCGCTGGCCGACGCGTTGCTCTCGATGAAGTTCGGGCCGCCGTCGGTCCAGCCGTGCTGCGCCGTGTACGCCTCGGCCTCCACCTTCGCGCCGATCGGGGCGCCGTGCGGCACCACGGTCACGTGCACGGTCACCTCGTCGCGGGCGCGCCCGTCGGTGACGAAGAACGTGAGGTCCTGCGTACCCGGGGCGGTCGGGCTGATCGTGACCAGGCCCGTACGTGCGTCGACCGTGACCCCCTCGGGCAGGTCCACCGCGTAGTAGGCGAGCCGGTCCCGGTCGCGGTCGGTCGCCGTGAGCTGCACGCGGGCGGTGCCGTACTGGTCCGCGGTCACGGCCGGGACGTCGCGCAGGACGGGTGCGTGGTTGCGCTTCGGCGGCACGTGCGCCGTCCAGCGGTACGTGGCGTACGAGCCGGCCGGCACCTTCGCCACGAACGACTTGCCGGCGAGCTCCACCCGTACCGTCGAATCCCTGGTGTTGCCGTTGCCCAGGATGGCCACGTAGTCGTCGTGGTCGCGGTAGACGACGTTGCTGATGCCGTTGCCGGTCGCGCTCGACTCCACGCGTACGTGATCAGGGGTGAGATATCGCGCGAACTGGCCCATCGCGTAAAGCTCGTCCCGGACGGTGAAGTCGCGCGTGGTGGTGTTCACCTTGACCAGCCGGTTCGGCCACTTGGTGGTGCGGCCGATCTCGTCCCAGTCGACGTTGTTGTCACGCTTGTCCGTCCAGTGCAGCGTGCCGCCGTCCTGGTCGGTGGTCTGCGCCCACATCACGTACGAGCTCGCGTCGAGCCGGAAGTAGCTGAGGATGGTCGCGGGGTTCAGGTCGCTCGTCTCGGTCATGTGGACGGGCTTGCCGTACTGCTCGTACGCGTCCCGCATGACCGTGGGGTCACCCCAGTACGGGTGGAAAGCGATGCCGTCGGCGGCCTTCAGCGCTTTCGGGTCGTCGAAGATCCGGTAGTAGTTCTTCGTCGCGGTGCTGTTCGGGTCGCGCCAGTCCCAGAAGTTGAAGTCGTGCACGTACAGGCCGGTCCGCAACCGCGCCGCGGCCAGCTCGCGCTTGATCGCCACGGCGAGCTTCTGCTGCTGGGCGACGCTGATGTCCATGGCCGGGTAGACCACGTCCATCCCCGGCTCGTTCAGCAGGGTCAGCGCGTCGATGTGGACACCCTGCCGCGCGTACGCCTGCAGATACTTCACGTAGTACCGCGCGAACACGTCGATGCAGTCGTCCCGCAGCTTACCGACCTGGTAGTACGCGCTCGTGCTGCCGGGCAGCAACGCCACCTCGCCGGTGAAGCGGTTGTTGGTCTTCATCCACGCCGGCGCGCTCCACGCGGAGGCGAAGAACGTCGCGCGCGGGTTGTAGCGCTGGATCAGCTTGACGGTGTCGACGATGTGCAGGTCGATGTCGCGCTTGATGGAGAAGTACTTGAGCCCGAAGTCCTGGGTCACCCCCGCGGGCAGCTCGTCGTACGACCAGAACGGCAGATGCTCGATGAGGTCGGGGCTGCCGATGGTCAGCCGGAACCGGTCGAACCCCGCGCCACGCCGCGGGTCGACGAGCAGGCGTACGACCTCCTCGCGCTTGGCCGGCGTGAGCTTCCACAGGTTCGAGACGCTGGTCTCGTCGAGCGAGAAGCCGATGCCGGCGTACCGCTGACGCAACTGACTCGGATCCGCGACGACGGTGGCGTCGGCGGCGGCGCCGTCCTCGGTGCCGTAACGGACGGTGGGAAGCGGCTGCCAGGCCGCGGCGGCGCCGGTGGAGTAGGTGCCGCTGACCGGCGTGCCGCGGTGCGTCGCAGCGGCGGATACGGGTAAGCCCAGGACGGCCGCCGCGGCCGTCGACGCGGCTGCCAGGGCCGCGGTCAGGGATCGCCTCACGGGAGCTCCTTAATGATCGACGGGTGCCGACATGAGAGGAGCCTGACTTCCGACGACACTTAAGTCAAGGTGGAACTTTAGCCCGGGGACTCGCTCGTCCCGCGGCTTCACCGCGACCGGCCCCTAGCATTGGCCGGCAGAGTCCGTCACCGTCGCGAGGTGGGAAACCCTTGTCGTCGATCACCGAGCTGACCGAACGAGTCCGAACCTTCGCTCAGGAACGCGAGTGGGAGCAGTTCCACACCCCGAAGAACCTGGCGATGGCATTGGCCGGCGAGGTCGGCGAGCTCCTTGCGGAACTGCAGTGGCTCACTCCCGAACAGTCGGCCGCCGTCATGGCGGATGAGGAGATAGGACCTCGGGTACGCGCCGAGATCGGCGACGTGACCATCTATCTGACCCGCCTCGCCGACGTCCTCGGTATCGACCTCGTCGAGGCGGCACTGGACAAGCTGGAGGATTCCGGCCGCCGATACACCGTCGAGGCGGCCCGCAATTCGGCTGTGAAGATCAAGGGGCATCACCCACCCGGCGCGTAGCCAGACGATGACCATGTCGCTACAGTCGGCGTTGTCCGTAAGCGGTCCGACAGGCTTCCCGTACCTGGATATGCCTCCCATCCGCACGATCGATTCGTGCTGCCCGGGGGCAATGATCCATGTCGGCGTTCCGCCTGTCCGCGGCCGGTCTGCTTCGTCTGGCAACCCAAGGCACTCTGGCTGACCGGATCGCCGAGCAGGTACGCATGAGCGGGCACGGTGTAAGCCCCGCCGAACGTCACTCATGGTCCCGCAGCCTGTCCGTCCTGGCGCAGGACCTGGCCGACGCGGGCCTGTCCGGTGTCGAAGTGCTCGTCGAATACCAGCTGCCCCTGACGAGCCGGCGTATCGATGCGATCCTGGCCGGCACCCATCCGAGGACGGGCCGGGATTCCTTCGTCGTCCTCGAGATGAAGCAGTGGTCGTACGCCACCCGCTACGAGGACTCCGACACGCTCGTGGACGTGGAGCACGTCGCCGGGCCACGCCTGCACCCCGGCATCCAGGTCGGCGATTACTGCCGATACCTCATCGACTTCCTCGGTCTGCTGGCCGATCATCGCAACACGGTCACAGGCGCCGCGTACCTGCACAATGCCGTCGACCGCGACATCGCCGAACTGCTCGAGCGGCCGGCCACCGAGCGGAGCCGGATCTTCACGAAGCAGCGTCGCGGCGATTTTCTCGCCTACCTCCGCGCTTCCCTGGATGCCGGGACGCCGGGCGCCGCGGCCGCGGACCGTTTCATGAACAGCACGGTACGCCCGAGCCGGCACCTCCTCTCGTACGCGGCCCGGGAACTCAAGGAACGCTCGCATTTCACACTGCTCGACGAGCAGCGGGTCGCGTACGAACTGGTCCTGCATGCCGTCGAACGCGCCCGCGCGGCAGACCACAAGAGTGTCGTGGTGGTCTCCGGCGGCCCGGGCAGTGGCAAGAGCGTCATCGCGCTGAGCCTGTTGGGCGAGCTTGCCCGGCAAGGGCGTTCCGCGCTGCACGCCACCGGATCCAAGTCCTTCACCCAGACGCTGCGCCGGTACGCGGGCAAGGGCTCCACCCGTCTGAAGAACATGTTCCTGTACTTCAACTCCTTCATGACCGCGGAGCGCAACGGTATCGACGTGCTCATCTGCGACGAAGCGCACCGGATCCGGGAAACCTCGGTCAACCGGTTCACGCGGACGGCTCAGCGACAGGGTGCGCGTTCGCAACTCGAGGAGCTCTTCGCCGCGGCCCGCGTGCCGGTCTTCCTGCTCGACGAACACCAGGTGGTCAAGCCCGGGGAACTCGGCAACGTCGACATCATCACCGAGCACGCGAAGCGGCTCGACATCGAAGTGGACCTCGTGTCGCTGCACGATCAGTTCCGTTGTGGCGGTAGTGAGGCGTACGAGAAATGGGTTCTTCATCTCCTGGGTCTGAATGGTCGTTCCGCCGTCGTCTGGGAGGGCGACGGCCGCTTCGACCTGCGTGTCGCAGAAACGCCGGAAGACCTGGAACGGTTTCTGGCCGCCAGACAGGCGGCCGGCGAGACCGCCCGGATGACGGCGGGCTACTGCTGGCCGTGGAGCGATCCCCGGCCGGACGGCACGCTGGTCCATGATGTCAATCTCGGCACCTGGTCGCGCCCCTGGAACGTCAAGAGCGACCGGAGCGTCGGGGACGCGCCCGGCAGCCCTTTCTGGGCGACTGATCCGAACGGCTTCGGACAGGTCGGCTGCGTCTACACGGCACAGGGCTTCGAGTACGAATGGTCCGGCGTCATCATCGGCCCCGACCTCGTCGCGCGAAACGGCCGGCTCGTCACGAACCGCGATGAATTCAAGGACCCGAACTTCCGCAGCCGCAAGGCGGTCAGCGATGCGGAAGCCGACCGGCTCATCCGCAACACCTACAAGGTCCTGATGACCCGGGGCATGCGCGGCACCATCGTCTACGCGTCGGACGCCGAAACGCGCGCCTTCCTGAACCGACTCGTTCATGTCCGTCGAGGTCTGGAGACCGTCTACGAATAGGCGTCGGACGCTAGTGGTAGTAGGCATGTGCTGTAGCCGGGGCCGCTCCTGCTCGCCGGTATGCGCGCATGATCGCGACAGCGGCTCGGCTGAACAACCGTTGGTCCACACCGTCCGCGGTTCCCGCTGACTCGTCCGCGGCGATATCGATGACCAGGTCGCCGATCGGCCGGCCGCTGTCGTCCGCCGGACGGAACTTGAGGGCGGGAACCTCGAAAGCCACGAAGCCGGTTTGCTCGTCGGCTTCCCATCGGTACAGCACGACGTCACCGGTTCGGTCACCGTGGGCCCAAATGCCGATCGAAGCGGTCATGGCTGCCTCCACGCTCCTCTGTCCTCAGTCGCCGCCCGCCGCATGGTAATGGGGACTGCTCATCACTTTGACGAAGTTCGGGCCGCGGATCGCGCTGGAGCCGGTGCCGGTGGGCGTACGCGGGTCGAAGTTCCGCCTGACGGTCAACGGCCGCCCGGTCCGTTCAGGCCGCGCCGGCGTTTGAGTTGGGTGGCGAGGGCCGCTCTGGGCGACGATATCCCTGTATGGCCCCGGTCGATACGATGGTCGTCGCATAACGAGGGCCACGGACGGCAGGTGGGCGCATGGCGAAGCCTCGCACCCCGCGCCACGGGGATTCCTCTCCCGGTCAGTCGGCGAAGGGCGGCGACGGCGGGGGAGGTGATCCGCCGGGGCGGCGCAATGCCGCCGGTGGCGCCGGAGATCCGCGCAGCGTCTCTGCGGCACATGCGCAGGTTGCCGAATCTGCTCGATCCGGTCGGCCCGGCGCCGGCGGAACCACCTCTGGAAGCTCGGCCGCACCGGGCGTTTCGCCGGTGCGGGGACCGGCAGCGAAGACCCCGTTGAAGCCGCCGAACAGTCGCCACAATCTGAACAGCATTCGGCCCAGCAACCCCGCCAAGGAGAAGAACACGATCGTGCTGCCGGGCACGGACGTGGGCGCCGATCTGGCGGACATCTCGGCGGGCGGAGGGAAGTGGATAACCGACAGCAATCGCTATGAGATCAATGGCAGGCAGTACCTGGTCGAGCCGGGCGGGACCGTCATCCCGGCGTCGGGCCCCGGGTTTGTGAACCTGTCGCGGTCCCAGTACAAGGTTCTCAAGCAGCTCATCGGTTCCGGCGGCGATGTCGGTGCGGCTAGAGGTGCGTTGGCCCGTGACCCGAGCATCAGTGACGCAGACTGGCGTGCGGCATTCGAGGTCTTCAAGCACCACAAGAGCTACGAGGGTGAACCATGACGTACGGCATCTATTTCGACGGCAGGGCCTCAGCGGAGGACCTGCGGCAGGCACTGCACACGGTCTACAACCTGCCTACGAACCTCGTGTATGTCGGGCCCTACGAGAGGCTCAACGCATATCCGGGCCCAGACCCCGTAGCCCTGATCACCCCGGCCGGAGGAACCTTCTCTCACGAGCTGAGCGGCGGCGAGCGGCTGCACGAGCTGACCGAAGCGACCGAGCTCGAGCTCGCGCAGGCAGTTTGCCGGGTCGCCCGCACCCGGGCGCTCGTGGACGAGGGTAGTCAGGCCCCTGACTACTGGTTCCTTGTCGCCGCGGACGGCAGCTACGGGCGGGTGTTCACCGATCCGGACAGCGACGAACTCACCGTCCTGTACGCCATGGAGCCCATCAGCGGCGAGCCGGAGCTGCGGGTAGTCCCTCCGCCCGACTGGGCACGTACCTGGTAAGGCGTCCCGCGCAGCCGTCCGGCGACGCGGCTCGACGTCGGTCGGGGCGATCCGCGAGCGATGGCCGACCTCATGGCGATCTACGACGGGACGTACCAGCCGTGAACTACGGTCTTCTGATCTTCGGCGAGCTCGACCGGGATCGGCTCGCCGCGGCCCTCGCCGACCTGTTGTCGCTCACGCCCGATTCCGTAGACGTCGGGGACGAGGGCGACGACGACCGCAATTGGGACGCGCCGGTCAGCTGCACTGTCACGCCGCTCACCGGCGATCTGCATTGGCACCTCGACATCTACTTGAGCAATACACTGCCGACCCCGCCGGTGGAATCGGACGCCGCGGCCTGGTTGGCGAATCGACTGCGTACGGTCGTCGCCTACGAATCGGTGCCGTTGCCGCCCAGCGCGTACTGGTTGGTGGGGCCGGACGGTCAAAGAACTCGCGCGCGGATCTATGAGGAAGACAGCGACGATGCTGCGGTGTATCGCATTGACGCTGTGGAGCATCCGCTGGTGGAGCTCCCGGGGCTTCCCGTGGCTCCTCTGCCGGAGGTCATCCACAGCTACCGAATGCCGACGCCGATCACCGACCGGCTTCGCGAACACGTAGCCGGCGATGTCTCGAATTTGCTCGGTGCCTGGGAAGCCATGGTTGCCCGGCTTGTCGAGGGGTGGCCTCCGGACGGCTGGTATCCCGCGGAGTTCTACCGGGAGGACCTGACGACACGGGACGATCTCGCTGATGTTGTGGAGGCATTGGCTCAGCCCGTCAAGGACACGGTCGAGCGGGCTGTCGCCGAGGTGGACAGTCGGTTCGCCGCCGCTACGGAGGACGACGGCGGGAAGGCGCTCGCAGCCGCGACCCACGATGTGCCTGTCGCGGATCGATGGTGGTGGCGTCGCATTTCCCGGCCCTTGCCATGGCGGGACGCGCCGACTGCGTGACCACGGCGTGATGAGCGGAAGTCTCGGAAGTAATGACCTTCTTGAATGTGTGGGAGCGCTCCCATAGTCTGCTGGTGGGTCCCGGCGTGCCGGCCGGGCTCTCGTGGGGCAATGCCGCTCCGCCGCATCGGACAGCAGTGCTGGTGAGACAAGGAGTTCCCACGTGTTCGCAGGTCGAAGAGCGAGAACCGTCGTGCTGACGGTGGCCGGACTTGTAGCAGCTCTGTTCGCCGCGCCTGCCGCCGCGGCCGCTGCCTCCACGGCGCCCGGCGTGGGTTCCGGGTACTCCCACACCTGCGCCATCAGCAGTGCAGGTGCATTGTCCTGCTGGGGTGGCAACTACAGCGGTCAGCTCGGTGACGGCACGACGACGAACCGCACCACTCCGGTACGGGTGGGCAGCGCCACGTGGACCGCTATCGACGGCGGCACCAGTTACACGTGCGCTGTCCGTACCGAAGGATCGTTGTGGTGTTGGGGTAGCAACAACCGGGGGCAGCTCGGCGACGGCAGCACCACCAGCCGCACCGCTCCGGTCCAGGTCGGCACGGCAACGAACTGGGCCGGCGTCAGCGCCGGTGACACTCACACCTGCGGGATCCGTACGGATGGAACGCTGTGGTGCTGGGGCTACAACCGTTTCGGGCAGCTGGGCACCGGCGACCCCGCCGACGCGCGCACCCCGGTGCAGATCGGTACGGCGACCACGTGGGCCAACGTCGCCGCCGGCTACGCGCACACCTGCGCGACCCGTACGGACGGCACCCTCTGGTGCTGGGGCGACGACATGTTCGGCCAGCTCGGCGTCGGCACCCCGTTGACCTACCGCGCGGCCCCGGCGCAGGTCGGCACTGCGACCACCTGGGCCAGTGTGGCTGCCGGGTACGCGTACTCGTGCGCGTCCCGTACCGATGGAACTCTGTGGTGTTGGGGTGAGAACGGCTACGGCCAGCTCGGCGTCACCGGCGGCCAGCAGCCCGCGCCGGTCCGGGTCGGCGACGCCACCTCCTGGACCGGCGTCCACGCCGGCTTCGACACGGCCTGCGGGGTACGCACCGACGGCAGCCTGTGGTGCTGGGGCAACAACACGACCGGCCAGCTGGCCGACGGCACGACGACCCACAGGTACGCCCCGGTCCGCATCGGCACCGCCACGACCTGGACGAACGATGCTGCGGTGGGGTATCACAACTGCGGTTTCCGTACGGATGGAAGCTTGTGGTGCTGGGGCAACAATGCGAACGCGCAGCTGGGAGACGGGACCACGACCCAGCGCCCGTCGCCGCAACAGGTGACGCTGCCGAGCTGACAGTCCGGTAGCTGACGCGGCAAGGACCCGGGGCGTTCCGGCCTGCAGCAAAGTCGGCCGGGGCGCCACCGGGAAGACGCAGCTGGCACGCTCGGATGTCCGTGTGCATGTCGCTTGCAGGCGGCAACTAGTACGTCGGGCGTGGCTGGGGCAGACCGCGGTGCGATGCGGGATGGCGGTGTCGTTGTGGACCGGACCCGACATCATGAGCAGCATGGACTCTTCCCTCGGCACTCTGCCGAAGATCGGTGCGCCGGCGACGCGGGCTTTGAACAACGCTGGTTACACGGCTCTGAGTGAACTTGTCGGGGTGCCGCGCACTGAGCTGGCCAAGCTACATGGCATGGGCCCGAAAGCGCTCGAGATCATCCAGAGCGCGCTTGAGGAGCACGACCTGAGTCTGGGTTAGCACTCCACCGCCACTGGGCTTGGGTGCGTTCCGTTGCCGAGGTCCTGAGCCGATGGGGGGCGCACCATGCGCGGCTCCCCGTCGATGCTGTCGCACGCTCGGCCACCATCACGCTTCCTGTTGGAAGTCACGCGCCGAGGGCCCGTACCAGCGGCGGAACCGGCAGCGGCGGCTCTGATGACACCCGTGGGGACGCCGCGGGATGCCCCGGCACTCCTGAGAACGCCCTGGTAGGTACGATATGGGCCGCAGGCCCTCGTAGCTCAGGGGATAGAGCAACGGTTTCCTAAACCGTGTGTCGTAGGTTCGATTCCTACCGGGGGCACCCTGTGTGATGTCTCAGGACATCGGAATAGCCCGAGCCTACGTTTTGTAGGTTCGGGTTTTTTGCTTGGTGGGTGCTGGTCCGGGTGGGCGGCCGGTGG